>NZ_JBLIQL010000002.1:0-491355 GCF_047525655.1 Pontibacter sp. 13R65
AGTGCCTGCGTTATTAACTTGTCTAGACATAAAGAACCTCCTGCTTTAAGTGATATCTCTACCACTTTAACAGGAGGTTCTTCCTTTTCTATCCCCAATCAACTAAAATTCGGGATGAGTCATGTACAATTATTCTAATGAAAATGGCCTTCCGGAGGCTTTTATAAGACCTTAGATGCTAGATTATAGATGTTAGATTTATTGAATCAGTTACGAAGCCTACTGCTTTCCCAGACACTCGCTGGAGCTCCGCACCTTGGGAAGTTTTAAGGGTTTCCTTAAATTAACCATTAAACAATTAAGCCAATTAACAACCAGAAAGTAAATTATTATTCTAATGAAAATGGCCTTCCGGAGCTGTTTTCTATATATACAAGCCAAGGCTTAACTTACCAGTGCCTGCAGTGCTTTTTCGGCACGTTCGAAATGGAACGAAGCAATTGCATGTTGCATAAGCTGCTGAATTTGATCGTTACAAAGGTTGCCGATACTGCCTTCGTGGGTATGTGTAACAGAGGCTGGCACTGTAAAGGTACCTTCCTCTATCGAAGTGCCAACTTTTTTATAGGCATCTCTAAAGGGTACCCCGTTCAGGACTTCGGCATTCACGGCATCTACACTAAAAGCATATTTGTATTTCTCTTCTTCCATGATGTTATCCCGCACCTGCAGGTTCTGCACCATAAACGTCATCATCTGGAGGCAATTCTCTAGTTCTGTAAACGCCGGAAAGAGGCACTCTTTCAGCAATTGCAGTTCGCGGTGGTAACCAGATGGCAGGTTCACGAGCATCATGGTAACCTCTGTTGGTATTGCCTGCAGCCTATTGCACTTGCCCCTCATTATTTCAAACACATCGGGGTTCTTCTTGTGTGGCATTATGCTGGAGCCAGTAGTCAGGTTATCAGGCAGTGTTACGAACCCAAAGTTCTGGCTCATGTACAGGCAAAGGTCCATAGACATACGCGCCAACGTGGCGGCCACCGAAGCTAAGGCTACTGCCACTACACGCTCTGTTTTGCCTCGTCCCATTTGGGCATACACCACGTTGTAGTTTAGCGACTCAAAGCCCAGCAGGTCAGTCGTCATCTGGCGGTTGAGCGGGAAAGAAGAACCATAACCAGCCGCAGACCCAAGCGGATTTTTATCAGTTATCTTGTAAGCTGCCTGTAGCAGGTGTATGTCGTCTACAAGGCTTTCGGCAAAGGCGCCGAACCATAAGCCGAAGGAGGAGGGCATGGCAACTTGCAGGTGGGTGTATCCAGGCAGCAGTTTATCTTTGTGCGTTTCGCTTTGCTGAATCAACACTTCAAACAGATTTTGAACCTGCTGCACCGTCTGCTGTAATTGGTGACGGAAAAACAATTTAAGGTCTACCAGCACCTGATCGTTGCGGGAACGACCGCTATGAATTTTCTTGCCAGCGTCTCCAACCCTTCTGGTCAGTTCCAGCTCTACCTGCGAATGCACATCTTCTACACCTGCTTCTATTGCAAACTCACCTTTCTGGATGCTCTGGTAAATATTTTTAAGTTCACGCTGCAATTCTACCAACTCCGCCTCTTCAAGCAAACCAATGCTCTCCAGCATACGCGTGTGCGCCAGCGAACCCAGCACATCGAAAGCAGCCAGTTGCAGATCAAAATCAGGATCTTTTCCTACGGTAAATTTCTCTATTTCTGATGCTACACTTGTGTTCTTTTGCCAGAGTTTCATTTTATAAGATGTTAGATGCTAGATATTAGATTTTAGATTAAAAGTTATTAGGGCAAAAGTAACAGAAATAGAGGTAAGTGATAAAAGGAAGGTGAATTTAGGTTTGATTAAAGTTAAAATGAAGTTTTATTATCTAATATCTAAATTCTAGCGTCTATAAACTACTTGCTCTAGTATCTGCACATACAGTCCGATGCCCTCTTCAATTTCGTGCAGGTAAATAAATTCGTCTGCCATATGTGATCGGGCTGAGTCGCCGGGACCAAGTTTGAGCGACGGAATAGAAAGCAGTGCCTGATCAGAGGTGGTAGGAGAACCATACGTGTTGCGGCCCAGCTTCAATCCTGCCTGCACCAAAGGGTGCTCTACTGCGATGGATGACGGGCGCAGGCGCATTGACCTTGGTGTTACTTCCGCCTTTACATTGTCTTTAACAATTTGCAGCACCTCCTCCATACTATGCGCATCTGTCAGGCGAATGTCTACGGTAAACTGGCACTGGTCCGGCACCACATTATGCTGCGTTCCTGCCTGCACCATCGTAACCGACATTTTTATAGGCCCCAGGTAAGCAGACTCCCTCGGAAACCTATAATCCTTGAACCATAGAATATCCGGAAGTGCTTCATATATAGCATTAACACCTTCTTCCCGTGCCGCATGCCCAGATTTTCCTTTGGCCACGCAATCGAGCACCAACAAACCTTTTTCGGCAATAGCCAGGTGCATGAGCGTAGGTTCTCCCACAATGGCTGCTTCCAGCGGTCCCAGCTCGGCCACCACCAGCTCAATGCCGTTTCTACCAGAAATTTCTTCTTCTGCGGTTGCTGCTATTACGAGGTTATAAGCCAGGTTTTCCTTTTCATAAAAGTATAAAAATGTCGCTAGCAGCGACACCAGGCAACCGCCAGCATCGTTGCTGCCCAGGCCGTACAACTTATCGTCTTGTACAGTTGGCGCAAAGGGATCGCGGGTATAACTCGTGTTCGGCTTTACCGTGTCGTGGTGCGAGTTCAGCAGCAGAGTCGGACGATCGGGATTATAATGCTTATTAAAGGCCCAAACGTTGTTCAGTTTCCGGTGTACTTTTTCCACCCTGTGCTGCTCCAGAAACTGTGCAATTGCGTTTGCCGTCTTGTCTTCTTCCCTGCTAAAAGATGGTATAGAAATCAGCTCTTGCAGCAGCTTTGTCGCCTCCCCGTATAGTGCCTGAACCGTCATTTTTATTCTTTGTGGTATAATTGCTCTGCTTTAGCAGATGATAACTTAATGCCTTTGATCATGGCAGAGCTGAAGCCATGGTGCTCCATTTCGTTTAATCCGGCAATAGTACAGCCTTTTGGCGAGGTAACTTTATCAATTTCATTTTCGGGATGGCTGCTATTCTGGAGCAGTAAAGAGGCTGCTCCTTTTGCAGTTTGAGCGGCCATTCGTAGAGCGTCTTTTGCATGAAAGCCAATTTCTGTACCGCCTTGTGCCGCCGCCCGAATAGAGCGCAGGAAAAAGGCAATGCCACAGGCTACCAGTGCTGTAGCCGAAGACATAAGTTCTTCTTCAATTTCTACAGTCTCGCCCACAGAGTCGAAAATATCTTTCACCAGGGCCTGATTCTCTGCAGAAGCGTTACCGGCCAAACAGGTCATAGATTCTCGTATGGCAATGGCCGTGTTTGGCATGGCCCGCATCACTTCCACTGGTTTGCCTAAGCGTTGCACGATGTCGCCAACTGCAACTCCTGTTACAATAGAAATGAACAAGTGCCGCTTTGGGTCTACACTTTCAGAAATGGTGTCCAGTACGCTGTCGAGCTGCTGAGGCAGGATGCTCAGAATAATAATGTCTGCCTCTACCACAGCCAAGGCATTGTTGTTCGATACTTTATAGCCTTCTTTTGCCAAGTCATCGAGCTGACGCAGGTTACGTCGGGTAAGGGTGATGTTCTCGGCATGATATTTTCCGCAGGCCACCATGCCTTTGGCAATGGCAATTCCCATGTTGCCGCCTCCCAGTATGGCTACTTTTTTATTTTCTGTACTCATTGTCCTTTTGGTTTATGGATACAATGTACCACTAATTCTATTTGCCTTGTTTATTTTGAGGAGCATCCTGGAACTGTAGTCACCGGTATATTGCTTTCATCAACACAAATTCTGCTAATGAAAAAGGGCTTCCGGAGCTATTTAAAGAAAAAACAATCAAGGGCAAGGCAGCACTGGTCACCAGAAGGTGACCAGTGCTATTCCCTATAAATTCAATATGTCTACTTCTAACAGTATTCCCCGGTCCGTCTGCTGCTGAACTACAATTTATAAGCTGATCAGTGTTCCGGCTTCTCCTCCTGCTACTATGGTATTAATTTCGGCTGCATCTCCTATTATGACCGCGCTTACTCCCTGGTCCAGCGCCGCAAAAGCATTGTCTAATTTTGGAATCATGCCTAATGTCACGATGCCATCTTCTTTAAGCTGCTTATAAGATTTTTTGTTTATGCGCGAGATCACTGATTCATCATTGTCTGCATCCTGCAGGACCCCCTTTTTCTCGAAGCAGTAGATAAGCTTCACCTGGTACAAATGCGCCATGGCTGTAGCCAGTACAGAGGCAATGGTATCAGCATTAGTATTGAGCAGGTTTCCTACCTTGTCATGAGTCAGCGGAGCGCAAACAGGTGTAAGGCCGCTTTTCAGAAAAGTGTCCAACACCGTGGCGTTGATTGTTTCAGGACCTGCCACATCGCCTACAAAACCGTAATCAATTTGTTTAACAGGGCGTTTGGAGGCCGGTATAATGTTAGCATCGGCACCGGTAAGACCTATGGCGTTGCAGCTCATGCTCTGGAGCTGTGCCACTACATTCTTATTAACCAGACCGGCATAAACCATTGTTACCAATTTCAGGGTTTCGGCATCGGTAATGCGTCTTCCTTCGACCATGTTTGGCTCTATACCGAGTTTCTTACCTATAGTGGATGCTATTTTACCACCACCATGAATGAGCAGCTTTGGCTCTGGCAGTGCTGCAAAATCAAGTAAAAAGCTTTCCAGTTTAGCAGGCGAATCCAGAATATTGCCGCCTATTTTTATAATGTGTAAGGTTTGCACGAGTTGATAGGTTTAAACCCACCAGGATTTAAGATCCTGACGGGTTTGTTTTACTTCGAATTTTCCAGCAGTTGCTTCAGCACCGCTTGAGCGGCATACACCCGGTTGCCTGCTTCCTGGATGACCAGCGAGTTTGGTCCGTCCAGAATTTCATCGCTCAGTTCTAATCCACGTCGCACCGGCAGGCAGTGCATCACTTTGGCATTGTTCGTATTGATCAGCTTTTCGTTGGTCATCATCCAGCCTTCGCCATCCGATAATATTTTGCCGTACTCTTTGTAAGACGACCAGTTTTTTACATAAATAAAATCGGCATCTTGTAGTGCCTTCTCCTGATCGTATTCTATGGTGGCACCTTCGGTAAAGCTATTTTCAAGCTCATAACCTTCCGGGTGCGTAATTACAAAGTCAACGTCTGCTGCGCACATCCATTCTGCAAACGAGTTCGGTACAGCCTGAGGCAGCGGCTTTACGTGCGGCGCCCAGGTTAACACCACTTTAGGTCGGCGACCTTCCGGTTTGTGTTCAGTAATAGTTACTAAATCAGCCAGGCTCTGCAGGGGGTGCCGGGTAGCAGATTCCAGGCTTAAAATCGGAACCCCGGTATATTTGATAAACTTGTTCAGTATATCTTCGCTATAATCTTCTTCTTTGCTTTGCAGCTTTGGGAAAGAACGTAAGCCTAATATATCGCAATACTGGCCCATTACAGCTGCAGCTTCTTTTATGTGCTCTACTGTTGTGCCGTTCATCACCACGCCTTCCTGCGTCTCCAATGCCCACCCTTCCTTGTCGAGGTTCATCACCATTACATTCAGTCCTAAGTTTAGGGCAGCTTTTTGGGTGCTGAGGCGGGTGCGCAAGCTGGGGTTAAGGAAAATGAGGCCTAAAGTTTTGCCTGTGCCTAATTCTTTATGAGCAAGTGGCGCTTTTTTCATTTCCAGCGCCTCTTTTACCAACGCAGCCACATCAGCCACATCGTGCACAGAGGTATAATTTTTCATAGTTCTGAGGTTAGGAAATCAGTGATTTAAAGGCTGCTAAAAATTTATCTGCGTCTTCTTTGGTAACAGATAAAGCAGGCAGTAAACGTAATGTATTTTTGTTATTGGCAGAGCCAGTGAAAATTTTAAACTCGTTCAAAAGCTTGTTGCGAATGGGACCACATGGTTCCGGAAGCTCCACACCTATCATCAGGCCTTGTCCTCGTACTTCCTTCACGCCCTCCACCTTCTGCAGTTCTTCCATCAGGTAATTGCCAACGTTAGTCGCATTTGTCAGCAGGTCTTCTTCCTCCAACACTTCCAGCACAGCCAGGCCAGCAGCGCAAGCCAAATAGTTACCCCCAAAAGTGGTGCCCAGCATACCGTGCTTGGCATTTATCTCAGGACTAATCAATACGCCACCGATGGGGTAGCCATTGCCCATGCCTTTGGCTACTGTAATGATATCGGGTTGAACTGCTGTGTACTGGTGCGCGAAAAACTTGCCGGAACGGCCGTAACCCGACTGTACCTCATCCAGAATAAGGAGTGCTCCGCTTTTTTTACAAAGCGCTGCAATGGCTTCCAGAAAAGCGGGATCAGGAATGTACACGCCTCCTATTCCTTGAATTCCTTCTATGATAACGGCTGCAAACTCCTCTTTCTGAAAAGCTTCTTCCACAGCAGCTATATCGTTGAATGGGAGAAACAGGAAATTATTGGTTTCGTTGATAGGCGCAATAATACTAGGGTTATCTGTAGCCGCCACTGCCGCAGAAGTACGACCGTGAAAAGAATTTGTAAACGATATAACTCGCTTACGTCCTGTCTGGAAAGAGGCAAGTTTCAGAGCATTCTCATTGGCTTCAGCGCCGGAGTTACATAAAAACAGGCTGTAGCTTTCATATCCACTAAGTTTACCCAGTTTCTTTGCTAACTCTTCCTGAAGCGGCATTTTTACCGCATTCGAATAAAAGCCAATTTGCTGCAGTTGCTCCTGAATGCGCTGGATATAAGCGGGGTGGCTGTGGCCTATGGAAATAACGGCATGGCCGCCATACAAATCGAGGTACTCAACACCGTTTTTGTCCCAGACTTTCAGCCCGGATGCTTTAACAGGTTCAATATTGAAAAGAGGATATACGTCGAAAAGATTCATCTTTATAGTTGTTGGATGGTTTTTGTTGATTATCAAATGGCCTGAAGGTTAGATGCTTGCTTATTTGCAGTTGTATTAGCGCTGATGCACTTAATCTTCAACTTGTTCCATTTCATAAGAATTATTCTTATTAAATCGATTCACTACAATAGTCCGCACCCTTAGGTGCAGCTACTCAGGAGCAACGTTAAATAAGCAAGCTGGTCAGAAAGGACAGTATAATTGATCAACAATTAACCCTTACAACAACCTAACAATCAACAAAAAACAATCAAAAATTAAATTAAAACGCAGCTGGCTTCAGCTTGAGTCCGGCAGTTTCTTCCAGGCCGAACAGCAGGTTCATGTTTTGTACAGCTTGTCCTGCCGCTCCTTTCAGGAGGTTATCGATCATGCTGGTAATGACGAGCATGTTGCCGTGCTTTTGCAGGTGCAAAATACATTTGTTGGTGTTCACGACCTGTTTCAGATCCGGGTTATGCTCCGTTACAAAGGTAAACGGATGTGACTCGTAGTAGCGCCTATATAATTGCTGCGCCTCCTCCAGACTTAACTCCGTTTGCAGGTAAGAGGTGATAAAGATGCCTCGGGAGAAAGGACCTCTGTATGGAATGAAATGGATAGTGGATCCCTGCCCCGGCTGCAGGTGCTTCAGGCTGCGGTTAATCTCACGCAGGTGCTGATGCTCCATAACCTTGTAGGTAGAAATGTTTTCGGTGCGCCAGCTGAAATGCGAAGTAGGGCTAAGACTTTGTCCGGCGCCAGTAGAACCGGTAATGCCGCTCACATGGACGTCGGAAGTCAGTTTACCTGCAGCTGCCAGAGGCAACAGGCCCAATTGTATGGCAGTGGCAAAACAGCCTGGGTTAGCAATGTGCTGCGCCTCCTGTATCTGGTTACGCTGAAGTTCAGGTAAGCCATAGGTAAAGGTTCTGCCATCGGCTTCTACATTTGCTGTTGCCGTGCCTTCGTTCCATCGGAAGTCCTGGCTAAGGTCTATTATTTTTGTAGAAGTAGAAACAGTAGTAGCTGCTAAAAATTTTTTGGCCTCACCATGGCCTGTGCATAAAAACAATACATCTACCGCTTCGTCGGCCTCAGCTGAGAAAATCAGATCTGTTTCTCCCAGTAAATCAGGAAGGGTTTCTGATACAGGTTTACCTGCCTGGCTGCGGCTTTGCACAAACGCTAAAGAGACTTGTGGGTGGAGCAGTAGCAGGCGGAGTAACTCTCCACCTGCATATCCTGCTCCACCCACAATGCCTGCCTTTATTATATCTGTCATTTTAATGTAGATCCGTTGATTTTGTGGTACATCACGGATTGGTTTCCGAATATCTTAGAGAATCCTTTTACATCTTCGCCACTCCAGGTGTTGTTCATTTCGCCATAGCGGCCGAATTTAGAAGACATTAGGTCGTGATCCGACTCTATGCCCTCTACCTGAAAGCGGTAAGGCGCGAGCAGCACTTGCACCTTGCCCGTTACATTCTGCTGCGTATCCTGCAGAAAAGCTTCAATGTTGCGCATGGTAGGGTCCAGAATCTGTCCTTCATGCAGCCAGTTACCGTACCAGGCCGATAGTTGGTCTTTCCAATAGAGCTGCCACTTGGTCAGTACGTGTTTTTCCAGTGTATGGTGTGCCTTAATGATAATGATTGGGGCAGCGGCTTCAAAACCCACACGACCTTTAATACCAATAATTGTATCGCCTACATGGATGTCGCGGCCAATAGCAAACGGACCAGCCATTTCCTGCAGCGCCTGAATAGCTGCTACCGGGCTTTCGCAAGTTTTGTCGTTAAGACCAACCAGCTCTCCTTTCACAAAGTGTAAAGTCACATGCTCCGGCTCCTGCTTGCTCAACTGCGTTGGGTAAGCTTCTTCGGGCAGTGGTAAATGTGATGTAAGGGTTTCTTTACCGCCAACTGATGTGCCCCAAATCCCTTTGTTTATAGAGTATTGCGCTTTTTTGTAGTCGTATTCAACGCCATACTTTTTCAGGAATGCAATTTCCTCTTCTCTAGAGAGTCTGTTGTCGCGAATAGGAGTTAAAATTTCCACATCCGGAATCATCATCTGAAAGATCATGTCGAAGCGCACCTGGTCGTTACCGGCACCTGTGCTGCCGTGGGCAACATAAGAGGCTCCTACTTGCTGCGCATGGCGGGCTACGGCAATGGCCTGCGTTACGCGCTCCGCACTCACCGATAAAGGATATGTACCGTTTTTGAGCACATTTCCGAAAATCAGGTATTTAATGCAGCTCTGATAGTAGTATGCGGTTTCGTCGAGGGTGGTGTGTTCTTTCACGCCAAGCGAGTAAGCCCTCTCCTCTACCTCTTTCAGTTCTTCTTCTGTAAAACCGCCTGTATTTACCAACACCGAATAAACCTCAAGACCTTTTTCTTCTTTCAGGTGCTTTACGCAATACGATGTATCTAGTCCGCCACTAAAGGCTAATACTACTTTGTCTTTCATTATAAGGGTTTATTGATATACCAGTTCTAGGTCTGAGCTTCTTACGTGCTCTACATTCTGACTCGCCGCTAAAGGAGCCTTCTGCTCTATTGCGGCATTAGCCTTTTTTTCGCGTGCGGGGTCGAACAGCATGGCTGTGCAAAGGCAGTTGCTGCGGCCTTTCATGGTAAGAATCTCATAGTTCACGCAGCTCTTGCAACCTTGCCAGAAAGCTTCGTCGTCGGTTAGCTCAGAGTAGGTAACAGGAGTATAACCCAGCTCAGAGTTGATCCGCATGACAGCAAGCGCCGTGGTCAGGCCGAATATTTTGGCGTTAGGGTACTTGGTGCGCGAAAGCTCAAATATCTTCTTTTTAATTTGCTTCGCCAAACCACTTTTCCGCAGATCAGGCGATACGATAAGGCCAGAGTTGGCCACGTACTCTCCGTGCCCCCATGTTTCTATATAACAGAACCCAGCCCACGTGCCATCTTTCTGGAGCGCAATAACAGCCTTTCCCTCCAGCATTTTCTGCTTCAGGTACTCCGGCGATCGTTTGGCTATACCAGTACCTCTTGCTTTTGCTGAAGATTCCATCTCGTCGCAGATTTGCTGTGCGTAAGAGATGTGTTGCCCATCGGCAACCAGAATATTAAAACCTGATTGGTTGCTCATAACCATTAAAATATAAAAATACTGTGCCCTACACAGCTGATGAACAGAAAAAAGAGAATACGAATAATACGAATCGAATGGCTGTACGTTCAGGTACAGTTACAAACGTTACGCAAAAGATGTAGATGGAGGAATGATTCCCACGTAGGCAATCGGTAAGCGCATCGGCCTAGGGCCTGTAGCAAAATAGCATCTGCGGTGCCCTAAAAACTATCCTACTTGATAGGATAGAAAAAGACGCATTCCCGGTGAAGGAATGATTTATCATATCAGATGATAAAACCGGCTTTTTTTTCATTTTTTGTCTTGAAGTAATGGTATTTGTTATGGTTATACCAATTAGAAGCACAAATGTTTCTTATAATTTTTGGGAAATACAAGTGTTAAATCTATTTTTTTTATTTGCACCGTTTTTCCACTTCGCAAGGATTCGTTGATCCGCCTTGTTGTAGTGCTTAATTTACAACTCTTATGCCAGAAACAGCAGCAGGGACATTATAGTGCATTAAATTCGATAATATTTTTAACACAAAACCCTAACTTGCCGCTTTTAGCAGTTTCTTTCATGAAAAACTTAACAATTCGGATTTTTTTCGGGCTCTTGTTTTCTGCCATTGGCACAGTTTCACTTATACTTAACCGCGACATTTTAATGGCCGCGATCTGGCTTAGCTTTGGTAACGGCTTATTGCTCACAGATTATAAACTCACCAAACAGGATGAGCAAGGCAACACCTACCTGCAACCTGTACCCAAAGTAAGGTTCTATGCCGGTTTGTTCCTGATCGGGTTAGCTGTGTTGTTACTCTTCCTTCAGATTGTAGTAGATATGCAGGCGGTGTAAGGTAAATAAATTTGCTTGAATGTAGCATGACCCTAGCCCTCAGTTACACTAGGATTTTAAAGCAGCTTTTTGTCTCCGGAAGGGCTTTTTCATTCGAATAATTCAGCAAACAATTTATAACGAGTGCCTTGTGTAGGACGGGTATCTGCTTTCTAAATTCTGTTCTGCAATGTCAGGACAACTTGATGCACCTCTTTTTCGCGGTACAGCTTTAGCCTCAGCTTTTTGCCAGGCCCTTTCTCCAGGTAACCCAACACATCGGAAAGCGACATAGAGAAGCAGTTCTGGCCGTTAATGCTTAGAATCTGATCGCCTTCCTTCAATCCAACTTTATGAGCCGGTGAACCATCTACCACGTAGGCCACTTCGTAAAGTTTCATGCCTACAACGGGCGTGCTTACTTCGAAACCTGCCAGGTTATAATGAAAGGGCTCCTTGTAACGCTTGTTTGGTATCAGCGTCATCTGGCTGTGAGGGTAATCGAAGATAACGGTAAATCGCTTCAGTATGTCTGATCCCAGGTTCCCGTTCCGGTCGGAAATCTGCATGGCGGCCTGAATAGATGCCTCATCAGGGTAAGAAGCAGGTAAGTTCTGTAATTCGTGGCGCCCTATAGAAAAACT
The DNA here is from genome assembly GCF_047525655.1 of Pontibacter sp. 13R65. Taxonomy (NCBI): domain Bacteria; kingdom Pseudomonadati; phylum Bacteroidota; class Cytophagia; order Cytophagales; family Hymenobacteraceae; genus Pontibacter; species Pontibacter sp. 13R65. Next base: position 11,562 of record NZ_JBLIQL010000002.1, read on the forward strand.
GTTGATGCGCCCTATCTTCCCATTTACATCGCCGCTTAATCCTCTGCCCAGATAAGCCTCCATTACTTTAGGCGGCAACGACAGCCGGTTGTGGCTTGGCAGGTACAACGACAGCGAATGGCTGGCTCCTGTGTCTATTACCAGTTTCACCCGCACCGTATCGCCGCTGTGTTGCCGCACATTAGCGAAAATATACGCCTTGTCGCGCTCCAGGTACAGCGGATACACCTCCCCCCGCTTGTGCGGTTTTAAGGTGGCATCCGGCCTATACAAAGTGATATGGCGCGAACTGTAGTTAATCTTTACAATAAAATTCTTAAAGATATCGTAGCCAATGATGCCATGTATGGGCATGCCCATACGCGCCGAAAGATGAAAAACATCTTCTTTCATTACATAAACATCCTGGTTCCTGCCTTCAATGCCTTTCATCTTGAGCGAATTACCTCTGGAGTAAAAGGCTTTTAAAGTATCGCCGGTGCCGAGCCCTTTGATAACTATTTCGGAAGCGTGGTTCAGGTTTAAAGAGTCGGTGTAATAGAGATGCGTTATGAGAATATTTTTTACCCCAGTATCTAAAATGAAGTTTAGCGGCGGTGAGTTGTTGATCTGCACCGGAATAACCATCAGGTTATGGATGAAATGAAAAGGAACAACAACGCTCTTTCTTTTGGAGGTGAACGAAACAGTGTCGTTAAGAATGAATTGGGCATGAGTTTCAGTACCTATCATGAAAAACAGGTAAAGACAAAGCAAAGAAGAAAAACCTCTTTTTGTCATGGCCCCTCACAACTATTATTCTACAGCCACATGTCGTGCGCTACTTTTACAACACACTTAATTAGCTATACGTTCCTGCTAAAAAATCAGCAATAGTTTAAATTAAAATCAGAATGTTTAAACTCTGATCGCCTTAAACATGCTTTAAGAGCTAAATATTAGCTATTTTCTTTTGTTTAAGGTTTGTCTAAAAATGATAGCTTATCATTATTCACACAAACTACTGTTAGTTATAAAGTGAAATGCTATGCTTTACGTGAATTATTTTAATGAAAAAGGCCTTCCGGAGGCATTTAGTTGGTGTTAGGTACAAGGCTGTTCCAGGCATCTGCAGCAACAGGTAGCGTGCTTTCCACTTTTAAATGTACTCTATAGCAACCCCACCTACCATGTTCTTTGGCTGTCAAATTCCGCTAATAAAATGGGCCTTCCGGAGGTACTACGAAGCTTTGAACCTAATGGGCTCTAGGTGATGCATGTTTGAACAGCAGGCAAATTCCTTATTTTCTCCGCTTTTTACGGCGGTCTTCCAGAACAGAAGCCAAGCTCTTGCCTTCTTCCCTTCCGTAAAAAAGGTGCTTCGGGCTTCCTATTAGTTGAGCACCATAAACACCCGAATGCCCCGAAAACAGGTAAGCGCAAACACAGGCAAGTGCCATAAACACAGCGCTTTCAGCACCAAAAAGCTCCATTGCCATAATTGTACAGGTAAGTGGAGTATTGGTAGCTCCGGAAAAGACTGCCACAAAGCCCATTCCTGCCAGCAGCCCCATGGGCAGCGGAATAAGCTGCGAGAGTGCATTTCCCATGGTGGCTCCTGTAAAAAACAAAGGGGTTACTTCTCCGCCCTTGAAGCCAGCTCCCAACGTAAAGGATGTAAATAGGATCTTTAGAAAAGAATCGTAGACAGGTAGCTCCTCTGTAAAAGAAGCCAGAATAGTGGGTAAACCCAGGCCAATGTATTTGGTGGTGCCAATTGCCCAAACAGCCACCGCTACCACTAAACCACCTACAAACGGACGAAGCGGCGCGTACGAAAATCTGTTCCTGAATTGGTCAGTCCAGAAGTGGGTTGCTTTCGCGAAGATCATTCCTGTTAAACCAAAGACTGCTCCGGCAAGCAGTGCATAAGCAAAACCTTCCGGGGTCATAGCAGGCACAATAGGAATTTCGTAATGGGTATGGCCTACACCCCAGGCGTGGCAGGTAAGGTTGGCGATAACGGCCGCGAGAATGCTTGGTACCAAGGCATCGTAGCGGATGCGGCCTATCACAAATACCTCAAGCCCAAAAATGGCTCCTGCTAAAGGCGTACCAAACAAAGAGGCAAACCCAGCGCTAATACCGGTAATAAGGAGACTTTTACGGTCGCGGGGCCGAAGTTTGAAAACCCTCGTAAATTGATCGGCAATAGTTCCTCCCATTTGCACAGCCGTCCCTTCTCTGCCTGCCGAACCACCCAAAAGGTGTGTCACGAGGGTACCAAACAGTACCAGCGGTGCCATTTTAAAAGGAATGATTTGGCGGGGATGATGTATTTCCTCCAGGAGCAGGTTGTTCCCCTTTACAGATCTGCCTCCCCAATAATGGTACAGCAACCCAACCAGCAAGCCGCCTAGGGGCAATAGCCAGATAATTGCAAGATGTGCCTCACGATAATAAGTAACCCAGTTTAAGGAAGTGAGGAAAAAAGCGGAAGCAGAGCCCACCAGCACTCCTACCACACTGCTAATAACTAGCCACTTGCAAGTGAAAAGCAAGGCCTTGGCCTGTTCCCCCGGTGAGAAAAGCTTCTTTATAAAAGTATTTGTACCGAGCTTGGACTGGGGATATGGTTTCATAAAAATGCAGCTGACAACTGGCTATACCCTGCTAGTACATGAAGACCACATGCTTAAACAAAAGTTATCAGCCCTAAAACAAGGCGGATTCAGGCGAACTCCACCACCTTCTGCGGCAAATGTAGTGCACCACAAGATGTAGCGCAACTATAATTTCAGGAACTTAACGCTTCACCTCCGAAATCGCTCATCCGGTAAAAGGATGTTATGAGGCAGTAAAACCAATTGCCGTGGCTATTAGATAAGGGATGTGCTTCTAAAGCAATTCTCAGGTGCTTTAAACCGTTTCAAAAAGTTTAGGGTGTAGTGAGGGAGGCCGCATCGTTTTGCAATTGCACCAAAAATTGACCTAAAACTCCCGGATGATGTTCCTGCATCTTTTCAATCATATAGTGCATGATTTTGTATTCCATATCTGCATCAATAGGATAATCCAAAACAGTATTAAATTTAAACTGCATGATATTAAAGTAAATGTTGTAGTCATTTACTTTTAGAAAGTTATAGACCAACTGATATAGTTTGTCAGATAGAGCTTCGTCTAAGTCAGCATTTAAAACCTCAGCTATGGCTCTTTTTTTACCCATGGTACTTATACTATATTTCAATTATGGATGAAGCGGGTGCATTTTCAAATTTAAAAAATTTCATAATAAGTAAAAATACTTTATGTGTAAAAACACCTACAATGAATAAGTACGTACTTATGCTCTTGGAGTACATAAACAGTCTTACATTTTTCATTTTAATTTTACTTTCTGGTAATTTACCACCAGAGCAACTCCTACTTTGCCAAATTGGTAGTTAACTTAAAAATGGATTTGTAAATAAATCTATCTAATTTGGCCTTAACCGTAGAGGCAGAATTTGATTGTTCTTCTTCTTGCTGGCAGGCACTTACTTTAGGAAAACCTAACTTAGACGCAGAATAACAGCCACCTGCCTATGCTTCTTATGGCGACAACTTTTAAAACCATGTTAGAGCATTTTTAAATTCTTTCTCAAGGATACCTCCGTTATCGAGGTACTCATTAACCAAAAACCTACACACTGTGAGTAACGTTGTCGAACGCCGGCTATTTAGAATAATCCTTTACCCTGTGCAGGCCTTTATACAGGCAGAAGCATTTAGCGGCATCCTGCTCATCTTTATTACACTGATCGCATTATTGTGGGCTAATTCTGCCTGGAGTGAATCTTACAACGAAGTATGGAATACCTACTTCTCTATATCTTTAGGCGATTTAAGCATATCAAAAGATCTGATTCACTGGATAAACGACGGGCTTATGGCTGTCTTCTTTTTTGTAGTTGGGTTAGAGATAAAACGAGAAGTAACCACCGGCGAGCTTTCCTCGCTGCGCAGAGCGGCATTTCCTGTGATGGCTGCTGTTGGCGGTATGGTAGTTCCTGCCTTGTTTTATTATTTTATGAATGCAGGTGAGGCTACGGTAGCAGGCTGGGGAGTTCCAATGGCCACAGACATTGCCTTTGCACTTGGTATTTTATCCTTACTCGGTAAGCGTGTTCCCCTTTCGCTTAAGCTGTTTCTGGTGGCCCTGGCCATTGTTGATGATATTGGGGCGGTGCTGGTCATAGCCGTTTTTTATACGGCAGACGTTAATTTTCTGAGCCTCTGGGTTGGCTTCGGAATTTTTGGTCTGCTCCTGGTTATTAGCTCCTACAACCTGCGGGTGCTGGGCGTATACATTTTGCTTGGCCTTATAATGTGGGTTGCGTTTCTATTATCAGGGGTGCATGCAACCGTAGCAGGTATCTTATTGGCGCTCACCATACCTTCGCGCAGTGGCATTAACCAGGAAGAATTTATTACGAGTACTGATAATGTGCTGGGCGAACTGCATTCTTCTTACTTAGCACATACCTATCCTGCTGTTAAAAGTGAGGCGGCAGACCAGGAAAACGATTTACAGGCTGCTGTATACACCATAGAGGCCAATTGCAAGAAAGCCCTCTCGCCATTAGGCCGCCTGGAGCACACGCTGCACCCATGGGTTGCCTTTGCCATTATGCCTATTTTTGCCTTGGCCAATGCGGGCATATTTGTAAATGCTTCCCTCATATACGACTTCTTTAATCCGGCAACAGCAGGAATAGTGTATGGTTTAGTTTTGGGCAAGCCTATTGGCATTGTGCTTTTTTCAGTGCTGGCCTCTGTTACGGGCATGGGCATTAAACCAGCCTCTATTACTTGGAGGCATATTATCGGGGTTGGCTTTTTAAGCGGCATTGGATTTACCATGTCTATTTTTATTGCAAACCTGGCTTTTGAGGGAACAGGCATTCTGGCTACTGCCAAACTAGCCATTCTGTCGGCCTCTATACTGGCAGCCTTGGCAGGGTACCTACTCCTGTTTAAGGCCAAACCTGTGGTGGCAGTTAAACCATAGCCTCACAACCTTCAGCACACTCACCAGAAACATATGTAGCCCCGCTTACAACTCCTTTTTCACCTGTTCTACATACAGCATCAGTTCAGGAAAAAAATTATGGAAATCAGCAGCATAATGCCTGTAGTTGGCTTGTAGTTCATCTCCGGCCCGCTCCATTCCCGATACAAAGCTGGTGCGACGGCTCATCCCTGCCAGGGCCTGCCGTATACCCTCTATTTCAGAGTAGGAAGCGAGCCAGTTCTGGCGCATCATGTACGGAAAAAAATGCTGCACCCTTGGCGGCAACTGGTCATATTGCTGGTTGATAATCTGGTAAACACGATCCACAAAAGAAGCAAGCGGCATGGTGGCAAATTGGTCGAAGCCAGTAGCTAAAAAATGATCGTAGAACACATCGGCTACTACGGGGGCATACTTGCGGAAGTGTGGCCTGAGCCGCAGCTTAGTCTGGTGCACTACCGGATGCGTATCAGTATAGGTATCGATGAGGCGGTGCAACCGGATGCCCCGGGCTATTCCTTCCGGATACTGCTCTAACTGCTTTCCTTTTACAGCATCTGCTATAAAATTGCCAATGAGCAACTCTTCTTCATCTCCAGATAAAAATAGGTGGGCCAGGTAATTCACTTAGTAGTATTGTTTTAGTATGAAAAGCAGCTAACAAAGCCGCCACTGAAGCTAAACCGCAGGAAATCTATTCTATTTAATATTTCGGTTTAGGACTGGTAACAGAAATTTTTCAGATGTCGCTGCCAGGTAACAAGAACGTTGTTTAAACAAACTGGCAACGGTGTTGGTTATACGAACAGAAGCTACTCACGAACAAAACGCACAAACCCTTTCCGAAAGCAGCGCGTAATTACAACACAAACACAAGAACGAAAACTATGACTAATAATTTGATCACCAAAGAAAATCTTCATAAACTAGTCGAGAAGATAAAAGACATTGACATTGCCATGATGACGACTCAGGAGAAGGATGGAACGCTGAGGAGCCGGCCTATGAGCACTCAGGAGGTAAAGGAAGATGGCAATCTATGGTTCTTTACTGGTTACGACTCCGGTAAATCGCACGAAATCGAAAATGATGCCCATGTGAATCTGAGCTATTCTAAACCAAGCGATAACCTATATGTATCCGTATCCGGAAAGGCAACAATTACCCGAGACAAACAAAAAATAGAAGAACTTTGGAGCCCTGCCTTGAAAGCCTGGTTTCCAGATGGCAAAGACGATAAAAACATCGGTCTTATTAAAGTTACTATTGAACAGGCTGAATACTGGGATTCTCCTAACAGTGCCGTAGTGCACCTGATTGGTATGGCCAAAGCCGTAATAACAGGCGAGGAATACCATCCGGGAGAAAATGAAAAACTTAACCTTTAGCAGCTTCTCCTATTCACTATAAAACACCTGTCGCCTTTTGGTGTGGCAGGTGTTTTTTTTGATGCACTTGCCTACCTTTACCCTCCCATAAACTCCATTATAACTCTTGTTAACAACTGTACCTGCCCGACTTACCACCTTAACGCTTTTTGGCCTCCGCAAAGGTCATAGGCGCTGGGGTCTTTCCCAGATGGGAACCTCTGTGGGTCCGCTGAACAACGTCCCCGGCCTGCTGTTTTATAAACTGCTCGGAAGCGGTGTAGGCAAAGGATTCAGCCTGAAACCAAATTTCGACCGCTATGGCCTTATGTGCACCTGGAGCAGCCAGACAGCGGCAGATGATTTTTTTAGAAATTCGGCACTGATGCAGGAGTACGGGCAGCACACTGATGAGATATGGACGGTGTGGATGCACCCGCTGCAATCGCACGGGCTTTGGGACAAGCAGGCTCCTTTTCAGCCCTGCTTAGCTCCTGCTTCCGAGGCTGCTGGCCCGGTGGCAGTGCTAACCCGGGCCTCCATTAACTGGCTGGCTCTGCCTCGGTTTATCAGGTATGCACCGGCTGCCACCCGAGCCTTAGATAGTGCCGAGGGCTTGCTATGCTCTATTGGTTTAGGAGAATTACCCTTTATCAGGCAGGCCACCTTTAGCGTATGGGAATCGGCAGAGGCCATAAAAGCCTATGCCTACAGGCAGAAGGCGCACCAAGAGGTAATTAAAAGAACGAGAGCTGAAAACTGGTACTCAGAAGAACTCTTTGCACGCTTTACTCCTATTGCAAGCGAAGGAACTTGGCAAGGAAAGGATCCGCTTAAGTCTTTGCTGCCAGCTGGTTTGTAAGCTCCCGTGCTAATTAGACCGCAGGATCAGAAAGTGCTTCTGAAAGACGACTTTTAATGGCCTCGTAGGTTTTGTAACCTCTGCTGATCAGGCTTATTTTTTTGCCGCTTAACAAATACAAGCTAGGAAAAGCAATAGCCCTGAGCTGGCGGGCGATCAGAAAATCCTGCTGTGTTTTTTCAACAGTCGTTTCTGAGAAAAAATTTTCCAGAAAATCTTTCTCTGTGGCACCAAACTTTAAGGCAATAGCGGCCAGCACATTCGGGTTTGTTACGTCCTGGTTGCGATGGTAAAACGCCTCCTGAATCTCTTCTGCCATATCCATTTCTTTACCTGCGTTGAGGTAGCGCATAGCAACCACAGCCCTACAGGCAGGTTCGGTGTCGTAGATAAAATTTTCTCGCTTAAAAAAGCTGTAATTAAATGGCTGGCCAGTCGTTTTTTCGACCTCTTTCCAATGCTGCTCCACATCCTCTACTGCATCAGCTTGTAAGGTGGTGGTAGCACCAGGCCTCAGTCCACCCACCACCAGTTTTAGGTGAAGTGGTAGCTCCTGTTCTTCTTTCAGTTTGTGTATTACAGGCGAAAACCCATAGCACCAGGTACACATCGGGTCCATTACATAAATCAGGTGCGGCACTGCCAGCAACTCATTCTTTTCATCCATAGCTGTTTGTTTAAAGATCTCAGGTATCAGCACGTTTATCATCACCCGCAGAGGCAACCTATAGACCCTCCGGCTCTTGTACCGGATTGGAAAAAGGTATAATTTATCTTCACAAAAATAAGCATTTTAACTTATATAGAATAGCCGCTCTCAACAACCACGTTCACCTGCTCATACCTTGCTGCTCCGCGCTTAGAAAGTAATTCTGCTAATGAAAATAGTCTTCCGGAGGTAAAAAGTTTAGGAATTAAGCTTGTAAGACCTCGCAGCGTGCGCAGCTCCTGCGAGTATCTGGGAGAAGGTTAAAAATCTAACATCTAAAGTCTAACATCTAAAATCTTAAAATCACCTCCGGAAGGCTGTTTTTATTAGAAGAATTTGCTGTCAACAAACCCGCCTGCTACCACACGCCAGAAAAAACTAGCGCATTAAAACCATAATACTATATCTATTGCCGATTATCTACTAACTATTCCTAAATTTGCGGTCCTAAGAAACAATGCTAGAAAAACAGATGTCAGAGTATAATTTCAATCAAATTGAGAAAAAATGGCAGCGGTACTGGGAGCAAAACCAGACGTTCAGAGCCGAGGCAGCAAGTGAGAAACCTAAATACTACTCACTCGACATGTTTCCGTACCCTTCCGGTGCAGGGCTTCATGTGGGGCACCCGCTCGGTTACATTGCCTCTGACATCGTGAGCCGCTACAAGCGCTCCAAAGGCTTTAATGTGCTGCATCCAATGGGCTTCGATGCTTTTGGCTTACCGGCAGAGCAATATGCGATACAGACTGGCCAGCACCCAGCCATTACCACTGAACAAAACATTACCCGCTACCTGGAGCAGCTTAAGAACCTGGGCTTCTCCTTTGAGTGGGAACGTGAGGTGCGCACCTCCGACCCAGGCTACTACAAATGGACGCAGTGGATCTTTATGCAGCTGTTCCAAAGCTACTATAACTATAGTGCAGAAGCAGCAGAGCCCATAGACCAGTTGGTGCGTGCCTTCGAGGAAAGCGGTAACCAAAAAGTAAACGCCGCCTGCGATGAAGATACTCCTGCCTTTACCTCTGATGAGTGGCTGGCCATGACGGAGCAGCAAAAAGCGGAGATGCTCTTGAAATACCGCTTAACCTACGTGGCAGAAGCTGTAGTAAACTGGTGCCCTGCCCTGGGTACTGTACTGGCAAACGATGAAGTTAAAGACGGCGTATCAGAGCGTGGTGGCTATCCGGTAGAGCGGAAGCGTATGCGCCAGTGGATGATGCGCATTACAGCCTATGCAGAGCGTTTGTTGCAGGGGCTGGACAAGATCGACTGGCCGGAGCCGGTAAAGGAAATGCAGCGTAACTGGATAGGAAAATCCATTGGGGCTGAAATGGCCTTTGCTATCGAAAATTCGGATCAACAAATTAAAGTATTTACCACCCGCATCGATACCATTTATGGCGTAACGTTTCTGGTACTCGCACCGGAGCATGAACTGGTGAACCAGATTACCACTACAGAGCAGGCCTTTGAGGTGGAAACCTATGTGGCTGTTGCTAAAAACCGTTCGGAACGCGAGCGCATGGCCGATGTAAAAACCATCTCAGGTGCCTTTACCGGAGCATATGCCATTAACCCGTTTAACGGCGAAAAAATACCTGTGTACATTGCCGATTACGTGCTAGCTGGATACGGTACCGGAGCCGTTATGGCAGTACCATCTGGCGATCAGCGCGACTGGAACTTTGCCACTCATTTTAATTTGCCTATTGTGCAGGTGCTCGATGCCCAGCAAGATATAGCGCATCAGGCAGATGCGACTAAAGAAGGCCGCTATATGAATTCGGAAATAATCAATGGCCTTACGTATCAGGAAGCCATGCCCGTGCTGATCAAGTTCCTGGAAGACAATGGTGTTGGAAAGGCCAAGATCAACTTCCGCATGCGCGATGCGGTGTTCAGCCGCCAACGCTACTGGGGAGAACCTGTGCCAGTGTATTTTAAGGACGGAATTCCGCACCTGATCCAGGAGAGCGAACTGCCCCTGGAGCTGCCAAAAATAGATGCTTACCTACCTACTGAAACAGGTGAGCCACCGCTTGGACGCGCCGTAGATTGGAAATACCAGAACGAGCACCCTTACGAATTAAGCACGATGCCTGGCTGGGCGGGCTCGAGCTGGTACTGGTACCGCTACATGGACCCTCAGAACGAGCAGGCCTTTGTAGACCAGGATGTGGTAAATTACTGGCGCAGCGTAGATCTTTACATTGGCGGTTCCGAACATGCCACTGGCCACTTGCTCTACTCCCGCTTCTGGAATAAGTTCCTCTTCGATATGGCACTGGTGCCGGAAGACGAGCCATTTAAAAAGCTGATCAATCAGGGCATGATCCAGGGCAGGTCAAACTTTGTGTACCGCCTTAAAGACAGCAACACATTTGTCTCATTCGGGTTGAAAGAACAGTATGACACAACGGAACTGCATGTTGATGTTAATATTGTGGAGAATGATGTGCTGGATCTGGAGGCATTTAAGAGCTGGCGTGCAGAGTATGCGAGTGCAGAGTTTATCTTGGAGGACGGAAAATACATCTGCGGCGTTGAGATTGAGAAGATGTCGAAGTCGAAGTATAACGTAGTAAACCCGGATGACCTGGTAGAACGATTGGGTGCCGATACACTACGCATGTATGAAATGTTCCTGGGGCCGCTGGAGCAGTTTAAGCCGTGGAATACCAATGGCATGGACGGTGTAAATAAATTCCTGCGCCGCTTCTGGAAGCTCTTCTTCGACAAAGATGGTAACCTGGCTGTTTCTGATGCCGAGCCTACTCCTGTTGAGCTAAAATCGCTGCACAAAACCATTAAGAAAGTAGAAGAAGATATTGAGCGCTTTTCGTTCAATACCTCAGTGTCCACCTTCATGATTTGTGTAAATGAGCTGGTGCAGCTTAAGTGCAATAAACGCGCTATTCTGGAGCCGCTTACCATTATTCTGGCTCCTTATGCTCCACATATTACAGAGGAGTTATGGGAAAAACTTGGGCATAGCGAAAGCATTAGTTTTGCCCAGTTCCCGACTTGGAACGCCGATTACCTGATAGAAAATTCTTTTGAGTATCCGGTATCGATCAATGGTAAAATGCGCGCCAAGTTAACGTTTGCCACTGATGCTGCACGCGAAGAAATGGAAAAAGCCGTTGTTGCCGATGAGCAGGTACAGAAATTCTTGGAAGGAAAATCACCAAAGAAAATTATTATTGTGCAGAACAAAATAATAAACGTGGTAGTATAAAGACCTCCATCTTACCAATTAACTTACAAAAGCCGCTTAGAATTAATTTTAGGCGGCTTTTGCTTTTCCGGACTTTACAAATGCAAATTATGTGCAACTGAAGCACCTAAAAGGCACACTTCTACGACTGCCAATATCAGCAGCATTAGTGAAACAAGAAACGGCCGACTTTATATTTTTAGCTTGCGCACAGAAGAGCGTACTTTATCAAGCAGTGCATTAAGGGTTTGAGCTTCCTGCTCATCCAGCTCGAGGAGCATACCGTCCATATGTACAATTTTTTCGTCTATTCTCTTGAGCAATGCCAGACCTTTTTCAGAAATCAGTATGTTGACCAACCTTTTATCGATTGGATTAGGCGTAACAGAAACGAGCTCTTTGTTTTTGAGCCTGCTCACTAACCGCGATACATCCGACATTTTATCTAGCATACGCTCTCTCAGTACGGAGGTAGAAACAGGATCTGGAAATTCATCGCGCAGGATGCGCAGAATATTATACTGCTGAAATGTAAGCTCGTAATGTTTGAAAAAAATCTCATAAGTGTTAAAAACTAAACTGGAAGTATAAACAATATTTATACATCCCTTTTGCCTTTCATTCCGAAAGGAATAGCCTTCTAATTCAAGTTCTAGCTGCATGTAACGTAGAATGTGTGTATTCAAGTATAAGTAAAAAATATTTTTTTCCTGCTGATTTTCTACCTTTTTTTAAAGAATTCTGCTCATCGTTTTGTATTAGATTGCATATCAAAGAAGTGTAAAAAGCCCTTGCTACAGAATAGCACATAATATACAAAATATTGTTTAATTCTATATTCTTTTTGATGTATAAACATAAATTTCTGCCTCTGCAGCACTTTTAGGGTGATTTGCAGTCTCCGGGCACTCCCCTTATTGCTATCCCTTAAACTATATAGCCGGATTTAATTTGGACTTAATTTACAAATGAAAACAGGTAACCTTGGCTGCAGACTTTATAGCAGCCAATTTTTTTCTGTCGTCAGGGCTGCCAACAGAAAAATGCACTTTAATTTAAGTTACAAGAGAGGCTTGCAAGGCTTTGGGTAACTTTTGTACTATCAGGTTATAGGAGTCGTCTATCCATTGTTGTAGCAGCTTATCAGGAACGGAACCATCAGGTACAATCGTATTCCAATGTTTTTTGCTCATATGGTAGCCTGGCAGTACACAGGTGTATTTTTCCCTTAGCTCAATGGCTAAGGTTGGGTCACATTTTAGATTAATACCTGAAGAATAGGTATTAACATTGGTAAGGGCAAATATTTTTCCGCAAACCTTAAACACGAGGGTATCTTCACCAAAAGGCATAGCTTCTGTAGTGCCTGGTTTCGCCAGGCAATACTCCCGAAACTCCTCAATGTTCATAGCTGATTTACCAGTGTTTGATTATAAAGTATACCAGCCCCAATAAAAACATAACAATGGAGATTTTGTTAATGGTATGCATTGCGCGTAAATTAAAATTCGATTTGCGGTTTGCATCTTTTTTACGGAAAAAATAAGTTGCCACTTCTGAAAAATCAAATAAACCTTTCATGATCGTCTTCTTTTTAGGAAATACAATAATTAAACTTTAAAAATGAAATCGCCTCCTTCTGTGGCTATTCATCAGGCCTTATCCTGTTAAATTCTTTAAATGAAACTGGCCTTCCAGAGGCATTTAAGGCCATTGGCCTATAAGGCACGACCAAAGGGATTTATTACAGCTGGCTAATTACTGCTCCAACTGCATTGGCTCCAGCCATTTCTCATCCTCGCGGATAAGCTCGATAAGCTCATCTACGGCGCGGTCGGCAGGAACAGATTTTTTAACAACAGTCTGGCCGCGGTATAACGCTATTTTATCTTTGCCAACACCCACGTAGCCATAATCTGCATCTGCCATTTCACCAGGTCCGTTTACAATGCAGCCCATAATCCCGATCTTCACTCCTTTTAGGTGGTCAGTACGTTTACGGATCATAGCAGTAGTTTCCTGCAGGTCGAAAAGTGTGCGGCCGCAGCTTGGGCAACTGATGTACTCTGTTTTGCTCATGCGAGTGCGCGCTGCCTGCAAAATACCGAAACTAAGGTTATTAAGCTTATCGATGGTTTGCAGTAGATCAGGCTTATGCTGAGCAGACAGAAACTCTGTTCCAAGCATAACGCCATCGCCTAAGCCATCTATAAGCAAACCTCCTATATCAGTCGCTGCATATAGCTGCACCTGGTCATTGGTAAGTTCCCCGTACGCTCGTTTTATAATACAAGGTGTTTTAACTCCATTGTTCATGAGCCGGAAAAAGCACTTGCGTAGCTCAGGCATGGCATGTTCGTTGGTAGTGTTTAAGAAAAGTACCGCGGTTGAATCTTCTTTCAGACGCTGCAGCATAGCATCAGTCAAATCACTTATTGAGGCCTCTACAAAATTGAGCCGAGGGTGCAGTTGTGTAGCTTCCAGGTATTGTTTTGTGGTGAGCAGGGGATGACTGTTCTCCTGATCTGTCATTAGTTGCCAGGGCACATAATGCACAATTTCTTTCAGGCCGTTGGGCAACATGAAGGTAATAGGTGTATCGCCGGTATAAATAAAATCGGCACCCAAATCGTTCATGTTAAACTTATCGAGCAGCATGGAGTATAGGTGTCCTACACTTTTCAGATCTGCGTACACCACATCCTGCAAACGGCTCAGGTCTGCCACCACACGCGGCACATTTAAGCCACCCAGGTTCTCCACCTCCACCGTATCCCGGCGGTTGTACTGAAACGGATCGTTGGGCACCTCACATATCGGCTTAATCGGCTGAGCTTTTTCGGCCCGGTGTGTATAACGGTCGATGAGGGCTTTGGCAACGGGAGCTTCTGCTTCCGGAGCCTCCGTTAACGACACCCGCACCGTATCACCTAATCCATCTTCTAACAAAGTGCCGATGCCTACAGCCGATTTAATCCGCCCGTCTTCTGCTTCTCCAGCCTCTGTAACACCCAGGTGCAGCGGGTAAGGTTTTAGCCCCTCTTCCTCTAATTTTTGAACCAGCAGCCTGTACGCCTGCACCATTACCTGCGTGTTCGAGGCTTTCATGGAAATGACGATGTTGTAGTACTGCTCATCTTCACAAATTCGCAAAAACTCCAGCGCACTTTCCACCATGCCCAGCGGCGTATCACCGTATCTACTTAAAATTCGGTCGGAGAGCGAACCGTGGTTCGTACCAATGCGCATGGCCGTTCCATGCTCCTTGCAGATCCGGACAAGAGGCAAAAATCGTTCACGAATACGGTCCAGTTCTGCCTGGTAGGTGGTATCGTTGTACTCAATTACTTCAAACTTCTTTTTATCGGCATAGTTACCTGGGTTAACGCGCACCTTTTCGACAATACGCGCTGCCACTTCGGCAGCATTGGGAGTAAAGTGAATGTCGGCAATTAAAGGCACTTTGTAGCCTCGGCGATGCAACTCATTGCGGATTTGGCGCAGGTTCTCCGCTTCCTTTATGCTCGGAGCTGTAATTCTAATATATTCGCAGCCAGCCTCAATCATGCGAATACACTGCTCCACCGACCCAAGCGTGTCCATGGTATCTACGGTAGTCATCGACTGTACTCTGATTGGGTAATCGCCTCCCATAGGCAAATCGCCAATATTAACTACTATAGATTTTCTGCGCTCGTAGGCCGTCAGGCTCGGACAATAAATTTTGCTCATCTGAATATGAATCTGCTTGTATTATTAACCAAAGTTAACCCTGGTTTGTTCAACTGCTATAGAACGTAAAGTTACTGTTTATTCGTTATTATAATCTTAAAAATAACCTGGCGCCTGCTTCTGTGGCTAACCTTTCAGAAGATGCAACAATAATGAATAGGTCGATTAAAAAAATGTAAAGAGGGGGATTAGTTTACTCTCTATTACATTTAATCCATTAATTTTTAATAAATTATAAATCAATACGTATTAAGTAAAAGCTACTTGCTGGTAGAAACTAATAACTGTAGAACATGAAATTCACAATACCTCATTTTGAACAACTTAAACCAGAGGAGCTCATGCGCTGGACCAAGTTGAGGCAGCAACAGGTGGCAGAATCTATTCTTATTACCAAAGACACTGTGCTGGGATTTTTAAAAAGGCAAGCCGAAAGAGGCAATTGGCAGGAAGTAGAGCAAGTGCTAAAAGGAAAACCGATAACAGCAGGCGCAAAATTTATGGCCCAGGAGCTTAAAGATCGGATTGTACGCAACCTCATAATTCGAATGGGGCTTAGGCCTGTTATAGCGGCTGGTCTGGCGCTGGTACTCCTCCCACTCATACTGGCTAAAATTGGCGGAACGATTATAAGCAAATGGCGATAAGCACATCCGTAGCCACTTGGTTTAGCTATAACCAACACGCTTCAACCTTGTTAAGGAATAGTGAAATTATTCTAATCGAAAGTGCATTCCGGAGCTGTTTTAAGCTAGGTTTGACTAGGCCTTGGCACATAAAAAAGGAGGCAACCTTTCGGTTGCCTCCTTTTTTACAAAGATTATTTCTGATTAGCGCAGGAAAAGCAGCTCACGGTATTTAACCAGTGGCCAGTCTTCGTCGTCTACCATCAGTTCCAGCTTGTCTACGCTGTGACGGATAGTATCGAAGTAGCTGTAAATTTCTTCGCAATAGAAAATAGCACGCTCACGTGAATCTTCTATTTTATTAGCCACTTTACGCTGACCGATCATGGCGACTACATTTTTCTGAATAGTAGAAATGTAGCCAGACATTTTTTTGATAGATTCCAGCATGGTGTCAGAGTAATCGTCTTCCAGACCAAGCTCCTTCAGGCCTTTGTAGTTGTTGATCAGCTTGTTCTGATAAGCAACGGCAGTAGGAATAACGTGGTTCATGGCTAGATCGCCCATTACACGAGATTCGATCTGGATCTTTTTGATGTACTCTTCCAGAAGGATTTCGTGACGCGCATTCAATTCAACCTCAGTAAAGATACCATGTTTCGTGAACAGGTCTTTTACGTCTTGTCTGTGGTACACGTCAAGCGCGCGTGGCGTGGATTTAACGTTAGATAAACCACGACGCTCAGCTTCCTGAGCCCACTCCTCTGAGTAGCCGTTTCCTTCGAAGCGGATGTTCTTAGACTCTACTACATACTCGCGCAACACCTGGATAATAGCAATCTCTTTCTTCATGCCTTGTCCGTCGATCAGTTGATCAACTTTAGTTCTGAACTCGATCAGCTGATTAGCCATCATGGTGTTCAGCGCAGTCATAGGAGCAGACACGTTGGCAGAAGAACCAACAGCACGGAACTCAAACTTATTACCTGTAAAGGCAAAAGGAGAAGTACGGTTACGGTCGGTGTTGTCCAGAAGGATCTCAGGTATCTTGTCAATACCAAGCTTCATGTACATGTTATCACCTTTCTCCATAGGCACTTTCTCGGTGCGCTCGAACTCGTCGAGCAACTCTGTTAACTGCTGTCCGATAAATACAGACATAATAGCCGGAGGAGCTTCGTTTGCACCTAAACGGTGGTCGTTGCTGGCAGAGGCAATGGTTGCACGTAACAGATCAGCATTTTTGTAAACCGCCTGAATGGTATTGATGAAGAAAGTAAGGAACTGCAGGTTCTCTTTTGGTTTTTTGCCAGGAGACAACAGGTTTACACCTGTGTTGGTGCTCATAGCCCAGTTGTTGTGCTTGCCGCTACCGTTAATTCCTTTAAACGGCTTCTCGTGCAGCAGCACTTTAAACCCATGCAACTCGGCCACCTTGTCCATAATATCCATCAGGAGCTGGTTGTGGTCGGCAGCAAGGCTGGCATCTTCGAAAGTAGGTGCACACTCAAACTGGCTTGGAGCCACTTCATTGTGACGCGTACGCAACGGAATACCTAATTTATGGGCAGCAGTTTCGAAATCGACCATAAAGGCGTGCACACGGCTAGGGATAGAACCAAAATAATGGTCTTCCAGCTGCTGGCCTTTGGCAGGCGAATGTCCGAATACAGTTCTTCCGGAAATAGCAAGGTCAGGGCGTGCATCGTACAAAGCTCTGTCTACCAGGAAATATTCCTGCTCGATACCCAACGTAACGCCAACTCTAGAAACATCCTTATCAAAATACTGGCAAACCGGCACGGCAGCTTCATTCAGCAGGTTCAGCGACTTCAGCAATGGTGTCTTGTAATCAAGGGCTTCGCCAGTGTAAGAAACGAAGATAGTAGGAATACAAAGCGTTTTAGAACCACCGCTCTCCAAGATAAAGGCAGGAGAAGAAGGATCCCAGGCAGTATACCCACGGGCCTCAAAAGTATTTCGGATACCACCGCTAGGGAAAGAAGAGGCATCTGGCTCTTGCTGTACCAAAGCGCTTGCTTTAAAGCTCTCGATTGCCTTGCCATCGCTGGTCAGGTCAAAAAACGAGTCATGCTTTTCGGCAGTAGCACCTGTCAACGGTTGGAACCAGTGTGTGTAGTGTGTAGCACCTTTGTCTACTGCCCATGCTTTCATAGCAGCTGCAACAGTATCGGCTAAGTTGCGGTCTACTTTTTCTCCCGCATCGATGGCACGACGCAGCTTCTTAAAGTAGTCAGATGAGAGTGTTGAACGCATGGCGTCTAATCCAAATACGTTCTCTCCATAGTAATCTGAAATTTTTTGTGAAGTAGATGATACCTCAGTAACTGTTCGTTGGCTTACGAGCTCAAGAGCTTTGAAACGAAGTTTGGCCATATGAAGATAAGGTTGTTGTTTTTATTTGAGCAAATATAGCCAGAAATTTAATTTCACAAGCGTATTGCTGATTTTTTTATAGGTGTTTTTAAAATTTCTTGCTAATTTTTTAAATAACCCCCTTCTTTTTGCACCAGATCCGCCAAAAAATCACCCTTTTTTCTAATCACTGCATTGATTTTTGTTTTAAAAGCTTTTTCGACTCCAGATTTTTTACCTGCGGCTGCTATCCTACCTATTCTTAATAGCTAATTCATCAACTTAATAAGGTTTTTGCAGAAGCCCCCTTTTAAAATCTGGCTTTAGTTTAGGAAAAGATTATTTTTTCTGAAGATGCCTCTCTATAAGGGAAGGATCGGCAATAAAGTAAATCAACCAAATATGAAATGCTTTCATGAACAATGATGATAATCCCAATTAAGATAAGTGGAGAACGATTTACAGTTTACTTCATGAATTATTTGGTCTTAGAGCGGCATATATACTTAGCGACTGCCGCCAGTGCGCAAGAAGAGCGTGCTACCAGAAAATAGAAGATATCAGCAAATTAGGAAACCCCTTCAGGCACTAGCGGGATTTCTGCTCCGGAAGGGCAATTTCATTAGAATAATTGAGTGTTGTTTTTAGAAGCTGGCTTAATGCTAGTAAACTATTGAGGCAGACACAAAAGAATGTTGGTCTTTTCCTGCTAAAAGAGAAGATTACTTTACTTCCAACCGATCGTATAGACTTGAGCTATAGTATATGAATTTATTTACCCCAAACTCGATGTTATAACTGGTAGTATTTTTGCATAAGGCTTTTTGTAGCAAACGGGTGCTTCTAAGTAATCTAACAGAGCACCGCTTAATGCGCTATATTTGCACCGTGAAACGAAGAATTTTTTATCAGCCTTTTTATTTCCTGTTCTGGATTATCTACTTTCTGGTGACCAGAGCTATTTTTTTGCTGTACCACCTGCCCCGCACACATACCTTAAGCAGTAAAGAAGTTGGGCAGGTTTTTCTTAATGGATTACCATTAGACATTTCCTTTGCCGCCTACTGCTCCTTAATTCCATTTTTAGCTATCACCATATCGGTGGCTATACCTAAACTCCGGGCTGGCAAATTTATCAGGTATTACACCTTTAGCATTATTTTATTGCTTACCCTGCTGCTGGCTGCAGACCTGGAGCTTTATAATTTCTGGGGCTTCCGACTCGACTCGTCTCCTCTCCAGTACCTGAATACCCCTGCCGAACTCATGGCTTCAACAGCCATTGCACCCTGGTTTTTACTTGCTGTTATTACAATAACTACGTCAGCCTTTTTCCTGTTCTTGTTCAGGTTTGTATTCGACTACAGAACTTTTGTGCATATTTACCCGCGGCTGCTCTTTTCTGCCATTGCCTTTTTGTACCTTATTCTACTTGTGATTCCTATCCGGGGCGGATTGCAGCAAATCCCGATTAACCAAAGCATCGCTTATTTTTCTGATAAGCCTTTTGCCAACCATGCCAGCTTAAACATGCCCTGGAATCTGATGCACTCTTTGCTCAAGTACAACAAGGAAAAGAAAAACCCTTACCAGTTTATGGAGCTGCAGCAGGCCGAGAGCCTGGTAGCACACCTGTATGCCGCCACTCCTGATTCGGCAGAAAATATTTTGCGGGAAAAAAAGCCAAACGTGCTCTTTATCATTTTAGAAAGCTTTACTGGAAAATTTGTCGGCAGCCTGGGCGGTGAGCAAGGCGTTACACCAAACCTGGATAAACTGGCCGCTGATGGCATTAACTTTACACAGATGTACGCCAGCGGCGACCGAAGCGAAAAAGGCCTGGTTTCGTTGTTGAGCGGTTACCCGGTGCAAACAACTACCTCCATCATTAAAAACCCAAGAAAGTCAGAACAGCTGCCGGAGCTTAGTGTGGTATTTGAGCAACACGGCTATAGCACCAGCTTTTACCACGGAGGTGAGTTGGAGTTTGCCAACATCAAATCGTATTTGCTCAATGGAGGCTACGACCGACTTATCAGCAAGTTTGATTTTAGCTCTAAGACTTATAATTCAAAATGGGGAACGCACGATCATGTGCTTTTCAATAAGGTACTGCAAGATCTTAACACCGAGAAACAGCCCTTCTTTTCTACTGTTTTTACCCTTAGCAGCCATGAGCCTTATGATATCCCGATTCCCGCTAAATTCCCAGGCAACGATTTTGCCGCCATGTTCCGGAATTCAGTTTACTATACCGACTGGGCTTTAGGGCAATTTATAGAAGCGGCACAGCAGCAGCCGTGGTGGGAGCATACGCTGGTTGTGCTGGTGGCAGACCACGGGCACCCACTTCCAAACGAAGACCCGAACCATGTGCCTTCCAAATTTCGAATACCATTTATACTAACAGGTGGAGCTGTAAAGGAAAAAGGCAGGCAAGTAGCTACCCTTGGTACTCAAACCGACATTGCCGCCACCCTGTTGCACCAGCTGGGCATGCCATACGACGAGTTTAAGTGGAGCAGAAACCTGCTGGCTCCAAGTGCACATCCTTTTGCTTTTTATGTTTTCAACGATGGCTTTGGCTACATAACCAACCAAGGCGCCGTGGTCCTGGATAACATAGGTAGAAATGTCCTGCTCCGCGACGAAGGTGTAACCGATGAGCAACTGGAGCAGGGCAAAGCTTACATGCAATATTCCTTCGAAGATTTTATTTTGAAGTAGTTTGACTGATTGGGTAATTTAAAGATATAGAGATCTGGAAATAATCTGAATTCTCATTGATGCATCAGGTTCTGAATCATGTAAGAAAACTGATTTTTTAAGATAAACTGTCTTTATTATTTCTATTCTCTTGCCCTTACATCCTCCTACTCCGCTCATCTAAAAATTAATTTTCGTAACTTTGCTGCCTCATTATGAAAACAGTAGCATTTTATACATTAGGTTGTAAACTCAACTACTCCGAAACCAGCACCATTGGTCGGCTGTTTCAGGAGCGTGGCTTCCAGAAAGTGGAGTTTACCGATACCCCAGATATTTATGTGATCAACACTTGTTCTGTAACAGACAATGCTGACAAGAAATGTCGGAAAATAGTAAAGGAGGCGCTCAAGCACTCTCCTAATGCCTTTATAACCATTGTAGGTTGCTACGCTCAGCTTAAACCAAAAGAGATTAGCGAAATACCTGGCGTGGATGCAGTGTTGGGCGCCGCTGAAAAATTTCAGCTGGTAGATATTCTGGATGGTTTTGAGAAGAAGGAAAAGCCGCAGGTGCATGCAAGTGCCATCAGTGAGGCTAATACATTCCACAACTCTTATTCATTTGGAGACCGCACCCGTACTTTTCTTAAAGTGCAGGATGGCTGCGACTATTCCTGCACGTTCTGCACCATTCCGTTGGCACGTGGCAACAGCCGCTCCGACACCATTGCCAACGTAGTGCGATCTGCTCACGAAATCGCCGAGTCTGGTGTAAAGGAGATTGTGCTCACCGGTGTAAATACTGGTGACTTCGGATTACAAGAGGGCAAGCGGGTAGAGACTTTCTACGAGCTGGTGCAGGAACTTGATAATGTAACGCCAATCAACCGATTCCGGATCTCATCCATAGAGCCCAACCTGTTAAGCAACGAGATTATAGAGTTTGTAGCAAAAAGCCAGCGCTTTATGCCGCATTTCCATGTGCCGCTGCAATCGGGCTCCAACAAAATACTCAAACTCATGCGCCGCCGTTACCTGCGGGAACTATACGCCGACCGCGTGGCCAGTATTAAATCACATATGCCACACTGCTGCATTGGGGTAGATGTAATTGTAGGCTTCCCTGGCGAAACAGAAGAAGATTTTCTGGAGACATATAATTTCCTGAATGCGCTGGATGTAAGCTACTTACATGTTTTTCCTTACTCTGAGCGTGAAAACACAATGGCGCCAGGCATGGCAGGTAAAGTAAGCATTAAAGACCGGAACCGCCGCGCCGACATGTTGCGCATCTTGTCTGAAAAGAAAAAGCGCTATTTCTACGAGCAGAATATTGGCCGTGAGTTTACAGTGTTGTTTGAAGATGATGTAAAAGATGGCCAGATGGAAGGCTGGACAGAAAACTATGTGCGCGTGGTTGCCAAGTACGACCCGGTACTGGTTAACGAAACCAAGCACGTGCGCCTTACTGCTGTAAACGCTGAAGGACTAATGGAAGCAGAAGAAACTTATGTCGAAGTGCTGAAGCATTAATTTTCAGCTAGATAACTATCAGCGGCAAAAAGTAGAATGGCTTGCGTCTTCTTGTAAGGAATATGCGCTTATTATTAGAATTAACTAAAACCAAATAAAGAATCAACCTGTGAAAGTAAGAAACTATGTAATTGGCCTTTCGATGGTCTCCCTGCTGATGAGCGGCTGCCAAAATGATAAAAACAACCAGGCAAACAACGCACCCGCTGCCTCAGTACCGCAACAAGCAGGCTCCGACACTACTGCCGCAGCGAATGACGGATTGCTGGCCGCAGAAAAGGTAGTCTACATCAACACCGACACCTTGCTTACCAATTACCAGTATTTTAAAGATGTAAGCGCTCGTTTGAAAACAAAGGCGCAGAAAACTGAGCAGAATTTACGTTCACAAGCAGAATCTTTTCAAAAAGAAGTGGCCAAATACCAGCAAACTGGTGCCAGCATGACGGCAGAGCAGCAGGCCTCTACGGAGCAGAAGCTTGCTCAGAAGCAGCAACAGATCCAGGAGCGTAGCCAAAAAGCTGGCAACGACATTGCCACCGAAGAATCTGAAGAAATGAAAAAGCTTTATGACCGTGTGGAGACCTACCTCAAGAAATTCTGCGAAGAAAAAGGTTACAAGATGGTACTCAGCTATGCTAGAGGGAACAGTGCCATTTTATATGGCGTGAGCTCTTTAGATGTTACTACCGAGGTGCTGACAGGCCTTAACCAGGAATACGAGCAGGAAAAGTCGAAAGCAAAAAAATAACAGCTTCCTATCTTTAAAAAAAGGCTTCCGCTACTGTTAAGGTGTAGTGGAAGCCTTTTTTAATCTAGTTGACCTCTAGGAAACTAGAAAATGGTCGATAAATTATTCTAATCAAAACGCCCTTCCAGAGCCATTTTTACAATTCTAGCCCTAGGGCAGGTATTGGCTCACAGAAAACAACTCTTCTTCATCTAATGCCGTTGGCAATTCCATTCTGATGCGCCATTCCTTAGGGAAATAATTATTCATTCTATTGCCAATTTGCTTAGCCCAACCCAAAGGCAAACCTTTGTATTGCAGCAATACCCAATTCGTACCGCCACTCCCCGCGTTTATATCTTCTTTCCGGAGGTAGCGGAGTGCCTGCTCCAGTGTAAGATCAATGGTTTCGAAGGCGGATTTGTTCAGGTAACGAGATAGCGATAGCTGGTGCTGTGGTTTTATTTTTTTTCCTTTTACCTCGGCTATCTCGGTACCGGCATACACCACGTACAGCTGCTGGTAAAGTTCGTCTATCTCCTCGAAATAGTCAGCAGGAATGGCGGTTATGAAATCACCGTATTGTACCCACTCAAAATTTCCTGGGTTAAGGAGCCAGTTTTCTACCAGTGCTTTTTCCTTTTTGCCTGCCAGGCTGAGTTTATACTTTTTCCTTTTGCTGCTCTTAAAACTGATGGCCTCTTCCAAAGGTTTGCGCATAACTGTCAGAAAAAAGCCTTCGCCCTGCAACTGGTGCGGATAAAAGCGGTAGCCCTCCACTCCTGCTAAGCTTCCTGACACCACTCCCCAGGCTGGCTCAAGATCAAGTTTTAAATTTTGCGCACCGTTCTGCTGTGCCAGCCAGGCCATATTTTCTTCATTTTCCGCCAGGTTCCAGGTGCAGGTACTGTATATCAATAAACCTCCTGGTTTTAGGGCTGGCCATACATCCATTAAAATACGCTGCTGCCGCTGGGCACATAACTTCACATTCTCCTCCGACCACTCGTCCATGGCATTGGCATCTTTCCGGAACATGCCTTCTCCACTGCAGGGGGCATCTACCACCATCACATCAAAAAAATGAGGAAGCCTTCCAAAGTCGCGCGGGTCGTTGCTTGTAACCACTACATTGCTGCTGCCCCACTTTGCTATGTTTTCCGCCAAAATGGTGGCTCTGCTACGTATTACCTCATTCGAAACAAGCAGGCTTTCGTCAGAAAGCAAACTGGCCAGGTGCGTAGATTTGCCTCCTGGCGCACCACACAGGTCCAGCACCCGTAGCGGCTGAGAAACATCTGCTGCCTGCGTTAATGCCTGCTCCAGAAACATGGAACTCGCCTCCTGCACATAATACGCCCCGGCATGCAGCAAAGGATCCAGCGTAAACAAAGGCCTTTCAGGCAAATAATAGCCCTGATGAGTCCAGGGTATTGGCTGCAGCTCTCTAGGCTCCTCTATTTTTGTATGGTTAATGCGGATGCTAATGGGTGGCGTGGCTGCCATAGCTTGCTCAAACGACTGAAATTCAGCTCCAAGCTGCTGCTTCATTCGTTCTGCAAAAGAAGTAGGTAGGTTCTTCATAAAGCGAAGATACGGCTAAAAGTGGTGCCGTGGCAGTTCCTTTTTTATTCGGCACATTTTAGCAGCCTTTCTTAATACTTGTGTAGCAGCAGGTATTCCTCCAGCACCGGCAGGTCGGCGGGGCACCAGTCGTAGCTTTTCAGCATGTGACGCTCCGACCACTGGTAGGCTTTATGCTCCACCAGCTGTATGACGCCACCCTCATACTTGCAGATATACGGAATCAGCTCCATCGATTTCTGATTTATTGTATATGGCACGGGTGTAAGCCGTTGCAATGGCAGAATATCCAGCTGCAATTCTTCTTTAATTTCCCGGATCAGGCCCGGTACCTCCTCTTCACCAGGCTCCAGTTTACCGCCCGGAAACTCCCATAACAGGGGCTGCGTCATTTCTCTGTTTCGCTGCGTTACTAATACACGGTTGTGTTGCTCCAAAATTGCGCACACAACTTTAACTACAGGTTTTTCTTCCATAATTGCTTGCGTATGTAGGATAAAATAAAGCTTAAACGCCTTGAAATAGGCTAAAGGGTAGTACAAGAGACGTCGCTATTTTATCGGGTGTACCAAGCTTAGTACAAAAAATAGGGATAGTCTGTGAGAGTAGCAGGAGCGGGTGTTCGGAATTTTTGACAAAGTAAAAATATTCTATGTCATTCAGTAAAAAAGTTTTGCCAGTAAAAATTTTACTTACCGGCATTCGCTATTTTACAATAAAAAAATAGTAGCTTAAACAAGATTATTCCACTTCATTTACCCAACAGGCATTTAGGAGCTACTATGAGGATGACCGCAAACTATAGTTTTTTAGTCAGAATCAGTATATTGCTTGCCTCTCTCAATAGTATTTTTACAGGGGTCCTTACCTGGCTGGTATGGCATCAGGAATCTGTAATTCCACTTTGGGGGCAACGCAGTATAAACAGCTACTTGTTTTTAACCAGCTTTGTCATGAGCTTTGTGCTTAGTGTGCTCGCCTCTAAATTAACCCACCGCGCAGTTTCTAAACGTAAAATTCTACCGCTGCACTGGCACCTCAAAAACCAAACCATGCTCGACAGGCTCCCCTCCGACACCTTTCACCGCTCTTTTATTATTAGCCTGATGGGTTGCTGTTATGCCTTCCTGCTGGTGTACCTGCTGAACCTGTACACGGAGCAACAGCTGGAAGTAAGTAAATTTATCAAGCTGAATATGGTGTATAGTATCCTGTTAGCTGCTGGAGCATGTGTGCTATCTGTGTATCGGGCATTGGGTGCCGCTTACCGAAACAAGCGCCTAAACAGATAAAATTTGCTCTGGAAGGCCATTTTCATTTAAATAATTTGGTTGATGTGCAGTTATGCTATTATGTCAAGGATAAACTTTAAAGCATTAGAAATTTTCTAATAAGACAAAAGAAAGAACTGCGGCGATACAATCGCTTCACTCCCCTGTCACAACTATAGTAGAAACAATGCGAACTTAACACCACCACCAGTAGCACCACAAAATCTTTCCAGCATGTTAAAAAGAGGATGCTAAGTTAAACGCAGACAAGGCTTCGTTCCTACTGCCTTAGTAGTTGAACCAATTGGCAGCAGCCTTCCCTATTTTAATTTATTTTTCAGGATCTCGAACTCTACCGCAGGCGAAATACGTTCGTACAGGATATTATAAACTGCTGTTGTAATCGGCATATCGAGTTTAAAGAGCTTGTTGAGCTCATGAATGCTCTGCACCGCATAAAACCCTTCTGCCACCATATTCATTTCCATCTGGGCTGACTTGGCTGAATAACCACGTCCGATCATATTGCCGAACGTACGGTTGCGGCTGAACTGAGAATAGGCTGTTACGAGCAGATCTCCCAGGTAAGCTGAGCCACTAAGAGAGCGGTGCATGGGCATAATCCGGTGCAAAAACCGTTCTATCTCCAGCATAGCATTGGATACCAGCACCGACTGAAAATTATCGCCATAGTTCAGGCCATGCGCAATGCCACAAGCCAGCGCAATAATGTTTTTTATTACGGCGCAATACTCTATGCCGTCCAGGTCATCAAGCGGGTTAGCCTTAACATAGCGGTTGCGCAGCATCTCGCAAAAGCGCTCTGCTGTTTCCAGGTCGTGGGACCCGATGGTGAGGTAAGATTGTTTTTCAAGCGCCACTTCCTCTGCGTGGCACGGACCTGCAATTATAAGTTGGTGCGTGTTTGGGACCTGGTAATGGCGCTCCAGGTAATCAGAAATTAAAATGTTCTCTACCGGAATCATGCCCTTAATAGCAGAAACCAGCACTTTGCCGGCAAAGGCATGTACAGGCAAAGTAGTAACTACATGTTGTATAAAAGCAGCCGGCACGGCCAGTATGACCCAATCAGCAACAGCCACAGCCGCCTCCAGGTCGTTGGTTGGCTTTACGTAATTTAAATCGAAGCTCACGCCGCTCAGGTAGCGGGGGTTGTGCTTGTACTGGATCAGGTGCTGCACATCCTCTCTGTTGCGCATCCACCAGTGTACCTGCGATTTGTTTTCTGATAATATTTTTACAAGAGCTGTTGCCCAGCTTCCACCACCAATAACTGCTATTTTTTCCAAATCTAATGTTTCTTTATGCCATTTTATTCAGAAGCAATGGCCGCAGGTTTGGCCGCAGACTTTTCGTCTTTCACGGCTACTTTAGCACCGTCTTTCAGCGTTTTTGATACCGCTCTGAATGGCCCCGCCACTACCTTCTGGCCTTCCTGCAAACCACTGAGAATTTCCATGTTGTCGAAGTCGCTGATACCTGTTTTTACCTGCACCGCCTTTACGGTGTTGTTGGCATCGTACACAAACACAACTTCTTTTACAGGTTCTTTGCTAGTTGGCTGCGGTTCTACTTGCTCCTGGTTGTCCTGCTCGTTACCGGCACTGGCTCTTTCGTTAGAGCGGGTGGTAACGGCAGACAAAGGTACAGATAAAACATCATTTTTCTGCTCTGTAAGAATTTCGACGGAGGCCGTCATGCCTGGCCGGAAGGGCCTTTGGGTTTTAGAGGTTAAATGCTCATAGGAATTATTAAGTAGGCGAATGCGCACTTCGAACTCAGTTACAGCCTCTAAGGAGGCGCCTTCTTTGGCTGAGTTAGCTATAGCCGTTACCAGCCCTTTAAACTTATCGTCTTTACTCGCATACGAATCTACTTCTACAATTACCGAGTCTCCGAGCCCTACCCTGATGATGTCGTTCTCATTCACGTTTACTCTTACCTCCATGTTGTTGAGGTTGGCGATACGCATGATTTCGGTACCTGCCATTTGTGAGGTTCCTACCACACGCTCTCCCCGCTCCACATTGAGTTTAGACACGGTACCGCTTACCGGGGCGTAAATAGTTGTTTTGTTTAAATTCTCACGGGCATCTTTAAGCGAGGCCTGGGCATTTTGTACACTAAATTCGGCGGCACGCACACTTTGCTCCAGACCGGCTATCTCCTGCTGGCCTGCCTCGTAAGTCGCTAAAATCTGCTGGTACTCTGCCTCCGAAATTACTTTTTGCTGATAAAGTTGCTTGTTGCGGTCAAAATTCTGTTTTACCTGCACCTGATTGGCGCGGGCCTGCTGCAGCCTCGCCTTGGTTTGAGCCAGATTGGCGCGGGCCTGGTTTACCCCCGCCTGCTGCGCATCTACCATCGACTGGTAGTTATCGGGCCGAATTCGAAGCAGGAGCATTCCCTTTACCACAGAATCGCCTTCTTCTACATGCAGTTCAATTATTTCTCCCGAAACATCGGGACTAATTTTCACCTCCGACTCCGGCTGAATTTTACCGGAGGCACTTACTTTTTCTACAATTGTCGTTTTTTTTACCTCTGCAAGCACCACTTCCTCACTTTCTTCTTTCCCGATCCAGCCTGCCTTTTTGGCAACTAAAGCCCCTATTAATAAAAAAGTAATAACTCCAATGAGCGTGTAGAGCAGCTTGTTTGAGTTTTTTTTAGCCATGATGTCTTATAAGGTGAGGGGTTTACCCTGGTAAAAATCGAGAACTTTGAGTTTAAATGTGTATTCGTATTTAGCCTGCAACAGGCTTGATTGTGCCGAGCGGAAGGTGGTGGTAATCACATTAAAATCGATGGTGTTGATTACACCGCTGTTCAGGCGCAGCTCGGCATTCTGAAAGTTTTTCTCTGCTGCTGCCACCTGCTCCTTGGCCGCTTTGTACCGTCGTTGTGAGGCTACAGCATCTACATACGCCTGCTCAATGGTCTGGCGAAGGTTGTTACGGGCAATATCGGCATTTAATTTGGCATTTTGCTGTCCCAGCCTAGCCCGTTCCACATTGTTTCGTACCTGAAAGCCATTAAAAATGGGAACAGATAGGCTAAGACCAGCAAAGCGTGCTATGTTATCCTTCATCTGCTCAAAATAGGAATAATCGCCATAAATAGGATTAACGGCGATGTCGGGTACATACACTATAACAGGCTGTGTACCAGCTTCGTCATAAAAGCCCAACGATTCTGGCACTAAGCCTCTGTTAATGAGTTCTCTGCCGGTCAAAAATTGACTGGAACTTGAATATCTGGAACTAATGCCTCCACTCAAGCTCAGCCTGGGATAGTACCCGCCTCTGGCTATGTCTATGCTTTTGGCCGCGCTCAGTACCCGTAGATCAGCTGCTTTTATGGCTGGCAATGTTTCCTGGGCTATTTCGAAAACCTGGTTTCCGGTAACTCCAACGGGGTTCTGGTCCGGCTCTGGTATCTCTGGCACCACAATCTCAAAGTCTTCGGAGGTAGGCAGGTTGAGCAGCTGCATAAGCGACAGACGGGCTATATCGAGCTGGTTCTGAGCGTTAATAAAGTTTAGCTCGTCGGTGGCTAACTGCGACTGCAGGTCCAGCACGGCGTTTTCGGCTACGCTGCCAGCCTTAAACAAGAGGCTGGTGCGGTCTAGTTGCTGCTGGGTTAGATTCCGCTGAAAATCTGTTGTTTTTATGAGTTCATCTGCAAACAGAATGTTCAGGTACGCCGTTACTACCTGTATGCTGATGTCGTTCTGGATAGAGAGCACATCCTGCTCACTGGCCTGCAGGTTCAAAGCATTCTGCTTTACCTGGTTTGCCTGCTGAAAACCCATAAACAAAGGCACAGACACTCCTACTGAAAAATTACTCGTTTGGGCGCGCTGTGTAATCAGACTAAAAGTTACCGGATCCTGGAATGAACCTGCATTGGAGTTGAAGTTACCGTTGGCGTTAACAGAGGGCAACCTTCCTAACTTAGACTGTCGTAGTTCTACCACATCAAGCTCGCGGTTGAGTCGGTTTTGTTGCCCCTGCAGGTTATTTTTTACGGCATAATCTATGGCCTCCTGCAATGTCCAGGCATCGGTTTTGCCAGATTGTGACTGAGCAAAACCTGCTGTGGCTCCGCAGAGCATCAGGCCCAGCATAAGCAGTATCTTTTTAGGCGTTTTTCTCACAGGTTTAAAGTTATAGGTCAATGTTTGGTATGTAAATGATTTGTTTAACCCAGCTCAGTTGCCGTAAATATTCCAGTGTTATGGGCTTTATGCCTGAATCCATTTCTAAAAAGTGTCTGGCCAATTCATGTTTTCCTTTCCTGGAAACACTCATGGTGGCTATGTTACAGTCGTCGTGTGCAACTACAGAAGCAATAAAAGCAATACTGCCTTTTACATCGTCTGCATCTATAATAAGGGTGTGCTGGTTCGCCGAGAAATTGGCTGTAAATCCGTCTACCTCCACAATTCTGATGATGCCGCCTCCCCTGCTTTGCCCTATCACTTCCACCTCCCGATCTGCTGATTTCAGGTTTAACTTCACTGTGTTCGGGTGCATAGCCGAAGCGTTTCCGATTGATTTAAACTTGTATTTCAGGCCTTTGGCTGCAGCGTGTTCAAAGGCATCTTTAATGCGTTTGTCGTCTGTTTTAAAATCGAGCAAACCTGCCACTATGGCCCGGTCGCTGCCATGCCCTTCGTAAGTCCGGGCAAAGGAGTTGTAAAAAGTAATATCCGCTTCTTCTGGCGCTGCACCTAAAATACGAATGGCCGCCCTGGCGATCCGTACCACTCCTGCTGTGTGCGAACTTGATGGCCCAATCATTACAGGTCCGATCATATCAAAAATGCTGCTTTTCTCCGCCATGGGAACACAGGTAACGAAATATAAGGAAATCCAAATTTAACAATTCTGCACTGAGATTAACAGAATATCTTGTAATGTTGCAAGCGAACTAGACCAAACTACCTAAAATTTCTATCAACTCCTGTTACAGGTCCACCAACCATACAGTTGAGCAGCCGCTTTAAGGCTTATAGAGGATATTCCTGGTGACTTTTACAGCTAGAATTTTCGTACTTATAGAGCTGGAGACTGCTACTGCTTTGCAAGATAAAGATTCCGTGCTATCTCTGAAAAGCAGATGCAGGTGGCGGTAGATCGGTGGCCTGAAGCAGCTTGTTTTTTTGAAAAGTATGTAAAGAAGCGGGCTTTGGGGCTTATTCTTTCGTTCTGAGTTTCACATAGCAGCAGAATTACTTACTTTGCGCTGTTTTTGCAGCTTAACATTAAAATTATCTAGTACAATGGAGCAAGCGTATACCCAGGAAGTTTGGGATCAGATTAAGCGTCTGGAACAAAAATATGTGCCGCTGGGCCAGGACCTGGCAGCTTATCTGGAGGGTTTATACCATACTGATTTTCTTAATTACTGGGATTACATTCACCTCGATGCTCTGTTAAGCCTGCAGATTCCGCGCACGTCTATTCCCGACGAAAAGATCTTTATCATCTACCATCAGATTACGGAGCTGTATTTTAAGCTGTGTCTGGAGGAGTTCCGCCAGATTGGCGATGACCAGGCAATAACAGTAGAAATGCTCCTGAAGCGCCTGCGCCGCATTAACCGTTACTTCGAGAACCTGATAGACTCTTTCGACGTGATGGTTGACGGCATGGATCCTAAACAGTTCCTGCAGTTTAGGATGGCCCTGATGCCAGCCAGCGGGTTCCAATCGGTACAATACCGCATGATTGAGATTGCCTCTACCGACCTCCGCAACCTTACCGACAAAGAAAAGCGCAAAACACTGGGGCAACACACCACGCCCGAAGATTTAATGGGCTGCATCTATTGGAAAGAGGGGGCCACCGAGGTGTCGTCTGGCGCCAAAACGTTAACGCTGCTTCGGTTTGAGGAGAAATATACAGATCAGTTGGTGCAGTTTGCTAGAAACTACGCTCAAAAGAATATCTGGTCGGTGTATAAGCGCCTTCCGGAAACCGACCAGCAAAATCCCCGCCTGATCCGCCATCTCCGTGAGCTGGACAGCAACGTGAATGTAAACTGGCCGCTTATGCATTACAAATCAGCTGTGCGTTACCTGCAGAAGGACCCGGTAATTATAGCGGCTACCGGTGGAACGAACTGGCAAAAGTACCTGCCTCCTAAATTCCAGAAGCGAATCTTTTATCCAGAGCTGTGGAGCGAACAGGAGCTGGAGGACTGGGGAAAAGGCTGGGTAGAAAAAGTTCTGAACGGCGACGTGTAATTAAGCTTGCTTTGGTATTGTCAAGAGCAAATTCGTCTAATGAAAATGACCTTCCGGAGGCTTTTTTAAGATTTTAGACGCTAGATACTATATGTTAGACTTTTTCTGGTACTTGAGTTCTCAAGCACCCGCTAGAGCCGCACACACTGCAAGGTGTTCCAGCTATAATCGGTCTACCATTTATCAATTTAACCCTAAACCCTTTTAACAAGCACAATCAAATTCTTCTAATGAAACTACCCTTCCAGAGGTATTTTCACATGCTAGAGGTTTAGGCTTTTGTGGAGACTTCCACTATTATACATGATCTGCAAGGCTTGTACGTCCCCCGCTACGGAAGATGCGCTCCTAAAGGAATTGAATTGTTTGATTTCGTGTTAAGAAAGCGGCCTTACCAGCTACCATTACCACAAGAATTAGCATATAGATTAACCACAAGTTTAAGGCTAACTACCTTACCTACTATAAATGAGAAAGAAAGAAATTGAACTGGTGGTGAGCCCTGAGGTGGCATACGACCAGCAACTACTGGAGCAGGCGCTTCTGAAAAATGCTCAGGTGCCCGCAGAGGCTGTTAAATTTATTCACCGAATCAAGCGCTCTATCGATGCCCGTGGCCGCGAGATATTGCTCCGGGTCAGAGCCGATATTTACCTCGACACTCCTCCCGATGATATTCTGAGCTTAAAGCCTGCCGTTTATCCTGATGCTACCCATGCTAAAAAAGTGATTATAGTGGGTGCTGGTCCTGCAGGCTTATTTGCGGCCTTGCGCTCCCTGGAGCTGGGGCTTAAGCCGGTGGTGCTGGAACGAGGCAAAGATGTGCGTAGCCGCAGGCGCGATCTGGCTGCCATTAACAAAGAGCACCTTGTTAACCCCGACTCTAATTATTGTTTTGGGGAAGGCGGAGCCGGTACCTACTCCGACGGCAAACTCTACACCCGTTCTAAAAAGCGTGGCGACGTTCAGCGCATCCTGCAACTGTTGGTGCAGCACGGTGCCACGCCAGATATATTATTCGATGCGCATCCGCATATCGGCACCAACAAATTGCCTGCTGTTATCGCTACCATCCGAGAAGCGATTATGGCAGCTGGCGGACAGGTACTTTTTGGTCAGCGCGTAACCGATTTTATAGTGGAACAAGGTGAAATGAAAGGCGTTGTTACCCAAGACGGAGAAGAGCACATCGGAGAGGCTGTAATTCTGGCTACCGGCCACAGCGCCCGCGATATTTTTGAGCTACTGCACCAGAAAGAGGTTCTAATTGAAGCGAAACCATTTGCCATGGGCGTACGGGTGGAGCATCAGCAGCGGCTTATAGACAACATACAATACAAATGCGAGGACCGGGGCTGTTACCTTCCCGCCTCTTCTTATGCCCTGGTGCACCAAACTGTTTACGAGAACAAACAGCGCGGCATCTTTTCTTTTTGCATGTGCCCCGGCGGCTTTATTGTTCCTTCTGCCACCGCGCCCGGCGAAGTGGTGGTAAATGGCATGTCGCCAAGCCGCCGCGATTCAAGGTTTGCCAACTCGGGCATTGTAGTGGCCATCGAGCTCGAAGACATGGAACTGAAGAAATATGGCCCTTTGGCTGGCCTTAAGATGCAGCAAAGCCTGGAGCAGAAAGCCTTTGCTATGGCCGGAGGCACGCAGGCAGCTCCTGCACAGCTCCTCCTCGACTTTACCCGGCAAAAAACCGGTGGTGCCCTCCTCGAAACCTCTTACCAGCCAGGCCTTACGCCAGTAGACATAAATGCTCTGTTCTCGCCTGACATGGCCTACCGGCTACGCGAAGGCTTTAAGGCATTTGGTGGCAAAATGCGTGGCTACCTCTCTAACGATGCCCAGATCATCGGGGTGGAGAGCCGTACCTCCTCGCCTGTTCGAATTCCGCGCGATAAGGAAACGCTGGAGCACGTGCAGATTAGAAACTTATACCCTTGCGGTGAAGGAGCCGGCTACGCAGGCGGCATTGTGTCTGCTGCCATGGATGGCGAACGTTGCGCCGAAATGATAGCCGCCAAGGTAAAGCGTATTGTCGCCTAAGCTACCTCATGCTTGTTTTCATGTCATAAATCCAGCATTTAGTATACCTGCTTCTTAAATTTGATTTATCTTAAGCGGTCATCTTTGGCATCAGACAAAGCAGCCGCAGCATTGCTTTTTTGAAGGAGATCAATAACCATTCTGTAACAGTTACAGTTTAAAGAGGTATGTTATTTTAGTAGATACATTGATATAACTTAACATGAAGAAGACATTGGTTTTAGGCGCTACCGACAATCCATCCCGATTCGCCTACAGAGCAGTACAGAGGCTACAACAGCACGGACACCCCGTCGTACCTGTCGGCATACGCAAAGGTGAAGTAGGTGGTCAGCCCATTATTACCGACAAAAAACAGACGATTGAAGACGTAGATACCGTTACCTTGTATGTGGGCCCACAGAATCAGCCTTCCTGGTACGATTATATTCTATCGCTAAAGCCCAAGCGTATTATTTTTAACCCTGGCACCGAAAACCGGGAGCTGGAAAAAATGGCGCAGAACGCGAATATCGAAACGCTTTACGACTGTACGCTGGTGATGCTGGCCACTGATAGTTACTAAAAATATTTTTCCTGTTTTTGCAACCTGCCTTTTTGCAGCACGTAAAAACAGATATCTAACAAGAAGAAACAGATGGCATAGTTGTCTATGTTTTTTCAAGAAAAAGGGATCTTTAAACGGGATCCCTTTTTTATTTTGTCTTGCCTCCTGGTTATAAATTACGGCAGGCGCATCTAAAATTACTCTCCAAGATGCGCCTGCCGTATTTTATAATACTAATTAAACCGGTTGCTGATAGTTAGCCTCTTTTTCGGCTTCCTCCTCCGCTTCTTCCATCTGGTAACGCATGGTAGCGGCTAAGGCTGTATCGGGCAACAGGTTGGATGTGGCGGCCTGCACCTTGTTCATTAATCCTGATACAATTTTCACCTCTCCTTTCATCAGCGCCATATATCCGTCTTTGGCTACGTCTTCCGGTTCAGAAAGCGGACCGTTGGCAGCTCTAGAATTCTCGGCATGGGCGCGTTTAAAGAAGTAAGTATTGCTGGCACCAGGACATAAGGCCGTCACGGTTATGTTTGTGTCTTTCAACTCATTGCTAAGTGCTTCTGAAAAGGATAAAACAAATGCTTTAGAGGCTGCATAAATAGCCATTAAAGGTGCTGGCATTAGCGAAACAATAGAGGCTACGTTTAAAATTTTACCGTCGTTGCGAGCCTTCATGTCGCGTAAAAACAGCTTCGTCAGCTTCATTACCGATGTAATATTCAGATTGATAATTTCTTCCTCTTTATCCATGTCGGTTTCATGAAAAAAGCCGTGGAGGCCAGCACCGGCATTGTTGACCAGCACATCTACCCGCACACCAACCTTTTTTAGTTCGTCGTAAATCTCCTGAGGCGACCCCGGTCTCGACAAATCGGATGTAATGATGCACACTTTTTCCAGCCCGTGCTCATCCTGAAGGCTATAGCCTAGCTCCTTCAGACGGTCTTCAGAGCGGGCAACCAATACCAGGTTATAACCATCTTTGGCAAAGAGTTTGGCAAACTCCAGCCCAAACCCGTTAGAGGCTCCTGTAATAAGGGCTGTCTTTCCGTGTCCAACTTTGTTCTTTTTCATGCTTGCTTTATTAAGTTTGAAGTATAGGATCTTCAGCGGTATTACTTGCTGATGCACTGCTTCTTTTTTACCCCTTCCTTAAGGTATAGGTTATATTTTATATCCCTCAGCTTCCGCTACGGAATATATTTCACTTTTCTTGAAACAATTTACATAATTTCATATATTGTAAAACATTTTGATTCTTATCTTACTTCATGAAACAACACCAAGAAGGCTATTTTATTTTGATGGCTGATATTATCAGCAGTAGCAGGCATAAGGGAGACTTGCTGATGAAGCAGTTTAAAGAGGTGGTAAACACAGTGAACGAAAAACACAAGGAGTTGCTTCTGTCGCCGCTCACAATTACACTAGGCGATGAGTTTCAGGGGGTGGCACTTAATCTGGAAGCTGCCATAAAAGTAATAGTTGCGCTTGAAGAAGTTATTGTGTTGCAATACAAACCGTTTAAGCTCCGATATGTGCTGAACTTTGGCCAGATCGAAACTCCGATAAACCATGAAATTGCCTATGGCATGCTAGGTAATGGTCTAACAGAGGCCAGAGAGCTTTTGGAGCAGGTAAAGCATCACAGAGGCGAACGGTTTATAGTAAAAACCGGAAATCAGCGCCAGAGTATAACCCTGCAAAAAACCTTTATTTTATATCAATGGCTAGTGGACGCCTGGAAACCAGCAGACAGTCAATTGATAGGTGCTTTCCTGCAAGAATCAGATTATAAGGTGGTGGCAGAGCAGTTAGGCAAAGTAAGATCGCTCATGTGGAAGCGAGAAAAAAGCCTGAAAATAAAAGAGTATCTTGCCGCCCGCGACTTGTTACACCTTATTGCCTCTGCCTGATGAAGTACCTGTTGTTTCTAGTGATTTACCTGCTAGGCGAAACCCTGGCATACTTTATATTCTTCTTTATCAGAAAGCGTTTTGAAAATAAAGCACCTGCTCCCGAACAAAACAACAGGGAGCGGAAACGAAACAAGTACAACACCATAGCCAAAGGCTTACTGGAGCGGTTTTTCATTTACATTAGCCTGGCTAATGGGCTACCGCACGTGCTCACCCTGCTGGGAGCACTCAAAATAGGCACGCGGCTGGATGCTGAAAAACAGCATGCCGTATCGAACGATTATTTCTTGATTGGCAACCTTGTCTCAATTCTGCTGGCGCTGCTCTACTTTTTTGTCTACGACAAAATCGGAAGCTTATGGGTGCTGCATTAAGCCAGATCGGAAAATACTGAAACAGTAATTATTCTAATGAAAAAGGTCTTCCGGAGCTGCTTAAACCAACTTGGGGCCAAGGGCTTAAACCACAAAAGTTGTTCAGTAACAAATCGTTTACATCAACCTAAACAGAAACCTATTCAATTTTGCAAATAAAATTCACTATATTACAGCTATATAGGAAAAATTTAATTTTTTAACACCCAAAAGAAATTTGTATCATGGGAATGATTAAAGAGTTTAAGGAATTTGCCATGCGTGGCAATGTTATGGATCTGGCCGTAGGCATCATCATTGGCACTGCTTTTAGCGGTATCGTCAATTCAGTGGTAAACGACCTCATCATGCCCTTAGTAGGAAAAGTTATAGGTGATGTAGATTTTTCGAACCTGTATGTGCCGCTTTCAGAAAACATTCCAAATGGTCTGGCCCTGGAAGAGGCAAAGAAACTAGGTGCTGTGTTCGCATGGGGAAATTTTGTGACGGTGCTCCTTAACTTCATCATTCTTGCCTTCATTATTTTCCTGATCATCAAAGGCATGAACAGCCTGAAACGCAAAAAAGCAGAGGCTCCTGCTGTTCCGCCGGCACCGACTAAAGAAGAAATTCTGCTAACCGAGATGCGAGACGCTTTAAGGCAAATAGCATCCCGCTAAATAATTTAGATTCAAAAAGGGCCACGTTGCACAAGAGCAGCGTGACCTTTTTTATTTCCAAAGCAACAGTTGATATAAAAGGTAATATTCAGTTATAAATGAATCAACTACAGACTCAGCAAAGTCAAATTATTCTAATGAAATAGCTCTTCCAGAGGTAAATTACAATCCAATTAAGCCGGGCTCAGCTGTACTAACTATGCCTCTCTGCGCAGCACTTCCAGCGGCGGCCGGTTCAAAATGCCACGGCTATTCAGCAGACCTACGGTAAGCGTGAGCGCGGCAACAAGCACAAAAATAATAAGCAGCGGCCATACTACTGGCACAAACTCCACCTCAAAGCTGAATACAGATAGTGCCCACGAAGCACCAAAAGCAATTGCACAGCCAATAAAGGCAGCCAGCTCACCAAGCAATAAATATTCGAGTGCGGTAATAGCAAAAATCTGCCGGCGGTTAGCACCCAGCGTCCGAAGCAGCACACTCTCCTGCACCCGCTGAAACTTGCTTACATTTACAGACCCCACCAACACCAGAAGACCGGTAAAAATGCTGAAAAGCGCCATAAATTGAATAACAAAGGAAATTTGACTCACTACCTCGTCCAGCGTCTGCAGAATAAGATCGAGGCCAATAGTAGAAATATTAGGATACTGCTCCACCACCTTGCGCTGAAACTGGGCTGCTTCCTGCTCATTGTTAGTCCGTGTCATGAGCACATGAAACTGCGGCGCATCCTCCAGCACACCAGCCGGAAAGACCACTAAAAAGTTGCTCTGTACACGATTCCAATCCACCTGCCGCAAATGACTAACGCGTGTAGCAATAGGAGCTCCCTGCACATTAAACACCAGCGTGTCGCCTATTTTCACTTTCATGCGTTCGGCGTACCGGTCTTCCAGCGATACAGGCACCAGGTCACCATTTACCGACTGATTTGCCTCCCAAGTACCCTCAGTGGTTTTTTCTGCATCAGACAGTGTGTTCCGGTAGGTGATCCTATACTCCCGGGTAAACACCCTTGGAGAGATTTCGAGCGTTGTATCAGCTCTTACATCGCTTAAGGTTAAGCTATTAATCTTCTCCAGCCGAACTGTTACAATAGGATCATAATAGATAATAGGCAGTCCTTCATTTTTGGTTAAGGCTCCGATCTCTTCCCGCTGCACATTTTGTATATCGAACAGCACCAGGTTAGGCTGATTTTCGCTGCCGGCAATAGAAACCTCGCTCAGCAGGGTGCGCTGCACCATAAACAACGTGCCGATAAGCGCTGTGCCAAGGCCGATAGAAACCATGAGCAACAGTGTCTGGTTATTGGGCCGGTACAGGTTTGCCAGCCCCTGCCGCCACACATAACCCCAGTTAGTGGGGAAAAACCGACGAACGGTCCACGAAAGGAGTTTCGCCAGCGATGCCAGCACCAAGAACGCAGCTACTACCCCACCTGTAAAGTAGCCAGCCTGCCACCAGGTGCCCAACTGCCACCGCGAAAACAGCAGGATAAACAGCAGAATGAGCGCATAAACCACCCAGCGCAATGGATCTTTCTGGTTGGTGAGGTGTTCTACATTCGCTCGTAAGGTAATTAATGGGGAAACCTGCCGGATGGAAAGCAAAGGCAGCAGCGCAAACAGCACAGATACAAACAC
This sequence comes from Pontibacter sp. 13R65, assembly GCF_047525655.1. Taxonomy (NCBI): domain Bacteria; kingdom Pseudomonadati; phylum Bacteroidota; class Cytophagia; order Cytophagales; family Hymenobacteraceae; genus Pontibacter; species Pontibacter sp. 13R65. Next base: position 50,801 of record NZ_JBLIQL010000002.1, read on the forward strand.
TCCCAACATAACGCCCTGCAAGGCAGCACCCACAGAGAAATAAGCATCTACGTTTACAGGCAGAAATGCTTTAAATAACTCCGGCAGTACCAGTTGCACCACACTGCCAATCGCTGCGCCTATCAGTCCGCCTAAGAGGCCCATGCCTGAAACCTGAAAAAGGTACACCAGAAAAGCCTGCCTGCCGCTCATGCCCAGGCATCGCAGCACGCCGATGGTCTTCAGCTTATCGCGCATGTACACGTGCACAGCACTGGCAACGCCAACACAGCCAAGCAGCAGCGCCACAAACCCCACCAGGGCCAGAAAGCGGGCAAGTTCGTCATACGACCGGCCCATGCTTTCTTTGCGGGTCTGCACCGTATCGTAAAACATGCCGTATTCTTCTAGTCGCGGTTCCAGCTTTTTACCCAGTGTGTCTGGTTCTACGGTGTCTGCCAGGTCGTAATAAAAGTAGTACGACACCCGACTGCCTCGCTGCACCAGACCGGTTTCAGGCAGGTATTGCTTTGGAATGTACACCACAGGAGCCACAGCTGCCGTCATGGCTGTTTGGCCGGGTATGCGCCGCAGCGCGCCTTCGATCACAAAAGTCTGGTTCCCTACCCGAATAGAGTCTCCGGCTTTGGCTTCGTACTGCAGCATCAGGTTGTAATCTACCAGGGCGCGTCTGCCGGAGCGGAAGGTCCGACTGGCCTCCTGTGGCACTGTTTCTATTTTACCAAAGTATGGAAAGCCGCCTTCCAGTGCCCGTACCTGCACCAGCCGGGTGGCATTTCCGTTTACAAAATAAACCATGGAGAGCAGGCGGTTCTCATTGGAGCGACTGCCCAGGTCACGAACAGAGTCTACAAGGGCCGTTGCCAGGGAATCAGGTTCTTTGTTCATGCCAATAACCAGGTCCGCCCCGATAAGAGAGCGCGCCTGCTCATCAATAGCCCGTTGCAAGCTATCGCGGAAGGAGTTGATGGCTACCAGTGCCGCAATACCCAGCACAATAGATGAAAGGAAAAGCAACAGCTTTCCCCTACTTCTCCGCGTATCGCGCCAGGCCATCCGAAGCAGCCAAGGCACATTAAGCTTTGGTTTAACTGGCAGGTCGTTATCTAGCTCAGAAACAGATTCTTTATATTCAGTCATTCTTTTAAGGTTTGGGAGTAATTTTCACGAAGCAGATCATTACCTACCAGCACAGCATGAACTGCACAAGCTATTTAATTAAAATTTGCCTGTGCAGTTTATGCCATTTTACTGCCGGTGCCACGACCAGCACCTAAATTTACTCCTGATTATATTTTGCTACAGCTTTGTCACTGATTACCTGGCCGCCTTTGATGCGGATAATGCGTTGGGTTTTCTCAGCAAGCTCCAAATCATGGGTTACCAGCACAAGGGTTGTGCCTGCTTCCCGATTCAGGTCAAAAAGTAAACCTTCTACGCGCTCGCCTGTTTCTTCATCAAGGTTACCCGTAGGCTCATCGGCAAACAAAATAGAGGGCTTGTTAGAAAAAGCACGTGCCAACGATACCCTTTGCTGCTCCCCACCGGAAAGTTGAGTCGGGTAATGGTCGTGCCGCTCCGCCAGGCCCACCCTGCCAAGCAGTTCCATAGCCTGGTTCTGCACGTTCCGCTCCCCCCGCAGTTCCAACGGCACCATCACATTTTCAAGGGCCGTGAGAGTCGGGATCAGTTGGAAGTTCTGAAAAATAAAGCCAACGTACTGGTTACGCACCTGCGCTCTTTTATCTTCAGATAAGTTGTCTAACCGGATGCCGTTTAGAATTACAGAACCGGTGCTGGATCGGTCGAGGCCAGCGCACAAACCGAGCAAAGTAGTTTTGCCGCTGCCAGACGGACCAACAATGGAGCAGGTATCGCCAGCCTGGAGCGAAAAAGAAACATTTTCGAGCACTGTCAGTTCACGGTCGCCACTATGGTAAACTTTGCCCAGGTTTTGAATATCAAGTATAGTTGTCACAGATATAAGATTAATTTTGAGGTGTCTGGTACTATTGCTTCTCCAGACAAGTTCATTTATAAAACCCAATAACTATTGTAGTGCGTTATAGGTTTTGAGATAGATTGCTTTAAATTTAGGAAACTTACTTTTTTTATGTCTAAAAAGATAACATTTTTGAGCTTTTGCCTTGCCGCAGGGCTCTTGTTAACAGGTTGCGACAATGGCGAACAGCGGAATGTGCAGGAGGAAACGCAGCAAACAGCCACAGCAACCCCAGACGCTACAGGAAAATCGAAAACAGAAAGAACCAAAACAATTCTCTTTTTTGGAAACAGCCTCACCGCGGGTTACGGCTTAGAGCCTGACCAGGCTTTTCCTGCCCTTATACAACAGCGCCTCGATTCGCTGAAACTGCCCTATAAAGCTGTTAATGCCGGCCTGAGTGGCGAAACATCGGCAGGGGGTAAAAGCCGGATAGACTGGCTCTTGCGCCAGCCAATTGATGTTTTTGTTTTAGAACTTGGCGCTAACGATGGCCTACGCGGCATAAACCCTACTGAAACCTACAGCAACCTGGCTACTATAATAGATAAAGTAAGGGAGAAGAACCCTCAAGCGCAGGTGGTGCTGGCTGGTATGCAGATGCCTCCCAGTATGGGACAACAGTTTACGCAGGAGTTTAGAGAAGTATTCTCCAGGCTGGCAGAAGAAAAAAATGCAGTCCTAATTCCGTTTTTGCTGGAAGGTGTAGCCGGTAACAGAGAGCTAAACCAGGGAGATGGCATTCATCCGACCATAGAAGGCCAGAAAATTCTGGCCAATAATGTATGGAGTGTTCTGGAGCCAATTTTGAAGCAGGAAAAAATTTAAAATAATTGAAGCTAATTACAATAATAATTTCCCAAAATACTAAATATGGCATAAGTATTGCTATGGATAAGACGGCTAAAAGTTGGAAATTTATATTTTCAAACTCAAGAGAGGCTCCCCAAAGTACCGGGGAGTCTCTTTTGTTTTTTAGGCCATTTCAGTCCGAACCAATCCCTTATTCCGCTACTTCAGATTTCATTTTCTCTGCCAATAGGTAAAAAGCGCCTTTCGTTACAATACGGGCATCTGCCTTTGTGTCTGCAACAGATTTTATCTCCGTAAATCCAGCCTCTGTAACGCCTGTTTCTACTGGTGTCAACCTAAAAGTATTGGCCGCTTCCTGCACAAATATATATGGTTCATTTTTATAACGAACAACGGCTTCTTCGGGCAAAGCAAGTAATTCTTGCTTGCCTGCCACTATTTCTGCATTCACATACATACCTGGCAAAATTTTTGCCTTGCCGCTGTTCTCCAGTTCCGCGTGTACCCGCACCATACGTGAATCACCTTCAAACGCTTTTCCCAGGGAAAACACGCTTGCCTTTTGCTGCGCTGCAACACCGTTAGGTATAGTGAACAACACTTGCTGGCCAACTTCTATATTTTCAAAATCGCGTTCAAAAACCAACAACTGCAGATGTAGGTGGCTATTGTCTACTACCGCAAACATTTCCTGCCCCGGTTGCGCATAAGAACCCAGATTTATAGCAATATTCTGTACAAAGCCGCTAATGGGAGCAACAATGGCCATGGTCGCTGTCACTTTCCCAGCCTCTACCTGCTTAGGAGAAAGGCCTAGGGAGCGGAGGTGTGTTCTCAGAGAATTAAGCCGGGCCTGCCGCACTTTTACGTCAGTATTAGCCTGTTCAAATTTTTTCCGCGCGCCAATCTGCTCTTGGCTAAGAATCTGCTGCCTTTCCTGGTCCAGTTCGGCCATGGCTAGCTGACTTTGGGTGGTAAGGTACTCTTCCTGCAGCCTGATAAGCTCCGGGTTTTCGAGTGTGGCGAGAATTCTGCCCTTCTGCACATACTGGCCATCTTTAACTCTAATAGATCTTACCACACCACCCATTAAAGGATTAATACTGGCCTTGTTTTGAGGAGGAAGCTCAATCTGTCCGTTAGCCTTGATGCGTGCTGATAAGGATCTATTCTGAATCGTTCCAATTTCTATCTCACTTATTTGCTGTTGTTGGGCCGTCAGTTGTACCATGTCCTCTGGCAAGGCAGTTGCAGTGGCTTCCGGAGCAGGAGTCTCCGTTGCAGTTTCTTTACTTTGTTCTGTACAGGCCGCAAAAGATATTATTCCTGCAGTCAGTAAGCTATATAAAAATCGGTTCATGGTTATTCTATTCCTGTTGAAAATTCAAGTTGAATGATAGTTTGGTTGTACTCCCGCAGAGCGATCAGGTAATTTGCCTTCAGCAAAAAGGCTTGTTCCAGTGCCTGGACATATTCTACATAGTCGATCTCGCCAGCGCTAAAGCTCAGTTCCGCCGCTTTAATCATCTGGCTTGCCTGGTTAAGAGCCCCCTGTTCAAAATAGGTAAGTGTGGAAGTTTGTTTTTGCAATTCCTGCGCCAGGTTCTGAATTTCGGCTAGCAGCAATTGCTCCTGATAGCTAACGCTTGTGCGGGTAGCTTCTTCCTGCAGACGGGCAGCTTTAATTCTGGCCTTTTGAGCACCAAACCAAAGAGGCACTGCAATACCGGCCTCCACACCAGCAAATCGGTCACCTGCGGTGTACCTGCCGCCGGTTCCTTCCACGGGTGTTTCTCCAATAAAGCTTTGGTTGAAGTAACCAATCGTAAAATCTGGTAACAGACGAGATTGCTCCAACTTAGTCTGTCGCTCTGCTACCTGCACACCTTGTTTTAAAAAGGCAAGATAAGGTGTAGAGGCAGGCAAACTGGTATCGCTTAGGGCGGGCACCAGGCGTTTAGTTAGCTCTTCTTCTATTACCTGAACTGGTTCTGTTGCCTGCAGAAGCACCAGCAGTCTTCGGTTGGCAATCTGCACATCGGCCTGCACCTGCTGGAGCTCTGTTCGCAGGGCCATGCTCCTGGTTTCGGCAGCAGCCTGCTCCAGATACCCTGTTTCGCCAGTTTTAAAGCGAATGGCGGCGGCCCGGGCGAAGCGGCTGAAAAGAGAATCCTGCTGTTGCAATAGTCTTTGCCTGGCTCGCTGGTACTGCAGGGCATAATAAGCCTGCTTTACCTCGCGCACCAACTCCCGCTCTGCCAGCACCTTTCTGGCTGAAGCCTGCCCAATGGTGGCATCGGCTAATTTTGCCTGGTTGGCATATACTGTAGGAAAAGCAAATTGCTGTGAAGCCGAAATATATGTATCCCTGTTCATCGTACTGATCTGCCCCCTGCTGTAGCCCAATTGTGTCTTCGGCAGGTCAATAGAAGCTCCTCGTAAGGCAATCTCACGGTCTACTAACTGGGAGGTAGCTTTAAGATCAGGATTATTCATTTTAGCATCCTCCAGCAGTTCCTGGAGTGTCATTTCTTGTTTAGGTGTTTCCTGTGCCTTCGCCGGTATGGCGGCTAATGCCCCTACACCAAGCAACCCAACCAAAAGGATAGGCCAAGAAATATGATAAGCCTGACTCACAACTACTTTTGGCCTTTCTTTTGAAGTAAAGAAATAGTACAGCACCGGCAGCACAACCAGCGTAAGTAAAGTAGAAGTAAACAAGCCACCGATAACAACTGTCGCCAAAGGGCGCTGCACTTCGGCCCCGGCTGAACCAGACAAAGCCATTGGCAAAAAGCCAAGAGCCGCTACTGAAGCAGTCATGAGTACCGGTCGTAATCTGACACGTGTTCCTCTTATAATACGCTCATATACATCCGTAACACCCTCTGCTTTTAGCTGGTTAAAATAACCAATGAGCACAATGCCATTTAGTACGGCCACACCAAATAAAGCGATAAAACCAACGCCTGCCGAAATGCTAAAGGGCATACCCCGAAGCCAAAGTGCAAAAATACCGCCTATTGCAGAAAGCGGTATTGCGGTGAAAATCAAAAGGCTTTGCTTCACCGACTTGAAGGTAAGGTAGAGCAAAAACAGGATGAGCAACAGAGCTGCCGGAACAGCCACAGAAAGTCGCTTCTTGGCATTTACCAGGTTTTCGAACTGCCCGCCATACGTTACAAAATAGCCGGCAGGCAGGTTTAGCTCCTGCGACAGCTTGCCTTGAATCTCCGCCACAATAGATTCCACATCGCGGTTGCGCACGTTAAAGCCTACCACAATTCTACGGCGGCCTTCTTCTCGCGAAATCTGCATTGGGCCATCTTCAAAGCGGATATCGGCTACCTGCTGCACTTGTACCTGACCTCCGGCCGGAAGCGGAATAAATAAACTTCCTATATCGGCAAGATCTTTGCGCGACTCTCCCTCCATGCGCACTACCAACTCGAACCGCCGGTCCCCCTCGTACACGGCCCCTGCAGCCTGCCCAGCAAACGCAGCACGTAGCACAGTGTTGACATCGGCCACCTTAAGCCCGTACTGCGACATACTGGCGCGTTTATATTCAACCACAATCTGAGGGAGACCCGTTACTTCCTCCACGTACACATCCTGCACGCCTTCAACAGGCGATATGAGTTTATCTACCTGGGCACCCAACTCAGAAAGCTTATTGAGGTCGTCGCCAAAAATTTTTATGGCTACATCTTGTTTAGACCCAGTCATGAGCTCATTAAAGCGGAGCTGCATGGGCTGCTGAAAACCATAATTCATGCCCGGCAATACTTTTAGTGCCTGATCCATTTTGCCTGCCAGTTCCTGGCGGTTGCTGGCGCTGGTCCATTCATCTTTCTCCTTGAGCAGAATCATAACATCGGCGGCTTCTATAGGCATAGGATCTGTGGGAATTTCGGCTGTACCAATTTTGCCAATCACGCCTTCCACCTCCGGGAACTCCCTTAGCAGTATCTCACTTACTTTGGTGGTGGTACTAATAGTTTGACTGAGCGAGGCACCCGGCACCAGCCGCAGGTCCATGGCAAAGTCCCCTTCCTCCAGGTCCGGCAAAAACTCGCCTCCCATGCTGTTAAACACAAACAGGCTGAAGGTAAACAGCAGCACCGCCAGGCCCACAACAATGGCTTTAAATCGAAGAGCCAAATGAATAATTGGTGTGTACAAGCGCTGCAGAAAACCCATAATGCGATCTGAGATGTTCTCTTTGTGCTTTGACTTTTTACTGAGAACCAATGTTGAGATCATAGGCACATAGGTGAGCGAGAGAATAAAGGCACCCAGAATGGCAAAACTCACAGTTTGGGCCATTGGCTTAAACATTTTGCCCTCGATGCCCACTAGTGCCATAATCGGCAGGTATACAATCAGAATAATCAGCATCCCAAAAGCAGCGGAGTTCATAATATTAGAGGCGGCAGACTCCACTTCTTTGTCCATTTCGGGCTGAGTGAGCTTACGTAAGGGCAAATTTTGATTTTTGACCACGATAAAATGTAGCACGCCTTCCACAATAATCACGGCGCCATCTACGATCAGGCCAAAATCGATGGCTCCCAAGCTCATCAGGTTACCGGACACGCCAAACAGGTTCATCATACCCAAGGCGAACAACATCGAAAGCGGAATAACAGAGGCCACTACCAAACCTGCCCGCAGGTTACCCAGCAACAGCACCAAAACAAAAATAACAATCAGGCCCCCTTCAATTAAGTTTGTGGCTACGGTGCTAATGGCCTTGTCTACCAGTTTGCTCCTGTCCAGGTAGGCTTCCACCATGAGCCCTTCCGGCAGCGAGCTTTGAATCGCCTCCACTTTCGCCTGAACATTCTTTATAACTTCTGAAGAGTTGGCGCCCTTTAGCATCAGCACGATACCGCCTACCACTTCGCCATCGGTATTTCTGGTGAGGGCGCCGTATCGCACCGGGTGCCCATACTGCACCTGCGCGACATCGCGCACTAAAACAGGCACCCCCTGCCGGTTAGCTACCACTACCTGCTCTATTTCCTCTAAAGTGTTCACGAGGCCCAGGCCACGAATAAAAAAAGCACTTTGGTTTTTCTCGATGTAGGCTGCACCGGTGTTCTCGTTGTTGGCATCCAGGGCTGCTACCACTTCTGCCACTGTCAGGTTCATGCTGCGTAGCCGGTTTGGCTCCAGGGCCACCTCGTATTCTTTCACAAAGCCTCCGAAGCTGCTTACATCGGCCACACCAGGTGTTCCGAGCAGTTGCCGCCTCACAATCCAATCCTGGATGGTGCGCAGCTCCATAGCACTGTATTTTTTGCTGCTCCCCGGCTTGGGCAGCAGCACATATTGGTAAATTTCTCCCAGACCAGTAGTAACAGGTGCCAGCTCCGGCGTACCTAACTGGGCCGGTATCTGGCGTTCTGCTTCGCCTAACCTTTCAGATATCATTTGTCGGGCCAGGTACTGATCTACCTTATCTTCAAACACAACGGTTATGACAGATAAGCCAAAACGGGACACGGATCGCATCTCTACCACATCAGGTACGTTGGCGAGGGCAATCTCTATGGGAGTGGTAATAAAACGCTCTACTTCCTGAGCGGCCAGCGTAGGTGATGAAGTTACCACCTGCACCTGGTTGTTGGTAATATCGGGCACAGCATCTACCGGCAACTGTGTGAGGCCATAACCTCCCCACAATACCAGGCAGAAAACCATTAACCCAATTACCAGCTTGTTCTGTATAGAAAACTGAATAATTTTAGGGAACATGAGTATTTTGGATTAACTAATGAAAAAGCTTTAACACCTGTGCCTTTCGCTAAAAGGAAGAGGTGCAGACACAGCAATTACTTAGACCAAAAAACAAATTGGCCTGCAGTCAGTCTTAAAGTGCAGAGAAGGCACAGCAGGTATCCAGCATTAGGATACAGTCCTTACAAAGCACATGTAACTGAAGTTGTTCAGAAGTTAAACCAAGGGTCTAGGCGGTCGCCAGAAGGAGTAATAACAGGTAAGCTGTCGCTCCGATGGATAGGTAATGGCTTTACTCTTTGGTTTAAAGTAAAGCTTAAAAACAAACTGCTCCGGCTCTACGGTAACCGTGTAAGTGGCGCAGCAGCCACAACTGCAAAATATGGGGCAGCTGTCTTCATGAAAAGGAGAATGCCCGGTAGAATCAGACACATCTGCCAGGTTAGGATGATGCTCGCTGTGGTCCAGTACCTTATCGGTGCATGGCAAACAGGCCATCCAGCACAAATAAAAGCAAAAGAACAAAGCGGTAAAATTCATGCGGCAAAGATAAGCATTCGCATCTAAAATTTAATGGTTAAACTTTAATTTAAAAGCTTTAACAAGATTCTTTTACTACAAACAGGTGCGTATCTTTAGTAAGCCCTCTTTTGCTGGGAGCTACCATCCTTTGAACCTGCGGGAACTTACTTCTGACAGGTTAATAAATTATGCTAATGAAACCGGTCTTCCAGAGGCATTTTAGAGAATATAGAAGCTAGATTTAAGCTTCAAGACTTATTCTGAAACTGGTGTTCTAAAAACTGACTCGCCAGTAGCGGCGCACCCTGTGGAGTTTTACCAGTAGTTCAAAAACCCCACATCAGTACATTTTATCATCAGCACATTAATTAAATTCTGCTAATGAAAAGTGCCTTCCAGAGCTGTTTTAAGTTTTTTACCGCAAGGGGCCCCTTTATCTTTTTAAGCTATTTTTCTTGATGAAAGTAAATTTATAACCAAAAACAGCGCTTAAAACACTCATACTAAAATATTTACCATACCTAAACCTCCTCAGTAAAAAAAATTTCAGAAATTTAAGATACCTCAGGCAACCTCCGGCTAAGGTTTTTACATCTTAGAGACAAAGAGCAACAAAAAGCTCAGATCAAAACCAAAACATACACTATTTGTAAAACAATTACCCAGCGTGACAGAACAAGAACTGATAGCAGGTTGCCAGCGGGCAGAAAGTAAAGCGCAGAAATGCCTTTACGAACGCTTTGCGGCTTCCATGTACGGGGTTTGTCTTCGCTACCTGAAAAACCAGATGGATGCTGAAGAGGCGCTCCTGAACGGTTTTATGAAAATTTACCAGCACATTGGTCAGTACGAGGCAAAAGGCAGTTTTGAAGGTTGGGTAAGACGTATTATGGTAAATGAGGCACTTGGCTTTCTTCGTAAAAAGGAGCCGCTGCACATGGCGATAGAAGACAGCCATATTCAGGTAGCCGCGACAACCGGTGCAGACCAGGAACTGGCAGAAGAAGAATTACTGGAGCTGCTCCAGAACCTGCCCGCAGGCTATAGAGCCGTATTTAACCTGTACGCCATTGAAGGCTATGGGCATAAAGAAATTGCTGATATGTTAGGCATAACAGAAGGCACTTCGAAGTCGCAGTTGAGCAAGGCCCGGGCCATGCTCCAGCGCAGATTGAGCGGCAACGAAGCCATTGCCAAGTAAAAGGAGGAACAACATGAAACCAGAAGAAGTAGATAAAATTTTTAAAGAGCGTTTAGGCAACTCCTCTCCTACACCGCCAGCCGACCTTTGGAACCGGCTGCAGGAGCGAATAGAAACTGAAATGCCGCAGGCCCAGCCTGAGCAGGAAGATAAAAAGGGGGTGTTCCTGGCGTGGTACCGTAATTATGGAGTGGCAGCCGCTGTGGCCTTGTTACTTGCCGCAGGACTTGTATTCTTCAGCCTCAGGCAGAACCAAACCGAAAAGGCTCCTGCCCTGGCACAAACAGAGAAAACGGCACCCGGCACACCAGAGACTATAGCCCAAAACACTCCAGCTCAACAAGCCGAAGCTCCTGGAGCGGTGGTAGCAGAACCAGGCAAGCCTGAAAATATTACGTCAACCGAACCAGCTTCTCCGGTTGAGAAACAGGCGGCACCTGCTAAGGCCATAGCCAAGACGGCTCCGGTTAAAAAAACAAATACTGTAAAGCAAGTGGAGCCACTTGCCCCAGCTGCGCCTGAACGTGCTTTGGCTACTCTAACCGAACAAGACAAACCGGAGGTAATTATACCAGAAGCCCGTGTTACCACAGCAGAAAAACAGGAGCGCGTCGAGATTATTATAAAGCGTTCCATGAACTCCCAAACTGTAGCCATGCAGCAACCGGAAAAGGATGAGCCCCTCACTGGCCTGGATAAAAAGCAGCAGGTAGCGAAAAGCATCTTTAAACAAGTTAAAAATATCGCCTTGGGCGAACCAGTAGAGCTTTCTGATCTTGGTATTCACACAGATCAGATTGCCCTGGAAACTCAAATAGGAAAACAAAAATTCTCAAAAGTCATTAATCTCTAATCCTAAAATCATGAAACGATTATTCCTACTCATTACGGCCATTTTCATGGCTGCCGCTACCGGTGTGTCTGCCAAAGGCGGTCTTACCATAGGCGAACGCTTTGGTGCCCAAGATACCATAGTAGTTAAGATGCCAAACGGAGCTAAAATGGTGCTCTTTCTGGATAACATGGAGCAGCTACAGGCCTTCCGCAACTACAGCCTCGACTCTCTTATAACGGTTATCAGCAAATATGCCGGCGAAGTAGATAATCTGGAGCGTACCAGCAAGGCAACTAACTCCAAGCAAATGACCGTTACCATTACTCCTTCTGAAAAAGGAAGCAGCTCCGACGCCGAGCAGGTTACCATTATGGTACAAGGCGCTGACCAGAACGACACCACCAAAACAGAACGGCACGAAATCCGCATCAACAAAAACATTAAAATAGATGTGGAAGTACGGGAGGATGGCAAAAACACCAGGGTAAATGTAAACACCCCTTCCCGCTCCGACAGCACCAAAACTAAAAAAGAAAAACCCTTCAAGCCTACCCGTTTCGGACTGGACCTGGACCTTGGCCTGAACACTTTTGTAAATCAGAACGAGACACAGGGCGGATCTCCTATTCCGGACCTGAAACCACTCGGATCGCGTTATGTGAGCATCAACTGGCGCATGACATCGCAGGTAGGCGGAAGAACAAGTCCCTTCTATGTTATTTCTGGCCTGGGGTTCGCCTTTAACAACTACATGTTCGATAGAAACTATGTAATAGAGGAAGATGTAAACGATATTACCTACTTCAGAAGAGCAACTGACATCAGCTACGCAAAATCAAAGTTAACGCACTCCTCTGTTAACCTGCCGATTATGCCGATGCTCAAATTTAAGCGCGCTAACGGTAAGGAAGGCTTTAAAATTGGCGCTGGTGGTTTTGCAGGTTACCGCTTAGGCAGCCACTCTAAACTGAAATACAGCGAAGGCGGCAGCACCGAAAAAGACAAAGTGCGCAGCAACTACAACCTCAACGACTTCCAGTACGGCCTGACAGGCGTAATCGGCTACGGAAACCTGGACCTTTTCGTGAAATACAACATGAACAGCCTGTTCAGAGACGACCGCGGTCCGGATGTAAACGTGATCAGCTTTGGTTTCCGGTTATTATAAAATTAGTTTCTACCACAAAAAAGGTTCTGTTGCCCTTGCAGCAGAACCTTTTTTGTGGCTATTACGCAACCTGAAAGAAATTATCTAAATGAATTTGCCCTTCCAGAAGCTTTTAGGATCATATTGCGCCAAGGGTAAACAGGAAAAGTTTTGCTCTTTCTACACCCAAAAATTTAGTCTCAGCTGTTCCTTTTAAAGTTATCGATGATAATGGCAGTGGCAGTAGCTACATTCAGCGACTCTGCTTTGCCAAAAGCCGGAATTTTGATCAGGTGGGTCATACAGGCTTCTACTTCTGGCCGAATGCCATTGGCTTCGTTCCCTAACACCACGATGCCCTGCGGCTGCAACTGCTGCTTATGCAGGTTCTCTCCGGCAAGCGAAGCTCCATACACAGCCAAGCCAACCTTCTTTTGCTCCTTCAGCCACTCTACCAGGTCGAGGTACTGTGCCTGAACTCTTGTAAAAGACCCCATTGTGGCCGATATAACTTTCGGATTGTAAAAATCGGCACAGTTTTCTGAACAAACCAATTGGCTAATGCCGTACCAGTCTGCAATTCGGATAATGGTGCCCAGGTTTCCGGGGTCACGCACATCGTCGAGCGCAATAATAAAATCAGTATTTTTTAGTTGTATTGGCGGCACAGTTCGCATCTTTGCAACCGCCAGAGCGGCATTGTTGCTGGCAAAAGTGCCCGCTTTGGTAAGTTCTTCCTCGGTAACAATATGATAGCGGTAGCCCTTTGCTAAAGTTTTGGTATTTTCGTGGTAAAATGCTTCTGTAACAAACAGGTGCTGAAGCTCGAAATCGGCTTTGAGCAGCTCCATTACGCTTTTAGCACCCTCCACCACAAATGCCTGGTGCTGGTGGCGGTATTTTTTTATTTGTAAGGAATTAATATACTTTAGTACTGCCTTAGATAACATAGCTGAAACGTTTGAACCCACGATTTTACATATTCACCCTGTTAATTACAATTTTTAGTTTTGCAGGCTGTGTTCCTACACGTCACTTGGCTGAGAATGAGGAACTTCTAGTTAGCATTAAAACCAATGGGCTAAAAAATATTGAGCCCTTGAGCATCGCCTCACTTTACCAGCAGCAACCTAACCGGGTTATTCTCTGGTCTACGCCTTACCTTTCGTTTTATTATTTTGGAAAGCGGTTCTACGCGCCCGAAAAAATAGATAAGCGGATTGAGAAGCAGGAAATTAAGCGGGAGGAAAAGATAAGGGATGCCGAAACCGATACGCTCAAGATCAGAAGAATTCAGTCTCGGTTTGAGCAGAGAATAGAGCGGTTGCAGGATAAAAAAGAAGAAGGCAACTTCTTTATGCAACTTGGAGAGCCACCTGCCATTTACGACTCCACTCTCATGAAGGCCACCATGAAACAGATCGACTTCTACATGAATGGCCGCGGCTATTTTAACCACGAGTCGGCTTACGAGAAAGAAGTTAAAGGAAAGAAAGTTTACATTACCATTAATATAAAGGAAAAGGAACCTTACCGGTACTCTCACCTCAACTATGCCATTCCTGATACGGCTGTGCTGCGTGTGGTAAAGCGGACGTCTACCCGATCTCTGCTGAAGCTGAACGACATTTACGACGATCAGGTACTGACAGAGGAAAGAGATCGGATTTATAATTCGCTTCGAAACAATGGCTTCTATGATTTTGCCAAAGCCTATATCCGTTTTGATGTAGACACCAGCTTTGGGGGAAATACCGTGCGCCTGGATGTGGTGGTAGACAACCCGGAGAACTCTGACCATCACCCGCTTTACACCATCGAAAACGTTTATTTCAAAACTGACAATGACCGTTTTGGCCGCACCCGCGATACCATTGAGTACAACAATATAAAATTCCTGTCTTACAACCACAAATACTCACCTCGCATACTCGACCTAAAAACAGATATTGAGGCCGGGCGACCTTATAGCCAGATAAGAACCACAGTTACACAGCGGAGGCTGTCTGAGCTAGATGTATTCCAGTTTAACAACATAGTGTATACCAAGGTGGAGTCGCCAGATGACACGACTCGGTACCGGCTCAATGCCTTTGTGAATGCCGTGCCAACCAAAAAATTTCAGGAAACTGCGGAGCTAGGTCTCAACTACTCGGAACGTGTGCCAGGGCCTTTTACAAGCCTGCGGCTGCGGGTGCGAAATGTGTTTGGAGGAGCCGAGAACCTGGATTTCGGCTTGCGTGGCGGTTACGAAGGGCAAGTGAGTCTAGACAGTCGTCAAACAGTCATTATTAGGGAATTAGGAGCCGATGTAGCCTTGTCGTTCCCTACTTTCCTGCTGCCTTATGGCGGAGGCAAGGTTCTTAGCGACAACAATCCCCGAACCAGGATTTACGCAGGTTATACCGATGTAGACCGCGATGAGTACCATCGGACAAACTATGACCTGGCCCTGTCCTATATCTGGCAAAAATCTCGCACTCCGGCACAGCCGCCTTACCTGCAGTACATCTTTTCTCCTGTAAACCTTCAGATTGCGCAGGTAGATACTGTGGGTAAAAACTTTCGGCGGTTCCGGGAGTACCTGGAGCGGTTCAGCCAGGGTAGCAGGTCGCTTATCGAGAGTTTCAGGCCAGCGTTTATTTCTACCATTTCCTTTAATGCCACCTATAACACCAACGACTTTACCCAAACCCGCGATGCCCGGCTGTTCCGACTGCAGCTCGAGGTAGGCGGCTTATCGCAAAGGCTGGGTTTTAACCCCAAACTTGGCGGCCTCAACACCTTTCAGTTTGTAAAGGTTAACCCCGACTACAGGCGCTACATTCCCTTAGGCGGCAAGCGGTTTCTTGTTTACAGGGTCAACATGGGCTTAGGCAATCCTCTATTTAAAACTGACCTCCTACCCTACGACAAATACTTTTTTGCAGGTGGCGGCTCGAGTGTGCGCGCCTGGCTTGTAAGAAGACTGGGCCCCGGCTCCTACGCCACCACCTCCATCGACACAGTGAACGGTGCGCCGGTAGAGGTCCGAGACTTTACGCCGGAGCAGCCCGGCGAGGTGCTGATAGAGGGCAGCATGGAATATCGCTTTAACATGTTCAGTTTTTTAAATGGCGCTGTGTTTGTGGATGCCGGTAACGTATGGTTTCTGAGGGAAAACCCGGAGCGACCAGGCGCCGACTTTGCCTTTAACAGGTTTTACAAAGAATTTGCGGTAGGAACAGGTTTCGGCCTTCGCTTCGATTTATCGGTTCTAATTCTCCGGTTCGATTTTGCCACTAAAGTCTACGATCCGGCCGCCTTAGATGGCAATAACTTTATCATCAGCAATTTCAAGTTCTGGGACTTTTTCTCCAGGAACAACCAAAGCAACCTGACAATTGGTATTGGTTATCCGTTCTAAAATCTTTTCCCCAATTCTTCTAATGAAAAGGGCCTTCCAGAGCCATTATATAAGGCAATTGGGTCTAGGGCTGACCCCGAGCGCAAAGCACGTTAAAGAGTCGCTAATAGTTGAGCAACTCTTCCATAGCCGCTGCTACTTTTTGGGCATTTGGCAGCACCATGCGCTCCAGCTCTATACTTAGTGGCAAAGCCGGTAAATTAGCGGCTCCCAGTGTAAATACTGGCGCGTCGAGCTGCTGGAAACATGCTTTGGAAATGCGGCCTGCTAACGATTCGGCGAAGGAGTTGAGCAAAGGTTCTTCAGTTAGCACAAGGGCTTTACCATGCCGCTGCACCGATGCCACCACACTGTCGAAATCAAGTGGGTTTAGGGTACGGAGGTCCAGTATTTCAACACAACCTGTAAAGCGTTCGGCAGCTGCTTTTGCCCAGTATATTCCCATTCCGTAAGTTATAACTGTCAGGCTATTGCCGGCTTGCACCTGCTCGTCCTGCGCATACTGTACCACTCTAGCGACTCCCAGTGGCAGTACATAGTCTTCGTCTGGCTCCACTGTTCGGGCCTCCTCCGTGCCTGGCACTTTAGACCAGTAAAGTCCTTTGTGCTCCAGCATGACCACCGGATTCGGGTCCAGAAAAGCAGCTTTCATAAGGCCTTTCATATCTGCCGCGTTAGACGGATACACTACTTTAATGCCTCGGATGTTGAGCAAGGTAGACTCTATACTGCCGGAGTGGTACGGGCCTCCTCCACCATAAGCTCCAATGGGCACCCGTATCAGCGCCTGAACAGGAAATTTGCCATTGGTCAGATAGCAGCTCTTTGATAGTTCAACTACCAACTGGTTCATTCCTGCCCAGATGTAGTCGGCAAACTGGATTTCTACTATGGCTTTCACTCCTACTGCCGACATGCCTGCTGTAGAGCCTATTATGTAGGCCTCCTGAATAGGCGTATTGAATACACGTGCATCGCCATATTTCTTTGCCAGCAGAGCCGCCTCTCTAAAAACGCCTCCTAGCTCACCGCCAACATCCTGGCCATAAAATATGGTCTCTGGGTATGTTCTCAAAATATCGTCTACTGCATGCAACGCGGCATCCACCATCGTCACTTTTTCGGCTTTGGCCGGCTTGCGGTTGCCTGCTTCGGCAGTTACTGGTGTGGGTGCGAAAATATGCTGATCGTAAGTACCAGGATCTGGTGTGGCGGCATCTAAAGCACGTGCAAAATCCTGCCTCACCAGGTCTATTGCCTGCTGCTCCAGTTCCTTAATTTCTGTTTCCGGCACATCTGCATCGAGCAGGAGTTGTTTTAGCTTTGGCAGAGGGTCACGTGCGGCTTCCTTTTCGAGGCTGTTGCCCCGGTACCACTCCCGCCTAACGCCGGAGGTATGGTGGTTGAGCAGCGGGCAGCGGGCATGCACCAATATAGGTCTGCGCAGTTGGCGGGCATACTCAAAAGCCACTCGCATGCCTTCAAATGATTCTGCAAAATCAGAACCGTCGAGGCGGAGCCGTTCCATACCTTTAAAACCGGCAGCATACTCGTAGGCATCCATGGCGCGCATTTCTTTGCCCTGCGCCGAAATTCCCCACTCATTGTCCTGCACCAGGTAAATAATCGGAAGCTGTTTGAGCACGGCCATTTGCCAGGCCTCTGCCACCTCACCCTCTGTTACGGCACCGTCGCCGATAGAGCAAAGTACCACAGGCTTTTGCTCTCCCTTAAGCAGCCCCTGCGATTCCAAGTAGGCCAATCCATGGGCCATGCCGGTGGCCGGTATGGCCTGCATGCCGGTAGCAGAACTTTGGTGGGGAATAATTGGGAAACCTTCCCGCTTCATGGAAGGGTGTCCGTAATAAGTGCGGCCACCTGCAAACGGATCGTCAGCTTTGCCCATGAGCTGCAGCATCATTTCGTAAGGCTTTAACCCAAGGCCCAAAAGCAATGACTCATCGCGGTAATAAGGAGCCAAAAAATCGTATGGCTGCAACTGAAACGCGGTTGCAAGCTGAATAGCCTCGTGTCCGCGGGAGGTGCTGTGTACATACTTGCTGCAGATGGCTTTTTCCTCTTCGTAGGTTTCGCCCATGGTTTTGGCGGTAACCATCAGGCGGTAAGCTTTTTTTAATGTTGCCAGCTCTATCTTCAGGGCCTCCATCGTTTCTCGTTGCATATGTAGACTGGTCTTTTGTAGTTTGTTTCAGGTAGATAAAAAAGAATGCATTTAGTCATCCTTTATATAAAGTTATGATGCTGAGTGTGAACTTACTGCTAAAAGTTAGGTTCAGGTTCGGCAGAACAGGCTTTATTCAGTAATTTTGCCCTCACTCAAAAATAATACTTTATACCTATGTTCAGAGAAGAAGTTGAAGCATTTTTCCGGCAATTCCAAAACGACTTGTGCCACGACCTAGAAACCTGTGATGGCGGTGCCACTTTTGCGGCTGATGTGTGGCAACATGCAGAGGGCGGCGGCGGCATTTCGCGTGTAATCCAACAGGGAAATGTGCTGGAAAAAGGTGGTGTCAATTTTTCGGCGGTGCAGGGGCAACTTTCGCCCGCCTTCCTGAAAATGCTCGAAATGCCTGATCCTGCTTTTTTTGCCACTGGCGTTTCGGTGGTATTGCACCCGCACAGCCCTATGGTGCCTATTACGCACATGAACGTCCGCTACTTTGAAGCTGGCAATGGCAAAGCGTGGTTTGGCGGCGGTATAGACCTTACACCCATCTACCTGGACCTGAAACAGGCAAAGGAGTTCCATAAAGCCATGAAAGCAGTCTGTGACAAACACCACCCCTCTTACTATCCAGAGTTTAAGAAATGGGCCGACGACTACTTTTACAACGACCACCGCAAAGAAACACGGGGCGTAGGCGGCATCTTTTTCGACAGGCTGATGGCTACAGACGAAATTACCATTGAGCAGCGTTTTGCTTTTGTACAGGATATGGCTCGTGCCTTTGCACCTTTCTACACAAATATTATAAACCAGAACCGGAATTTACCTTATAATAAGCAGCAGAAGCATTGGCAGCTGATCAGGAGAGGACGCTATGTGGAATTTAACCTGGTGTATGACCGTGGCACAAAATTCGGCCTTGCCACCGGTGGCCGCATCGAGTCTATCCTGATGAGCCTGCCGAAGTATGCCTCCTGGGAATACAACCACCAACCGGAACCTGGAAGCCCGGAGGCAGAAACTCAAAAATACCTAAAAAAGGATATCGACTGGATTAATGTGCTATAGTAGCCAAGTATGGAGGAATTAGAGAAGTTTGATCAAGAGCTGTTTGTTTCGCTAAACAGCCAACACAATCCGTTTTGGGATACCGTAATGATATTGGTATCCGATAAATATGTCTGGATCCCATTTTACGTACTGCTGATAGCCTACGTAATCTACCGCTACCGTAGGCAAAGTATCCCGATGCTGGCAATGAGTGTAGTAGCAATTGGCCTAGCCGATTTTATTGCTTCTGGCATCCTAAAGCCCTTCTTTGCCCGCCTCCGCCCCTGCTATGAACCTGACCTGGAAGGGCTGGTAAATATAGTGCATGGCTGCGGCGGACAGTTTGGCTTCATGTCCTCGCATGCTTCTACGGCCTTTGCACTGGCGGTTTTCTTTAACCTGATTCTGTCGGACCGCTACTTTATTTTTAAGGTGGTGCTGGTGGCTTGGGCGGTAATAGTATCGTACAGCAGAATTTACCTGGGAGTGCACTACCCAGGCGATATTGTTGGAGGAGCGCTTTTAGGCTCCATGCTGGCCTTTGCTTCTTCTATTGGTTATCGATATATCCTGCTCTACTACCCTTCTCTCAAAAAGGACCCAGTAATTTAAGCAGCAGTAGCAGCAGCATAACAAAAGGAGAAACCAGTTTAAAACCTGATTTCTCCTTTTGTTTTTGTTAACCAACCATTTTTTAGCTCCATTCCTCCTGGCACTTCATCTTAATTCTAGGCTTTTCTATGATTTTGAATTCTGGATGCTAGATACTAGACTTTTATCTTCAGCAGCTGCTCTGGCACAATCCTCGAAGGAGCTGCGAAGCCTTACCTGCTCTTTTTAACAATTTAATCCTTAATTAATTAAGCCTCTTAACAATCCGCTTCCAGCCATCAACAACCAGCTACCAAATTCTTCTAATAAAAATGGCCTCCCAAAGGCTTTACAGCTTAAAACAGGCTAAGACTGACCTAAAAGGCGTTTAACATACTTGCCAATAATGTCGAACTCCAGATTCACACTATCACCGGGTTTTACATGTTGCAGGTTTGTATGCTCATAGGTATACGGAATAATAGCCACTGAAAAACGATCGGCCTGAGAGTTTACCACCGTCAGGCTGATGCCGTTCACGCAGATAGATCCTTTTTCTACGGTTACATTGCCAGCTGCCGGGTCGTAGCTGAAGGTAAAAAGCCAGCTGCCATTTTCGTCAGATACAGATTCGCACCGGCCTGTCTGGTCCACGTGCCCCTGCACCACATGCCCGTCGAACCTGCCATTGGCCTGCATGCAGCGCTCCAGGTTTACGACATCGCCTTCTGCCAGGGTGTTAAGGCTGGTTTTTTTCAGCGTTTCATCAATGGCTGTAACTATATAGTTTTGGCCTGAAATGTCGACCACAGTTAAACAAACACCGTTGTGAGCGACGCTCTGGTCTATCTTCAATTCGCTGGTAAAGGGGCAGGAAATGGTAAAGTGCTTGTTCGTGTTTTCGGCCCGAATGGCTTCTACCTTACCTGTTGCCTCAATTATTCCTGTAAACATATTGTCTTTATTTTAGATGCATAAAATTAAGAAATTGAATGGAATAACTGGCTTCTTCTGTGGTTTTGAACCAAACTCATTTGCCTTTAAAATATTATTATTCGGCCTGGTTCTTTATTTTCGCAAAATCAAACGTCCGGTTCGCGTTAAATTTAGTACTTATAAAGAGTGAGCCGTTTTTTTTTGGCATAAACCATTTTAGAATGCAAGTTGACTTATACAGACACAAAGGAATGCGGCGCGCATTGGTAAAGCTACTGCGCGAAAAAGGAATTAGAAGTGAGCAGGTGCTGGCCGCAATGGAGGCTGTGCCTAGGCACTTCTTCTTCGAAGGAGCTTTTCTGGAGCAGGCATACGAAGACAAGGCATTTCCGATTGGTGAAGGTCAAACCATTTCGCAGCCCTATACCGTTGCCTTCCAAACAGAGCTGCTTAACCTTAGACCAACCGATAAAGTACTGGAGATCGGAACAGGGTCGGGTTACCAGTGCTGGGTGCTGCTACAAATTACGCCCCATGTGTATACCATAGAGTTTAACAAGGTGCTGTACGAAAAGGCGCGCCGGTTCTTCAGAACTTACAACCTGCGCCCGCACACCTTCCATGGCGACGGTTCTGAAGGCCTTCCTCGGCATGCTCCTTACGATAAGATCATTGTAACAGCAGGTGCACCGGGTATTCCTAAAAGCCTGGTGCGGCAATTAGCCATAGGCGGAATATTGGTAATTCCGGTGGGTGATGAAAAGCTACAGAAGATGCTCCGTATTACCCGTACCGGCGAAAACGATTTTACTAGAGAAGAATTTTCAGACTTTAAATTTGTGCCTCTGTTAGGTAAATCTGGTTGGGAAATTAACGAATAAGGCACCAAGTAACATACGCATCTTTAATTTTTGTTTTACGGTTTGGGAGCTGAAGAGTATATTTGTATAAATACTTAAGAAGAATGCGTAAACAGAAAAAAGTAAAAGACTCTTACGTTATCATGACGGAATTGGTGTTGCCCAACGACACCAACACACTAAACAACCTGATGGGTGGCCGCATGATGCACTGGATGGATATTGTATCTGCCATCTCTGCTCAAAAGTTCTCTAACAGAATCGTAGTAACGGCTTCGGTAGATAACGTATCCTTTTCTGAAACCATTCGACTTGGTAATGTGGTGACGCTGGAGGCAAAGGTAACGCGTGCCTTTAATTCTTCTATGGAAGTGCATATTGAAGTGTATGCAGAAGACATTCCGAGCGGGAAGAAATTCCTGTCTAACCAAGCCTTTTTCACTTTTGTGGCTGTAGACCAACTTGGTAACCCTATCGATGTGCCAGAAGCAATTCCGGAAACAGAAGAAGAACAAAAGCACTTTGAGGGAGCCCTTCGTCGCCGACAGTTGCGCCTTGTACTTGCTGGCCGTATGAAACCAAGTGATGCGGTAGAACTAAAATCTATTTTTGACATCAAGGAAGAATAGAGCATGGGGCTTGCGGCAGAAGAACTTAATGGCGTATTTTTAAAGCATTTTTTGACCGAGACACTTTATGTAGTTCCCGGTGAAACACTGCTTTTTGATATGCCTCTCCCAGCTTCTGAACCAGAGCCTGCTATTATTGCCCACCCTGCTCCTGTTCAGAACCAGTTGCAGTTGCAGTCGCAGACAGCAGAAATACCATCAGCCACTCCTGCAGAACCGGCCACTGTTCCTCCAACATTTACTGTTATTGGTGAAAACCAAAAAGGAGTTATTGTGCTGGTTACGCTGGATGATGCAGTATTTCAGAACCTTCCGCAGCTAGAGTTCCTTCGAAAAATTCTGGCAGCGATTGGGCTCGGTCCGCAGGATGTTGCTTTTGTGAATAATGTTTCAGGTAGCATAGCCCAATTTGAGGAGCTGCAGCAAAAACTAAAAGTGAACCACATCATCAGCTTTGCCAGCCGCATCGACACCCAGTTGCCACACGACAAATTCACGCTTTACAATCCGGTGCTTGTAGATCAGGTCCCCATTATTTTCTCACAGTCTTTAGCGGTGCTCGACAAAGACCCGGAGCAAAAGAAACTACTTTGGAATGCGCTTCGGCAGGTGTTTCTATAACTCCTCCTTTTGGACATTGAACCCAAGAGCATAAAACAACTAATTTGACTCTGGAAGGGTGCTTTTATTATAATAATTTCCCGATGTGCAGAGCTTAAAGAATATAGCTGTGTTAGACATGCCCGTTGAGCTATTGATCAAAATACCCTTGTGTATTTTTCTCCAATTTAGCTCCGGAAGGGTCATTCTATTAGCATAATTTACTTACCTGAAGCGAGCAGCTATGCTGAGCGGCAACAAAAAAGCCCCAGCTTTCGGCTAGGGCTTTTTCTATGTTCTTGAAAAACTAATTGAGCAGACTGGCTAATTTTGCTTCCAGGTCCGGACCTCTTAAGCCCTTTGCTATAATTTTGCCTTCTTTATCAATAAGTACTGTTTGTGGAATGGCAGTTACCTTATACAGTTGGGCGGCACTGCTCTCCCAGCCTTTCAGGTCTGAAACTTGTGGCCATGTTAACTTATCTTTCTCAATAGCTGCCAGCCACTTATCTCTCGATTGATCAAGCGATACTCCAAATATCTCAAATCCTTTGTCTTTGTACTGGTTGTACATGCGAACTACATTTGGGTTCTCCTGGCGGCAAGGGCCGCACCACGATGCCCAGAAATCTATCAGTACATACTTGCCTCTTAAAGAGGAAAGTGCAATGGAGCCACCATCCGGCGTAGTCAGTGCAAAATCCGGAGCCATAGCCCCTACTGCAGTGCTTCTTAGTCCTTCCAGCTGCTTGTTGAGCATGGCAGTGTATTTGGACTCCGGCAATTGCTCAGAATAGAGCGTTACCATGCTGTCTGCAAAGGCAAACTCTTCTATTGGGTTCACAAAGCTTAATATTCCGAATACAGAGGCCAGAGAACCAGGGTTTTCTGCAATAAAGTTTCGCAGCTTTTTGCGGTAGCCCAAGTATTCTTCGCGCACCGCAAGCACCGCACCCTCATCTCCGGATGCCATGGCTTCGTTAAAGCGAGGCGTGAGCGCCGCCTCCTTCTCCTTTAACTCCTCGTTTAACTGGAACCACTCCTGCAACAGTTTAGAATCTTCCGATCCTTCTACTTTAGCAGTGGTGGCCAGGTTACTGGCATCAGCTTCTACTTTAATGTCCTTGTTCTCGAGCACCAGCATCAGTCCATTCTGTTGGTCGAGTCCTACCCTGTAAAAGGAAGGTTCGGCCACAGAGCCTTCAAATTGAAAGCTTCCATCCTGTGCAATGGCCGAAGTATCACGGGCTACAAACTGTGTTTCTCCCAGTTCAAACAAGTAGATGTTTCCTTCGGAAGCGTTTTGAAGCTTCCCTTTAATTACATAGGCATTGCCTCCGTTAGAAGCAGGCTTATTTCCCTGGCATGCACCCAGTAACACTACTGCAGAAGCAATCGCTAATAAGTTATTTAGTTTCATTTTATTTTATTTACTATTTAAGCCATCGCGCAGCAATTGATTGGCTACTTTTGGATCGGCTTTTCCTTTGGTCTTTTTCATGATTTCGCCCATGAACATTCCAACCAACGATTGCTTACCGGCTTTAAACTCGGCTACTTTCTTGGGGTTTTCGGCCAAGACCTCTGCTACAATTTGTTGTAATGAGCTGCTATCAGATTCCTGAAGGAGATTTTGCTCCTCTGCCACCTGATGGGGCGTTTTGCCAGGGTTCTCCAGCAGGTAAGGGTAAATCTTTTTAGACGCCACCGAATGGCTTACCTTATTACTATCTATTAACGCGATAAGGTCGGCAATAGTCTGTGGCTGCAGCGGGAAATCGCTGATGTGCAACTGCAGTTCATTTAAATACGATTTTACGGGCCCCATTACCCAGTTCGAGGCTGCTTTGTAATTGCTCGTATGCTTACAGAGCTCCTCAAAATATAAGGCAACTTCTTTAGTGTCTGTCAACACGTTTGCATCATACTCTGGTAATCCGAATTCATTTACAAATCGGTTGTAGAGAGCCTGTGGCAGGCTTGGCATAGTTTCTTTGATGCGGTTCAGCCACTCCTTTTCAATAATAAGCGGTGGCAGGTCCGGCTCCGGGAAGTACCGGTAATCGTTCATCGTTTCTTTTGTCCGCTGGCTCGATGTGGTGCCGGTATTTGCGTCAAAGCCGCGGGTTTCACCTTCGATCGTTCCGCCTGCCTCTATTATTACAATCTGCCGCTCTACTTCATGCTCTATAGCGCGTTGCACGTTTCGGAAGGAGTTCATGTTCTTTACCTCCACCTTAGTTCCAAATTTATCAGCTCCCTTCAGCATAACTGAAACGTTCGCATCGCACCTGAAAGAACCTTCTTCCATGTTACCATCGCAGATTTCGAGGTAACGCACCAGGCGGCGAACCTCCTGTAGGTAATTATAAGCCTCTGTAGAATCTCGCATATCCGGCTCCGACACAATTTCGATCAGGGGCACTCCTGCGCGGTTGTAGTCTACTAAGGTCTCAACCTCACCTGGTAAGTGCATCGATTTTCCAGCATCTTCTTCCATATGGATGCGGGTAATGCCAATACGGCTGTCTTTTCCTTCTTCATTCTTAACTACCAGGTGCCCGCCAGTACAGATAGGTGTTTTGTCCTGCGTGAGCTGGTAACCCTTTGGAAGGTCGGGGTAGAAATAATTTTTGCGTGCATACACATTGTAACGGGTAATGTCGCAATTGGTGGCCAATCCCATTTTCACAGCCATCTCCACTACCCTTTTATTTATGCGCGGAAGTGTGCCTGGGTGAGCCAGTGTAATTACGCTCAGGTTTGTGTTTGGCATCATACCAAACTCCGTTGAGTCGGAAGAATAGGCTTTGCTTTCAGTTAGCAGCTGCGCGTGAACTTCTAAACCGATTACTACTTGGTACTTATCTCTTATGGTTGCATCCATCTGTTTAAGGTACAGATTAGTTGTTTAATGATTTTTTAATTAATTCCTGTGCCTTGGCTGGTACGGCCTGCAAACCTGAGGCATCTTTTCCTCCAGCTGTGGCATAGAAGGGCTGGCCTCCGCCTCCGCCTTTAATCTCCTTAGCTAGTTCACGAACCAGTTGGCTTGCATTCAGTTGCCTATCGGAAACGAGATTATCAGACAGCATGACTGCGATCTGAGGTTTTCCATCAATCTCAGCAGCCAGAACAAGCACCAGGTTTTCTACCGCCTGTCGCAGATCGAAAGCGAGCTTTTTCAGGTAATCTGCCGTGCTTACCTCCACCACTTCAGCGATAAAGTTTACTTCTCCTAAAGTCTGCGCCTTTGTAGCAAGGGTATTTTTAAGCGAAGAGAGTTGCTTCAGTTCGAATTGCTCCAGTTGCTTTTGCAAGGCTTTGTTTTCTTCCTGCAGCTTTTGCACGGCACCAGACACGTTGTTTTGCGTGCTTAGTACCTCACGTACCGCATTAAGTTCATTAAGTTGCTGTTGCACAAATTCTTCGGCAGATACAGCTGTTACTGCCTCTATTCGGCGCACACCGGCGGCTACAGAGCTTTCCGAGACAATTTTGAAGTAGCCTATATGGCCCGTATTGAGTACATGGATGCCACCACACAACTCTACTGAGTGCTCCCGATCGAAGGCAATGACACGAACAAACTCTCCATATTTTTCACCAAACAAGGCCATGGCTCCCATATTCTTGGCCTCTGTAATAGGCACATTGCGTTGCTCCTCCAGCGCAATGCCCTGTCGGATACGCTCATTTACAATATGCTCAATTTCACGCAACTGAGCTTCTTCAACCTTTGCAAAATGCGAAAAGTCAAAACGAAGTACTTTCTCGTTTACAAGAGAACCCCGCTGCTGTACATGGTCGCCCAATACTTTTCTTAAAGCGGCATGTAGTAAGTGAGTGGCAGAGTGATTTTTTCGGATCAGATTACGACGCTCTGCATTCACTTCACTTCTGAAGGAGGCCTCCACCTGCTGCGGCAATTTTGCTGTAATATGCAGAATAAGATCATTCTCCTTTTTAGTATCCAGCACTTCTACCTGCTCCGTTCCTGAAATCAGGAATCCAGTGTCACCAACCTGCCCGCCACTTTCGGCATAAAAAGGAGTTTTATCTAAAACCAGATGATATTCGCTCTTATTTTTTGTCTTTACCTGGCGGTATCTTACAATATGTGAATCAGCAGTTTCTGTATCGTACCCGATAAATTCGGTGCTCACATCAGGCTGCAACACCACCCAATCTGTTTGTTCCGAGGCTGAGGCGTTGCGGGAGCGGTTCTTCTGTTGCTCCATTTCTACCTCAAATCCAGCCTCATCTACTTTCAAACCTTTTTCACGGGCTATAAGTGCAGTAAGGTCTAATGGGAAGCCAAAGGTGTCATACAATTCAAATGCAGTTTTGCCATCGATTGTATTGTCGCTGCTCTTAAACCTTTCTTCCAGGGCATCTAAGCGCTTCAATCCATTTTCAAGGGTACGTAAAAAGGCATTCTCCTCTTCCTCAATAACGCGTTGTACAAAGCTTAACTGCTGTTTCAGCTCTGGGAACACATGGGCCAACTGGTCGGCCAATACTTCGGTGAGGCGGAACAAAAATGGCTTCTTGAAATCGAGGAATGTAAAACCGTACCGCACTGCACGACGCAAAATCCGACGAATTACATAACCGGCTTTGTTATTAGATGGTAGTTGCCCGTCTGCTATGGCAAAGGCAATGGCACGTATATGATCGGAAATAACCCGAATGGCAATATCTGTTTTCTCCTCGTCACCATAGGTCACACCTGCTTCTTTGGCTACAAACTGTATAAGCGGCTGAAAAACATCGGTGTCGTAATTGGAGCGTTTGCCTTGAATGGCCATACACAAACGCTCGAAGCCCATGCCAGTATCTACATGTTGAGCAGGCAGTTTAACCAGCGATCCATCAGCCAGCCGGTTAAACTCCATAAATACGTTGTTCCATATTTCCACCACCTGCGGATGGTCGTTGTTCACCAAATCGCGGCCAGGCACCTGGGCTATTTCTTCAGGGGTACGCAGGTCGATATGTATTTCGGAGCAGGGACCGCAGGGGCCGGTATCGCCCATTTCCCAGAAGTTGTCCTTTTTAGAACCGAACAGAATCCGGTCCTCTGCGATCATGGTTTTCCATATCGCGTAGGCCTCTTCGTCTTTCCCTAGATTCTCCTTGGCGTCACCTTCAAATACCGACACATACAGCCTGTCCTTTGGCAGCTGATACACTTCCGTAAGTAATTCCCAAGCCCACTCCAACGCATCCTTCTTAAAATAATCGCCAAACGACCAGTTGCCAAGCATTTCGAACATGGTGTGGTGGTAGGTATCGTAGCCTACTTCTTCGAGGTCGTTGTGCTTGCCGCTTACACGGAGGCATTTCTGCGTATCGGCGGCCCGCTTATAGGGAGCAGGTTTGTTGCCCAGAAAATAATCTTTAAACTGGTTCATTCCTGCGTTGGTAAACATCAACGTAGGGTCATCCTTTACCACAATCGGGGCCGACGGCACCACCTGGTGCTGCTTGGAAACAAAGAAATCCAGGAACTTTTGTCTTATCTCAGCTGAGTTCATGTATGAGTATTAAGCCTTTAGATACTAAGTGCTATACTTGTTGTTTAAGAAAATAAATTATCTGATTTTTGTGCTACAGAAATCCCATTTGGAG
Source organism: Pontibacter sp. 13R65 (assembly GCF_047525655.1). Lineage (NCBI taxonomy): Bacteria > Pseudomonadati > Bacteroidota > Cytophagia > Cytophagales > Hymenobacteraceae > Pontibacter > Pontibacter sp. 13R65. Next base: position 78,963 of record NZ_JBLIQL010000002.1, read on the forward strand.
GTATTTGCTGCAGATTATATACTGGCAAAAGTAATGGTTTTTACCTTTAATCTTAGCATCGGCCTGAAAATAGTGATTTTCTGTTTTTTGTAACTAGCCTGCAATATGCCCTATAAAGAAAGAGAAATAGAGAAACAGTATTATACCATTGGGGAGGTGGCAGCCATGTTCGATGTGGCACCCTCACTGATTCGCTTCTGGGAAACTGAATTTGAGCAACTTAAGCCAAAGAAAAGCAAAAAAGGCAACCGCCAGTTTACACCAAAAGATATTGAGGAGCTCCGGACTGTATACCACCTTGTGAAAGAGCGCGGCTACACCATCCAGGGTGCTAAAGAAGTCTTGAAAAACAAATCAGTTCAAACAAAAGATAAAATTGAGATCATACAATCGTTAGAGAAAGTTCGTATGTTTCTAGTAGGTTTAAAAGATCAGCTAAATACGAAACAAACAGAATAGGTAATTGATGACCCAAGCGAATTTGTATGAAGTAGCCCTCACCTTTCTTTCGGGAGTGGGTAATCAGGTTACGCGCCTGCTGGTAAGTTATTGTGGTTCTGCCCAGGCTGTATTTACCACGCCAGCTGGCAAATTGCTGAAAATACCTGGCATTGGGCCTAAACTCGTGAGTCAAATCAGTGATAATTCGAAGCAGGCCCTGTACCAAGCCGAGCTAGTGCTCCGAAAGGCTGAGCAGCAGCAGGTGCAGTTGCTTTTTTATACGGCTGCAGCTTACCCCGATCGCCTGAAGCAAATAGCTGATGCCCCAGTGCTCCTTTACTACCGTGGCAACGCAGATTTAAACCAACAGCATATTGTAAGCATAGTGGGTACTCGTAAACCAACTACCTATGGGCAGGCGGTTACAGAGCGAATTGTAGAAGAGCTAAAGCAACACCAGGTCATGGTGGTAAGTGGCCTTGCTTATGGCATCGATATAATTTCGCACCGTGCGGCCCTGCAACATAGCTTAGACACAGTTGGTGTGATGGCATCCGGTCAAGATATTATTTACCCTTCCGTACACAGCAAATATGCTGAAAGAATGGTGGAGCATGGAGGCATTCTGACAGAGGGTACTTTCGGAACCAAACCAGATGCCCACCGCTTCCCGGCTCGCAACCGCATTATTGCCGGTATGTCAGACTGTACCATAGTGGTGGAAGCCGCTATGAAAAGCGGTACTCTTATAACTGCGGACATTGCTCACAGCTACGACAGAGAAGTAATGGCTGTTCCTGGCAATATAAACTCTTCGGTGTCGGAAGGCACCAACTTTCTTATCAAATCAAATAAAGCAGCTGTCTACACCTCTGTTCAAGACCTAGTTGAACTGCTAAACTGGGACCTGGAGCAGAAGAGGAAAGAAAAACAAGCGGCTGCTCTCATTTATAGTGCTGATGATTTTACAACGGCTGAACTACAGGTGTTGCAAGTGCTGCAAAAGACTCAGGAAGAGCAAATGGATAATTTAAGTTGGAAGGCGCAGGTGCCTGTCAGTCAGCTTGCTTCGCTCCTGCTTGGGCTTGAGTTTAAAGGTGTAATAAAAGCGTTACCAGGAAAGAGGTTTGCGCTGATAAAATAAACTACAACCTCAAAATAAAAGTATCAAAGCCACTTGTCATCTTATAAATTAACGCGTAAAAATAAAATTTAATTGCCATTGTAAATAAACAACCACATTTGCTATCAGCTATTAAATCAACGCACCTGCTGAAGCCTACAATAAAATAAAACTAATTAAGATTTGTATTTGCTATTCAACAACCAGCTCGTACCCGAGGATGAAATGCTCTTTTACAGGCATAACAGAGCCCTGCAGTACAACGATGGCTTTTTTGAAACTATTGTTGTTCAGGAAGGGTCAGTACGCTTATGGAACTACCACCTAGAGCGAATCCAAAAAGCCGCCAGCGCTCTGAAGCTGGAGCTGGACACGCAGTTACTTTCAAAAGAATTTCCGGATACTATTTTAGAACTCGCTGAACAAAATTTGGCTACACCCTTTGCCAGAGTTAAATTAAAAATATGGCGAAGTGGTGCGGGCCTATATACTCCTGAAACAAGCAAATCAGACTGGATATTAACTGCACAGCCTGTAGCTGATTTTAAAAGTACTGATTTAGACATTGGTATTTGTAAAACGGTAACCACCTCCTTTACTCCTTTTTCTTTTTGCAAAGGCCCTAACTCGCTATTATACGTGATGGCCGGAGTTGAAAAAAAGGAATCACACAAGCAGGACATGCTCCTCCTGGATCAACAAGGGCATATGGCAGAACTAACCTCTTCCAATATTTTTTGGTTTACAAATAATACGCTTTTCACACCGCCTATTTCAACAGGTTGTGTCCAAGGCATAATGCGTGCTTATATTCTCAATTGGGCTAACAGAAAAGGTATAAAGCTGAGAGAAGAAACAGGTAATGTTGAGATACTGAGGAATTCGGAGACTGTATTTGCCGCGAATGTTTTTGGGGTCAGACCTATAACAAGAATAGAACAATCAGAACTTCCTAACACATCTTCTTTTTTAGCTCAATTACAGAAAAATATCAATAGAATTGCTTTAGATAAATAAGCCTTCCTTTGTAAAGGAGCAAAAGATATAAATTACCTGTATGGGCAAATAGGTAGAATAATTTAAATTACCAGATACCCTTTCAGCACTTAAGTTATTACAGTTGAATTATTTATATTAGCAGTTTATTTCCTTCTGCTCTTTTGCCTATGATTTCATTTTTTGCATCTGTTCTGGCTCTTATATTAGGATACCTGCTGTATTCAAAATTTTTGGAAAAGATAGTTGGTGTCGTGTCAGAACGTAAAACTCCCGCGCTTACTATGCCTGATGGCGTAGATTATGTGCCATTGCCGGTATGGAAAATCTTTCTGATTCAATTTTTGAACATAGCAGGGCTAGGACCTATATTCGGAGCAGTGGCTGGTGCAATGTGGGGGCCTGCGGCCTTTCTTTGGATTGTACTTGGGTCTATTTTTGCCGGAGGCGTTCATGATTATTTTTCTGGAATGCTCTCGCTGAAACACAACGGAGAGAACATAACAGAAGTATCTGGTCGGTACCTTGGCCAGCCCATGAAGCAGTTTATGCGTGGGTTTACCCTAGTCTTAATGGTGATTGTTGGAGCTGTCTTTATTATGGGCCCTGCAAAAATAATAGATGATATGACAAGTGGTTTCGCTGGTATTACACTTTGGGTCTGGATTATTTTTATATACTATATCTTGTCTACCATTCTGCCAATAGATAAATTAATTAGTAAAGTCTATCCAGTCTTTGGGGTAGCACTCCTTTTCATGGCCATCGGCATCTGCAGCATTATGTTAGCCAAAGGATTTGATATACCGGAATTAACCTTCGCTAACCTTGCCAACCTACATGCTACGCCTGAGAAGTTCCCGCTCTTCCCAATGCTTTTTATTACCATTGCCTGTGGAGCCATATCTGGCTTTCATGCTTCTCAGTCACCCATGATGGCACGCTGTATGACAAACGAGAAGCAGGGACGCACCATTTTTTATGGAGCAATGATTACAGAAGGTGTGGTAGCGTTAATTTGGGCAGCTATTGGCATGAGCTTTTATGGCGGTGTAACAGAACTAAACGACGTAATGGTATCACAAAAGGGAAATGCCGCCTTTGTGGTAAATGAAATTTCTAATTCCCTGCTGGGCAAAGTTGGGGGCTTACTGGCTCTTTTAGGTGTTGTGGCTGCTCCTATCACTTCCGGTGATACCGCCTTCCGCAGCGCCCGATTGATTGCAGCTGACTTTCTAAAGTTAAAACAAAGCTCGATCAAGAACAGATTATTGATTAGCGTTCCGCTTTTTGCCATCGGCTATGGCATTACATTGGTAGATTTTGGAGTGGTTTGGCGCTACTTTGCCTGGACCAACCAAACCTTGGCTACACTTGTACTTTGGACCATAACAGCTTACCTAATTCAGGAACAAAAATGCTACTGGGTTACATTAGTGCCGGCTGTATTTATGAGCGCAGTGATTACCTCTTATATATTAGTCGCACCAGAAGGTTTTGGCTTACCCATTGAACTTGCCTATACTGCAGGTATAACCGTAGCAGCAAGTTTATTGCTCGCCGCACTTTGGAAGATTAACCTCCGCAAAAACAAGGCTGCATTAGAAATGGCTAAATAAAAGCCCTAATTAAATATTATAAACTTCAAGGTTTAAAGCAGCTAGATTAGCTTAAGCTTCATAAAACCAAATACTTTTATTTTATTGTCGTCATTTAAGGTAAATTATATACTTTGAAAATTATTCAATTGTGCACCGGCGAAGGACTGGGAGGTTTAGAACAGATTTTCGAAAAATACACGATATGGTTTCATTATTCCCGACATGATTCTTTAGGAATAGTGCATCAAAATAGTGCCTTACATAAACGCTTGCAGTCTGATGGGATACCAGTAGTGGCCCTGCCATCCATTTCAACAAAAGCTTTATGGTCAAATGCAAAGAGCTTAGCTCAACTTGCTGAAGAGCAGGAAACGGATGTTCTGCATTTCCACCATAAAATGGATTTGAAATTAGCAGTACTTGCCAAAATCCTGAGCAAGCAAAAATTCAAGCTGGTGTACACGCGCCACATGCACATCGCAAGCTCTAAAAAAGACCCTTGGCATCGTTTTTTCTATAAAAGAATAGATTTATTTATCACCATAACTGAGCAGATGCGGCAGACGGCCTTGCGCTACATACCCTTACCTGCCAATGCTATTAAATGTCTTTACTCCGGCGTAAAAGCGCCCGCACACTTTCAGGTAAGCAACTGCCAAAACTTGTTTGCGGAAGAAAAGTACAAGGCCCCATTTAGAGTGGCCATTTTTGCCAGGATAGAGCGGAACAAAGGTCAGCACCTGGTTTTGGAAGCAGCGAAAGCTCTCCACGATAACTATCCTGCGCTGCACTATTACATATTTGGACTTCCAAGTGATGAAGCTTATCACCAATCTTTATTACAACAGGTAGCACAGGAAGGGCTAAGTGACTATATTCATTTTAAAGGTTTTCATACACAACCTACCGCCATCATGCCATGTTTTGATGTGGTGCTACTGCCAAGCCTTAACGAAAGCTTTGGGTTGGTGTTACCAGAAGCTATGCGAGCAGGTGTAGCCGTAATTGGTTCAAACTTTGGTGGAATCCCTGAAATTATAGACGATATGGAAACAGGTATGCTATTTGAAAACGGCAATACTAAAGATCTGGCTAGTAAGCTTAAACTTCTGTACCAGAATAAGGAGCTAAGGGAAAAGTTAGCCAAGCAGGGTAAGCAGAAAGCAGACAGGATCTTCAGCGAGGAACAGCATTACCTGGACCTAGAACAGCTATATCTCTCCTACTTTAACTTGCCTGACTAATGCAACAATACACTTAAACCGCGACAGGAGCTTTGATAGCCGGGTGTGGGTTATAATTCTCTAGCTGAAAATCCTCATAACGGAAGCTAAAAATGTCTTTCACATCTGGGTTCAACTTCATAACAGGTAATGCTTTAGGCTCCCGCAAAAGCTGTGTATTTGCCTGCTCCAGATGATTTAAGTACAGATGTGTATCTCCACCGGTCCAGATGAACTCCCCTGGTTCCAGGCCAGTTACCTGTGCCATCATAAGAACCAGAAGCGCATAAGAAGCTATATTAAAAGGAACACCTAAGAAAACGTCTGCTGATCGCTGGTAAAGCTGACAAGACAATTTGCCTTCAGCTACATAAAACTGATAAAAAGCATGGCAAGGGGGCAGTTTCATATTTTCTATTTCCGCTACATTCCAAGCACTTACAATAATCCGGCGGGAATCTGGATTATGCCTGAGCTGGTGTACTACCTGCGCAATCTGGTCAATATGACGACCGTCTGGTGTAGGCCAGCTACGCCACTGAGAGCCGTACACAGGGCCCAGATCTCCGTTTTCATCAGCCCATTCATCCCAGATGCTTACTTTGTTCTCTTTGAGGTATTGAATGTTTGTATCACCTTTCAAAAACCACAGTAATTCATGAATAATGGAGCGGAGGTGCACCTTTTTGGTTGTTACCAACGGAAAGCCATCTGCAAGGTTAAACCGCATCTGGTATCCAAAAACACTTAACGTACCCGTTCCGGTTCTGTCTTCTTTCTTTACAGCCTTGTCAAGGATATGCTGCATCAGGTTTTGGTACTGTTTCATAAGCTACTTCAGAACACTAGATTAAATTAAGAGTATCAAAGATACAGCTTCTACAAATAATAATAAGCAAGGGTGAGTTATTGTATATAAAAATTGGGTTGCTATAATTCGTAACCCCTCCAAAAATAAGTTTACTGTTCTACATTAGAGAAAAAAAGTAATAGCCAAACAATTTTCATTAGGTTTATGGACTTCATGAGTGACAATCTGGCCTCAGGCAACAGCTTCAGGACACTAAACGTGCTGGATGACTGCAACCGGGAAGCATTGGCCATAGAGGTAGCTTCCTCTATTTCATCAAAGAGAGCCATCCGGACGCTGGAGCAGCTCATTGATTGGCGCGGAAAACCGGAGGCCATGCGGATAGACAACGGGCCTGAATCACCATCGTTGATATTGTTAACTGGTGCAGGTCAGTGGCCTTTTCCCATTGAGAAGCGGTAAGCGCTCTTCAGGGTCACGTTCACATCAACACTGTACCTAGAGCAACGCACAAAGAGGCAGTCCACTTAGCTAGCATGAGGCCCAGACATTTGCCGGAGGGGTAGCCTGCAAAACGACTTGGCGTTAGGTCTTCCTGGACCAGAACAGCAGCGTATACATAATCTTTAAGGTTCTGGATGAAATTTGTATATAGAAGACAACTTATTTGTTGTCTTCTATATACATTTGAATAGCCTTTTCTGTATCTCCAAAGTATACCAACTCACCTTGTTTCATGAAGGCAGCTCTGTGGCAGTATTGTCGTATAACTTCCATAGAGTGACTTACTAAGATTACAGTTTTTCCTTTAATCCAAGAACTCTCAAAAACCTTTATGGCTTTCTCCTGAAACTTTGCATCACCCACAGCAAAAATCTCATCAAGAAACATAATATCAGCCCCAGCTTTTACAGCGATGGAAAAGCCCAAACGGGCCGCCATACCAGAGGAAAAAAATTTCACTTTAGTATCTACAAACTCCTCTAGCTCTGCGAATTCAATTATTTCATCAAAAATATGGTCAATTTCTTTTATCTTTAACCCTAAAACTGACCCTGACACATAGACGTTTTCTCTTGCTGTAAGTTCATGACTCATTCCAACACCAAGGTTCATTAACATTGTAGATCCTTTGATATTAATATAACCACTATCAACTGGGTATACACCCGCTAAAAGCTTTACTAAAGTAGATTTTCCAGATCCATTTCGTCCTAAAAAGCCAATACACTCTCCTTTTAGAATTTCAAGAGACAAATTCTTTACTGCAGGAATAAGTTTCTTTTTGGTTGGATTAAAAATATTAAATAACCGATGTTTTACAGTATTATGGCTATCTTCTGATATTTGAAAAGTTTTACTAATATTTTTTGCCTTAATAGCAACTCCGTTTTGTACAATAACATTCTCCATAATTTTCAAAGTTTCTCAGCCGCCTTTGCACCAATTTTTTTCAAAAGAGTAAATCCTAACATAAAAAAGAATAGAGCATAACCTAAATCTAAAAACAAAAGATAAAAGTCAGGCAAAGAATTCTGTAATATTATTCTCCTAACATTTATCAAAATTCCTGCCATTGGATTTAACTCAGCAAATGAAGGAAGCGCTTTCACATAGTCATCTATTTTGAAAACCACTGGAGACAAAATAAACATTAGACCTGATAAAACTTGCCAAATTTGATGTATGTCATGCATATACACATATAATGATGACAGTACTAAAGAGAATGCAATAGAAAGCAAAAAAAGATTTATAAAAATAGGTATTAAATAAATATAATTACTAAAATCAGCAGCATGAAAGTTTTGACCACCATTGTCTATTGCGAAGAAATATAAAAAAAACATGCAAAGGTTGAAGAACAAACCAATACAGTTAGCTAAAAGAGTTGATATATATATATCGATCTTTTGCATATTATTGTACTCATACAAAAACTTTTTAGTTTTTAGTAATTGCACAGTCCCAGATGTAGATTCAGCAAAAAAATTCCACAATATGAGTCCACTAAACAAATAGGCAACAAAAGAAGGTATATTTTGATCTATTACAACGTTGAATGCTATATAATAAATAAATATATCTGTAATAGGCTTTAATAAAGCCCAAAACAAGCCTAATTTATTTTCATAATATCTTAACTTATACTCAATCTTAGCAAGTAACCAAAGTCTTTCAAATCTTACTGAAGGATTAAAATTCATAATAGGTAAATGTGAAAGTTAGATTATTCTTGCATTGCTTTTTTCAAAGCGTTCATATATTTATCAACTAGTAAAGTGTCAGAAAATTCATTCCAAATGTTCTTGTATTGCTCAAATTCAATCTGCACATTTCTTTTTTCCCCTGTGTCAGCTCTGCCTCTCTCGGCTTTCTTTATAAACTCTTCAGCAGACTTTGTAAAATAATGATTTATTTGAATCAAGTCTATTGAATGGTTCTCATTAAATGCACTAGTTATAGGAAAATGTTTAGCGTCAATATAGTGAGAACCTTCAACCATACCAATGTAATGAGGATTTGCAGCAAAAAGCGCTTTTCTTGGATTTACAATAGATTTTATATGGATATTTTGCTTATTTTCTCTAGATGTATAATTTTCTGTTACTAGCCCTGGAGGTCTGACTTCATGATTATTATGTCCAAAAAGAGTCCAATTAATTCCAACAGCATCAGCATATTCGTAGGCTTTTAGAAAATCAGGTAAAGTATAAGCTGTTTTAGGAACTATAAACTCATCTAAATCAATAAATCCAGCCCAGCGAGAATCTTTACCATATGTTGACAAATAATGCTTATAGGCATCCATTTGTCTTGCTTTTCCACTTATTCTGTTTATTGTGATTAAGCTTTTATTATAGCCTGCTAAGCTCTTGGATACTGGTATAGTGCTATCATTGTCATAAAAATAAAAATGATTTACACCTAATATTTTATAATATTCAATAAATTCTTTAAGATAAGCATCTTCATCTTTAACAATAATTACAAGGGATAAATAGTTTTTCATTTTTATTTAATTAACTTAGTTAAATTGATAATATCAATAATTTTTCTTTTAAAAAAGGGATGTTTATTCAATTTATTTTTAAAACGGTTCACCATGGGAATAAAATATTTGTACTTCCTTAATATCTTATAATCTAAAGTAGGATTGTCAAAATCATATCCTGGTCCATTAGCGGTTAAAATATTAGTTAGTGATACACTAAATTTTGAAAAATACTTGTGATGCTTATTAGCTATATACTTATAAGAATATAATAGTTTTTCTTTATTGATACTTCTAATCATGGAATTAGACCGTATTCTATAAAAGAAGTTAACTTCAGGTATTACAATTCCGTTGCAACCAGATTGCATCATATTCACCACACTTTCATAATCTTCTAAACCGTAATCTGTGTCCTTATCATTTTTACCATTTACCAGGAATGCAGATCGTTTATATACTAGGGAGCTACTATTAACAGAATTGTGAGCTAAAATGTAAGGTGGCTGAGGATTGAAGGTTGGCCACACTGTAGAACTTTCACCAAAATACTTAGTCCAGCAACCTATAAAGAATACATTATCGTACTTGTTTAAAAGTAAAAGAGCTTTAGAGTAGTACGATTTTGAAACTCTATCATCAGCATCAAGAAATGCCAAATACTTTCCTTGTGAAGCTTCGGCACCCTTATTTCTTGCTTCAGCTACTCCACTGTTTGGTTGATCAATTATTTTTATGTTTGGATGTAATCTTAATTCATCTAGTTTTAGTAAGCTATACTTATCTGTACTACCATCATTAATAATTATAATTTCTTTAGGGCCGTAATCAGAAGCTTGTACTGACTCTAGACAATCATCAATATATTTTCCCATATTGAAGTATGGGATTACAATTGACAGAATTTTGTTATTAGGCTCTATAAAATTATTTCTAATTTTCTCCTGGTATACAAAAGGAAAACTAATTGTTTCAGAAGAATGTAAGTTTTTCTGAAAATCAGTTAAAATTTTAATTTTTTTTGGAAGTATTATATCTGGACTAAACCTGTCAAGACTATCATATGCCCTTTGACAGACTTCATTTAATTCTTCTCTACTTTTTCTGAGAATATAAATTAGTTTAGATACAAAACTTTCGGGTTCACTATGATCAAAAATAAATCCATTATATCCATCCTTAATAACTTCCTTTTGCCCACCTTGAGCCGACGTAAGAACAGGCTTTACGCTAGCCATAGTTTCAAAAATAACATATGGAAGGTTGTCAATGATGCTGGGCACTAATACTAAATGAGCTTTTTTAAGATGCTGTGCAAGTTCTAAATTATTTATTTTACCTTTGATATTAAGTTTCCCGTTTTCAATATACTTTCTATACCTACTCTTAACAATTTGGAGCATTGTTAAATGTTCAGGATGATATACAATATCTGTTCCACCTAGAATTGTCAATTTAACTTCATGTCCAGCTTCCCAGACTTGTTTAAAATATTCCAGCATCTTAAAGGTCCCCTTTTGAGCAGAAAGCTTGCCATAAAAAAAAACATTATTTTGGTCATACTCAAAGGAAGATCTATCAATATTAACAACGAAAGGATTTGGTAGAATATGAACAATCTTATTTTTTAAATCTAAATATTTTTGGATTTCATCAATTAAGAATTTTGTTGGTGAAATCAGAATGTCAGCCCCAATAATAGCTTCCTTTTCCATTACACAAGTCCAATATTCAGGAAAACGATATGTAGGAACTCTATTATATTCTAAATAAACGAACGCAGGAGAATGCAAAGTAATTATAATCGGAACTTTATCAAGAGCAATTAGGCCCGTTAACTTAAACTGCAACAAATAATAAGCTATACCGAGATAATCTTGGGCTTCAATAAAATTAGGGACTCCATTTTGAACTGTAAAATCTTTTACTATTTCAGCAAACGAGTAACTTAAATTAGCTGCATATCCTAATATTTGGCTTTTCCCTCCATAATTAGGATTAAATCTAACTATTCTTAATAGAGGTTCGCTATTATCGACCTCATTGGTAGCAATTGATTGATCTGGAACAAAGATTGTAACTTCAATTCCTAACTTAGCTAATGATTTAGCAGTTATATAAGAATATGTGCTTATTCCCCCCCCAGAAAAAGGCGGGTACTCTGTAGTCAAGAGCCAGTATTTCAATTTTTTATTTTTTTAAGTAGCTCTGTATGTTTCTTTTACCCATAAGAATTTTAATAATATGTCCTACTCTTTTATACCATAATGGAAGTACTTCATATTGTTCCTGATAAAAATCTAGAATGATTTTAGTTTCGCTTGAAGAGTGTAACATTCTTAAGAACGCTTTACTATTAGCGTGCTCATTCAAGTAATACTTATGAAGAAATATATTGTAATCATTTTCAAGTTCTATCCTAGAACAATAGCTAATTAAATTGTATAATTCAGGATTTCTGGTAATCAAAAGTTCTTCAGCTAATTTTAACCTGTTTAATATTACTCCTATAACCTGAGGTTCTTTAACTTCAATAATAATGACCTTGTAAAATAGATTAGTTACTGAGTTTAAATCGAAAAGTATGTTATAGAAGCTTTCCTCATCTTTTTCAAAGGGAATTTCTAAAACTTCCTTATTATTTGAGGAACTTAACAATTGAGGACTAACTAAGCCTTGATTCTCACACCATTTGAATAGGCTTAAGCTTGATTTGCTTTCTTCCTCTTGTGTAAGTAGCAAAGGTACAGTGCTCTTATTATAATAGTAGTTGTTTAAAAAAAAAGTTCGACCTATGCTTTCTGCGGTTTCAAAATTGTCTAGGGTACAATTCTGTAAATTAAATATAAACTTAGATTTGTATGTATTACCAGAACTTACTATTCTATAAACATCTTGAATTGCTTTATTATTGTTAACATTAACTGCAAAATTGATGTCGGACAATTCTAATGACAGGCAACTACCAAGGTGGTTTGCATCTATATTAAAAAAAACGTTTTTAAATATATGATTCATTAACATCAATCTGTAAGCCCCTTTAGAATTACTATAGGTTTTTATTAGAGAATTTTACTCTTGCCTTTCTGAACAAAGTTTTTAAGAGGTGTTCCACTTAATACTTTATCCTTAACGACACCTAAAATACTTCTCTCCTCATAAGTTCTCCTATACCAAGCTAAATCATTTCTCAAGTTTCCAATTTCTAAAAATAACCTATTACAATCATTTTTTAATTTCTCAACTTCATTAGATGAATTTACTGCCAAACTCTGTTGTAAAGTAACAGTTTGGTTCACAGGAACAACTCCCCTTATTAAATTGTTGTAAAGGATGTGATTTTTTATTTCAATTTCCTGAAACCTTACTACAGTTTCAAACAAATGTAATTGATCTTCTAGCTTTCCTATTTTGTTTAAAATGGAAAGCACACCTGGGTATTCTTTTAATAAAGATGTTGAAAAGTTTTCTATGAAATTATTAAAACTATAAAACTCTTTTTTATTGTTAATTTGAAGAATAAATTTATAAGAAAACCACTCCATGGAGATAGTTCTTTCGTGAAAGGTTAATAGAAATTCATCCTGAAGATGATGTGGAACATTAATTAACTTTTCTTCAGAGTAATTATTATTACCAAAATTTGACACTTCAATGAAAACTGGATTATCATAACCTTGGTTTAAACACCAATCAACCAGTAGTTCACAAAACTGTAGACATTTTGTTCCTGTAAAAGCTAATATTGGAGAGTTGTTGATAAAACAATATCCAGATAAAAAAAAGAACCTTGTGAGATTAGCCACTTCACTTAGTGCACCACAATCAGATGGAAGCACCAAAATCATTTTAGAACCTCTATTAACAGCTAATTTCTTATAGACTCTCTCTAATTGTTCTACTTCAAGTGGCACTGTAATAGCTAAGGTGAACTTATTAATATCATTATTTTCAATAAGCTCCAGCGTTGTATCAGGAGATACTCCGACAAAAATATTTTTAAATGTCTTATCCAATTCCTGCTATTCTTTTTGTATTATCAAGAGCAATCCAACTTAAAAGCCTCTCCCAAGAGTGTGCATTTGTACCTTGATGATGATCTAAAACATTCCCTTTTTCAAGAGTTGCCCTAATATCTAAGGGGTGATTTTTACTAAAAAACCTTTTTAGAGCTTCACTTTTTGCCCAAAACATTGTTCCCGCAGCAAATTCATATGTTCGTGGCCTCACATCATATTTAGTAGTTAATTCAACTAATTTATCATGATTGATCGTTTGAAATCTCTGGCTAGACTCACGCCACTCATTCATAATAAAATTTTTATGTGTCAAAACATTGGTATCAATTCTTTCCATATAGTCAAGTATCAATTCTTTGTTTCTCACATCTACAATTGAGAATAAGCTATCTCTCCAAAATTTCCCAGTAGTTGTATGGGGGCTGTGTTTATCATGCAAAAATATCCAATATTTACTTTCATCTTTTAATTGCATCAAAGAGTCAATCAGCACAAGCTTTCCACCAATATCTTTACCTACATTTGAGCTCTTCAATATTGTAACATTATCGTATACTTCAAATGCTTTTTCATCAAATGGAGCACTATTAACAAGGTTAACATAAAGTCTATCTTCACCTAAAAAATCCTTTGTTATTTGAGGAAGCACTGTCTTTATAGATTCTGGATAATATAAATGTAAAAGGATACTAATCATATAGATGTGATAAGTGAATTATATACTCTGAAACACATAAATTTTGTTTATATTAAATTAATAAATTTTTCCTTCAAAGTTCCAAATAGACTTCTGTTCTCGTAAGTGCGTTTATACCACTCCACGTCCTGCTGTAGCTTGTCTAAATCGTGCAGCAGTTTATTGACTATTTGCTTATTACCTTCAGACAAATGTTTAGTAATACCAAGTTCACTTTGTAAATCACTTATTCTTTGATCCTTCTTATCTATTAACTTTTCAAGGATAATAACTTTTTCAGCAAGCAATTGAATAGCCTCTTGCTTTATTCTTAACTCAAATAGTAATTGCTTTTGAATAGCTTCTAATGACTGATGAATTCCTTCTAAAGATTGAGGGTTTTTGTCGTAATCCGGTAAAAGTAATGCTTGGCCCATGAGCAAATATAGTAAAAGTAGAATAAAAAATTAAATAGCTGTTGCAAGGCTTCTTCCTTTAAGGAGGGGCTTGTTGTTTTGATAAACAACTTTGTTAAAAGAGCAGTTAGAATTTTTAATTTGTAACGAATCCACCATATTTCCCGTAGACGAGCTCACAAAATCTGGCACCCAATCTGCAGTGGGTTTAACGATGTGCACAATTATCATTCTAGTTCGTTTTTTAAGGAGCGATCTTTAAGGATCGATTGTGTCAATTTTGTATTATTCTGCACAAAACTAAATATTTATTTTATATAATCATCATAAATATTCTAAAATAAATTATTAAATAATTGTTTTAAAATTGAACTTTTAATAAAATTTGGTAACACTATTGGTGTTTAACAATTTATGTTTCCTATACCTAATGATAAGATTATACTTTTAATGGCAATAAAAAGCCCTTTTCATTAGCCACCTTTTCTATTAATTTATTTGTATAAGCAGACCTTCTCTTTCTCCTACATCCATGCTTTTGAGTTATTTCTTAATCATGAATAAAAATTAAACTTTATTTATTTTATCTATTATTGCGGTTTTACAACAGTATCTAGATCTACCTTTAGGAAGTGAGGTTATAAAAAAGGGTTGTAGTCTACAATATATGATGGTTTCGGTAATAACATATTAGCTACATAGCAATGTAGTGATTCTGCTCTTTTTTAGAGAAGTAGGCTGTTTTCTCACGATCCTCCTGTTTCTCGTTCTCAGGCACAGGTTCACCCCTCAATGTTCTTGGTGTAGGCCTTGCCAATCCTGTGCTTTTCCTCCGGCAGCAGTTTGCTGAAAGCCAGCCAGTAATCAGTACAGAACCTGCCAATTTCTAGCGCCTGCAACTGCTTGTATAGCTTTGCAATTGTATGCATGCTGCGGTTTCTACAGCTCCTCGTCAGTTTCCGGCGCGTAGGCGTAGAAAAGCCAGTACTTGCACTGTTTGCGCCGTCTGACAAAGGTCCGATCGTCTATCTGCACCTGAGCGTAGCGCTGGTGCCGTGGGATTACCTGCCTTTTGGTGTAGCCACTTAAGCACCGTCTGCCGGTGCACGCCCGTCACCTTTTCAATGTCTCGGATACTGCAGTTTCGCACCAGAATGCACAGCACCAGTTGTTTGGCCTCTGGCCTGCAGCCTACCTTCTGGTAGACGTACTGGAACTGCTTGCCGCACCCATGGCACAGAAAATTCTGCCTGCCCGTGTGCTTTATGCCATTTTTGATTATCTTCATACCGTGGCAGTAAGGGCAGTTTACGTAGATAGTTATCTCGCACTTAACTTCCTATAAACACACTTGCTGCCATACTTATTCCAGCATAATACAATATAGACCAAAACAAGAAAAACATAATTCCTTCTGCTCATTTATAGTAGACAGATTCAAAAATTATATGTCCTATAACTAGATATTATCTACTCCTGCTGCTTCGGATTAATCTGCCACCTAACCCGCACCTCCAAGGGCGAAGCGCCATGATGCTCAGTGTCGACGCTTAAAATCTCGATCTGCTCAAAATTTATGTCTAAGTTTAAGACAGTAGTGGCTTCACCATAAAGAGTGGGAAGGATACTAATATCGCGAGCTTTGGTGTTTTCAAACTTTTCCGGATAATCCTCAAGCTTGATAATGGTGGTATAGTGCTTGCTCATAAAACTGTCTTTAAAGTCTGCTCTATTAAACTGGTTTCAGTAAGCTGCTGTTTAGCAATACTAAAAGTTTTTTCCCACAAGGCAATTATTCTAATGAAATTACCCTTCAGGAGGACTTTAGGAAAATAATCCTTAGGACCCAAGTTGCAAACTTTAATGTCTAAATTAGGATTTACAAGAAGCCGATGAAGGTGCGCCTAGAAGCTACAGATTCTTCTAATCAAATCGTACCTCCAGAGATGTTTTGGCTCAGGATAACCTTAAGCCACGCATGATTAGAAACGGGCAATAAACCGCAGGTTTACTCTTCGACCGGGCAAGTAGTTGGGTACAGCGTATGTAAGATTGTTAACATCACTTACATAGCTGTAGGATACTCTGTTACGAGCGTCTATGAGGTTTAAGAATTCTAACCCAATCCACAGACTTTCCAGCGATACATTCTTCCGCGCCACTAATTCGTCACCTAGCATAATTAGTTTAGAAAAACCAATGTCTACGCGTTTGTAGGATCTTCCTGTAAAATAATTCCGGTAAGCTGGCTCGCGCGGTGGCCCAAATGGAAGCCCGCTGGCATATATCAGGTTCAGATTCATGCGAATGGTAGGATTGTCAGGCAGGTGGTCCTGAAAGAAAACACCAATGTTTACAAGCTGGTTTGTTGGTCTTGGGATGTAGCCTAGTTCCTTTTTCCCTGTTATATTGCCCTCTCCATCAAAAACAAAGGTTGAATCGCCCTGGAGGTTCTCTTTAGTCGTCATCAGGCCCAGGCTCAGCCAAGATTCAGCACCTTTTATGAACTCACCATTCACCCGTACATCAAATCCTGCAGCATAGGCGGTGGCATTGTTTTCGGCGTGGTAACGCAGCCGGACATTGTCCAGGTCATAAGGCACCACATTGGTAAGGTACTTGTAATAAATTTCGGAGGTAAGTTTGAAATCGCGGCCCCAGGCTTCAAACAAATAATCGCTGCCGGCTATAGCGTGTACAGAGCGCTGCGCTTTCAGGTTTGCATTCAGTGTTCCTTCATAATTGCGAAGCTCCCTGTAAAAGGGTGGCTGGTAGTATAACCCAACAGCTGCCTTAAATGAAAGATTTGGATCGTTGCGGGTAATAAAGGAGTACTGCACCCGAGGCGTAAATGTAAACTCCCTGTTCAGTTCCCAATAAGATGCCCGGACACCATACGTAATCGTTTTTAGCGAATCGATTTCGTAAGTGTGCTGCACATAAGCATTATACCGGTGCGTATTCAGGTTGAGGTCAGTTTGTAGGTAATAAGCCGGCGACACAAAATCGGCTGAATCTGTAAACCCGTATTCAGAGAGCCTGTCTTCTATTCGCTCCTGCCCTACCTTTACTCCCGCCACAACATTGCTCCTTTTGCCAAGCTGCCACTTATTACGACTCTCGAAGGTAAGCACCTGGGCCAACAGAGTGTTGCGTGCATGGTCGAACTGACTGCCAACACCCCGTTGCTGAAGGCATTCGCCATAATTGGCGCCACGGTTTGTATTTACGTCACACAGGCGATATCCGGCTTCAATGTCTCGGAACTCCCGCTCTCTTGAGTAAACTCCAGAAACTATAATTTCAGATAAGAAACTGGTTGAAAAAGCTTGTGCTAAGTTCAGACCAATTTGGTAGGTCTGGTAATCCATGAGTTCGCGGCCATCGTACCCCACAAACAGCCGTAAAGGTGCTTGGCGGGTGCCGAAGGTAGTCTCGCGCGATTCCGGCACAGTGGTAAAATTATTCTGGGCATAACTGGCCAGCACGCCCAGTGTAGTACGTTCCGGCTCCTGCCCTTTTTTGCTCAGATCAAAGTGCACATATGCCTGCGCATCAGAGAAGGTAGGCTGGTACTGCCCCTCCACCTGAAGGCCATTTAAAATATACCGGCCATCTTTATGGCGCAGCCCCAGCAAGTAAGATACTTTTTTGTTTTTAGAAGCCGATTCCAAATGCATTGCCCCGCCAGTGAGGCTGCCTGTAACGGAGCCGGCAAAGGCTTTTGGTCTTTTATACTGGATGTTCAGCACAGAAGAAAGTTTGTCGCCAAACTTAGGTTGCCAGCCTCCTGAGGAAAACTCCAAGGAGCCAGCTAAATCTGGATTCACGAAACTTAATCCTTCCTGCTGCGCATTAGTGACCAGGAACGGACGATAAATTTCTATTCCGTTTACATAAATCAGGTTTTCGTCGTAATTGCCGCCTCTAACAGAATACGTAGACGATAACTCATTACTGCTACTAACTCCAGGCAGGGTAAGCAAAATCTGATTAAAATCTCCAAAAGCAGATGGCAGTTCTTTTATTAGTTTCGGATCCAGCTTGGTCATACTAACCTCTTCCCGGGTATTTGCCTCACGCCTTCCCTGCACATCTATACTGCGCAATTGCCTATTATCAGCTTGAAGATCAAAGTCTAACAGTCTTCTCTCACCTGCTCTTAAAACAATGGTTTGTTCCTGCTCCTGATAACCAAGGAAACGTACCACCACTGTTATCTCCTTACCTGCTGGAACCTGCAACGAGTATTGTCCTTTAGCATCGGATTGGCGTGCCAATGCCGTTCCCTTAATACCGATGGTAGCATACTCTAATGGAACTTTACCAGGAGAGGTAACTGTGCCCGAAATAACGGCTTGCTGCTGTGCTGTAAGAACAAACGGCACCAATAGCAGTAGCCAAACCGCAAAATATCGAAGCATCAGCTAATTAAAATTTAATTAATGAGAGGAAACATTTTTGAGGTCTGCAATGGTCTGCAGCGGATCGCTCGCTGTAAATACAAAGTTCCCCGCTACCAACACATCTGCTCCACTTGCTAATAGCTTGGCAGCGTTCTGCTGGTTTACTCCCCCATCAATTTCAATCAGCGCCTGCGACCCGCGCGATAAAATTAGTTCTTTAAGCTGCTCGATCCGTCGATAAGTGTTTTCAATAAATTTCTGTCCTCCAAAGCCTGGATTAACAGACATGATAATCACCTGATCCACATCGGCAATTATATCTTCTAATAACTGAACAGAAGTGTGTGGATTAAGAGCGACACCTGCTTTGGCACCAGTTTGCTTTATTTGTTGAACCGTGCGGTGCAAGTGGTTACAGGCTTCATAATGCACCGTAATGTTTTCAGCACCGGCTTTTCTAAACTGCTCAATATAGTGCTCCGGCTGCTCAATCATGAGGTGTACATCAAGTGGCTTTTGGGCATGCCGCTGAATAGCTTCTAAAACAGGAAAACCGAAAGATATATTAGGCACAAAACGGCCGTCCATAATATCAATGTGCAGCCAGGCAGCCTGGCTCTTGTTTAACATTTCAACTTCTGCCTGTAGATTACCAAAATCAGAGGCAAGTACGGAGGGTGCTATAAGTGGATTCATGGAGCAAAGATAAGTATTTCAGCTTACTCTGAAACAGGTTTGGCTATAGTTTGAGGAAACGCAGCGTAGCCTTATCATTAGGAGAGATTAACCTGCAAATGTAAATGCCTTGCTTCAGCGTTTGCGGCCGAAGCGCTAGCACCTGCCTTGGCTGACTACCAAAAAGCTGCTGCTGGAACAAAAGTTTGCCCGATACATCGTATACCTGCACGCTTACTTCCTGCTGTGCCCATCCTTCTCCCAAATGCAATACAATATCCTGCACCCCCACCGGGTTTGTAACAGTTACCAGATCGTTGGCAGGCCTTTTGTTAGCTGAGGAAGTGGTGCGGGTGTAATTAGGAATTCCATAACCTATGTTATTGTCTGGTGATGAGGCGTTGCTTCCAGAATGCCTGATTAACTCGATCAATTCCATATTAGTAAGATTAGGGTCAGCCTGCCAGAGGCAAGCTGCAAGACCAGCCACTATCGGGCCAGAAAAGGAGGTGCCGTTTCCTTTTACAAGAGTACCAGATCCACTAAAAAAATATGCATTTCTGCCCATTCCTACTACATCCGGCTTTAGACGTCCATCGCTGGTAGGTCCTACAGAACTAAATGGAGCCAGCACCGATAAAGAATCTACTGCACCTACCGTTAACACAGAATCAGCATCGGCCGGGGCACTGATATAGCGCCATGGTCCTGCTCCGTCGTTGCCAGCACTCACTACTACCAGCATGCCAGTGGCAGCGGCAAAATCTGCGGCTTTCGTAATAAGCGCTGTATTACCGTCCATATCCTGGTAGGTATAGCTGATAGAAGGTTCGTGGAAGGTGGTATAACCGAGGGAGGAGTTAATAATATCGGCTCCGGCACTGTCGGCATATTCGGCAGCTAATAGCCAGTTAATTTCTTCTATATGATGCTCTGTGGCCGCATCCTCCGTCCGCAGCAACAAATAGTTTGCCTTGTAAGCAGTTCCAATTAGCATATTAGGCTGGTAAGCTGCCATGGTAGATAGCACAGAGGTACCATGCGCGTTGCCCTGGTATACATCTGCCTGTTTTCTGACAAAGTCAAATGTACCCAGCACTTGCTTATGCTCAAAAAGGTGCGAGAATGCCGGTATAGTGTTAACATTCGGAAAACCGGCATCCAGTACGGCTATGGTTATGCCTTCTCCTTTGCTGCCACTTTTATGCAAATCAACGGCACCAACCATATTAGCCTGGTGAAAGCCTAAGCCATATAAATCCTTGTCTTCATCCGCTGTTGCAACCTGAGGACCTAAAAATGTCCCCTTTGTATCAGCCATTGTACCTGCTTTTGAGGCCCCTGCCTGCACGGTTTTCTTGCGATTAAGAGTTTGTGAGGATTTTACAAAAGATAGCGTTTCTATCTCAGCAAGTTTAGCATCTGAACACTCTACTACCACGCCATTAAACCATTTGGAAGTATACCATACTGGCACATCCAGATCCTTAATGGCAGCTACATAAGCCGGATCAACTGGTAAATCGCGAGTTGTTAGGTTAATATTTTGTTTACTGCGTCTGTCTAAAGCTTTTTGAGAAAGGTAATCGGAAGGATTTGCGATTGAAAAGGGAGTAGCTGATTTGTCGGTAAAATAAACTAACCGCTTTCGTACCTCTGTGGCAGGGGAGTCAGATCCCTGAGCCAGCAGGAATGAAGACTGCACCAGGATTAAAAAGCAAATCAGGATCTCCCGCATTTTTATCTGGTTCCATAAGTTTGTAATGTCTCTTCTCGTTCATGTCCATACAGTTTATAGGGTGGTTCAGGAGGACGTCTAAAAGGACAAGTTTTAGATTCTGAATCGTTGCAATATGTCACCTTTTTGAACAGTCGGTAAACCATTCCTACATTATTAGCATAAACTTCTTTTCGGTCGTCTAACTGCACCAGATTATCGGCTGGAGTACCATGTATAACAGTAACTGTCTGATTATAAGATGCACCTCCCACTGTGGCTGGTGCTCCCACCTCCTGAAAGGAGTACATTTCTTTTGAACGGTTCTCATCCAGGTTTGCATTAAAAGCGTCAGCGCGCCACTCTTTACCACTTCTTACCGGAAAAACCATCTTTACGCGTTTGGTGTTGTCTTTAGTTTCTGTTACAAACTTATCAGACTTTGTAACTACCATTACCGAATCGTCTTGCCAGGCCATGGTATTGTTTGCTCTTACAGAACGAACAATTTTGAAGGTTAACGTATTGGTTTGATCGTAAAAACTAGTGTCTACCCGCTCCCTCAGTTGGAAGCGGGTAGTGTCACCTATGTTATTCCTGAAGCGGATATCTGTAACGTTATATATACGGAAGTCCCCTACCTTAACAGGATAATAATCAAGTCCTATGGCTGTAGGATCTGGTTCCACAAACTTTTCTGTACAGGCAGTGCTTAGCCCAGCTGCTACAGCGAAGAGGAAAAGAGTTTTTTTCATGATGGAAGCACATCCAGGGTGTATTCCATGTTATAATTGGTCTCAATCCAGCCGCCACCTACTACATCGTTTCCTTCGTAAAAAACGGCAGCCTGACCGGGTGCAATAGCATGCACACCACGCAAAAAATGAACTTTCATTTTATCTCCGTCCTGCTCAATTATAGCCTCTGTGCCAGGATCGTTGTACCTTACTTTAGTAACGGTAGGAATAGGTTGCCCCTGCAGGTGCTCATACTTGCCCATGCTCAGTTTACCAACCGTCATGGCGTTTTTAGCCAGATCCTCAAAATTGCCTAATACCACCTGGTTGCTATCTTTTTCTATGCGGGTGACATAGGCTGGAAAGCCTAGGGCGATACCTAAGCCCTTACGCTGCCCGATGGTGTAAAACGGGTAACCTTCATGTTTGCCCACTACAGTTCCATCTTCGAGCACAAACTCGCCACCGGCAACCTGCTCTTCAAGCCCATCTACCCGACGCTTCAGAAAACTTCTATAGTCGTTATCCGGAATAAAACAAATTTCATAAGACTCCGGCTTATTTACCAGTTCAGTAAAGCCACGATCCAGGGCCATTTGCCTGATTTCCGTTTTGCGTAACTTGCCCAGCGGGAAAATAGTTCGGCTAAGGCTTTGCTGCGAAATTCCCCAAAGCGCATAAGACTGGTCTTTATTTTCATCCAGGCCTTTGGAAATTATATAACGTCCATTTTCTTCACGGATCTGCGCGTAGTGGCCAGTAGCAATAAAATCGCATCCGAGTTGGTCAGCACGGCGTAGCAGCGCATCCCATTTAATATGAGTATTGCATAACACGCACGGGTTTGGGGTTCGGCCGGCCAGATACTCATCCGTAAAATGGTTTATAACATAATCGCCGAATTCTTCACGGATGTCGATAATATAATGTGGGAACCCCAGTTGCACAGCTATATTGCGGGCATCGTTTATGGAGTCGAGGCTGCAACAGCCTGTCTCTTTCCTGTTTCCACCACTGGAGGCGTAATCCCAGGTTTTCATGGTCATGCCCACTACTTCGTAACCTTGTTCATGTAGCATAACAGCCGCAACCGAACTATCGATTCCGCCACTCATTGCTACAAGCACTCTTCCTAACTTACTCATTTATATAGGGATACTAGATAGTCAATTGTATTTTTTTACAAATATACTAACATCGGCACATTAATAAAGATTCATGGAGGCAAATAATATAGACTTGCTGGGCAGCGTTGCAAGAAGGATACACCACTGGCATTTTAAAAAATATGATAAAAAGATAGCATCAAAAGTATTTTGGAATTTACTTTGGTACTAATATTCATTAGAGAAACTTTAAATACTTATCGATAATAAAATCATGGGACTTCGAACTTCTGTAGTAGTAAGCGGGATAAACAACCTGAGCGATGCACGTTATTGTGCCGGAATGGGTGTGGACATCATTGTTTTTAACCTGAAGCTGGATAGTCCTGAGCGCGTGTCTTCTGAAGCTCTGAAGGAAATTACAGGTTGGGTATCTGGTGTAAAACTGGGAGGCCAGTTTGAGCGTGCAAAACCTGATGTAATAAACCAATATGCCGAAGACTTTAATCTCGATTATATTCAACTGGACACACCATATCTAATAGATGAGATTGAAGAAATTTCGCGTCCGGTTATCCTGAAGGTCTTTATTAATAAGGATACTGTAGAAAGTGAATTACTGGAAATGATGGAATTGTATGCGCCCGTTGTAGATACTTTTCTTATTTACTCCAACGATTTCACCACCATTGATGAAACTAATAACAAGTTGCTAAAATCCATTGCAAAAGCGTTTCCTGTGTTTATAGGATTTGGTTTACAGAAGGAAAACATAGGCACGATCTTAAGTAAAATAAAGCCAAAAGGCATTGGTTTGCTGGGTGGCAATGAAATTAAACCTGGACTGAAAGATTTTGATGAGCTGCAGGAAATTCTGGAAGAGATAGAAGATTAAAATAGCAACAGCTGCAGCACGCCTATCCCTCTAGAGGTGCCGCAACTGCATTTCTCGTCATACACTTTGTACTTGTAACACAACTACTTATGAAGTACCTAAAACGATCTGTTTGCCTCTTCCTGCTCTTATCCTTCAGTGCATACAGAGCTCCAATAGCATTCAGTCAAAAAAGTAACATGGAGATTCCGCTATACACCGGTGCAATTCCGAACGAAGTACCTGGTGCTGACGATGAGAAGGTTGATAGTTCTGTTGACCAAACGAAGAACACTGATATTATCCGGATCAGCAATGTCAGGAAACCAACCTTAACTGTTTTCCTTCCTGAAAAAGGCAAAGCAAACGGTACGGCCGTTGTCATTTGTCCGGGTGGAGGCTATGCAAGGCTTGCTTCGGGCCATGAGGGGTACGACGTTGCCAAAAAGTTTAATGAACAAGGTATTGCGGCCTTTGTATTAAAATACCGCCTGCCTGATGCAACGATAACTTCTAACCCCGAACTGGCGCCACTGCAGGATGCACAGCAGGCGCTATTGGTGGTTAGAAAACGTGCTAAAGAATGGAATGTAAACCCGCAAAAAGTAGGAATTATGGGTTTCTCGGCAGGTGGGCATCTAGCCTCTACGGCAGGAACGCATTTACAAAAGGTAACGGTACCTAATCCAGAAAACATTAACCTCCGGCCAGATTTCATGATGCTGATTTATCCGGTAATTAGCGGTGATCCTGAAATTGCGCACTTAGGTTCTTACCAGAACCTGTTAGGTAAAGAGGCAGCAGAGGCAAAAATTAAAGAATACTCCAACGAGCAACAGGTAACAGCGCAAACCCCTCCCACTTTTCTGGTCCATGCCTCCGACGATAAGGGCGTAAAGTCTGAAAACAGCATCAGGTTCTACCAGGCTTTGTTGCAGCATGGAGTACCGGCCGAGCTGCATCTTTACCAGAAAGGTGGCCATGGCTTTGGGCTTACAAACTCTACTACCAAAGACCTGTGGTTTGATAGAGGAGTTAATTGGTTAGATATGAATGGGCTTTTAAAGGCTACGACTGCAACTAAATAAGATTCAGCAAATTATTGTAATCAAAAAGGCCTTCCTGAGCTAAATTAGAATTGTAAGCAGCAGGCAAATAAAAAAGCATAAATCCGGTATTTGCTCTTCTGGCAAGTACCGGATTTATGCTTTTTTAGCTTTAAAATGAATTAGCAAAACTATTGCACCCAGCTATTTCTGCACTGGCACAGAATGTCGAGCTCAACTATAGCTGTAACGGAGGCAGGTAAGATCCTGTTTATCGCACTCCCTGCTCCGGAAATTTCCCTTTCTTGGTTCTATAAAAAGCCAGAATCTTTTCCATATCTGCTTCTATGTCGCCTGATGGGTAAATAGCAGGTCCCACTCCTGCTTCTTTTCTGGAATAGTCTAAGTAACCCAGCACGATTGGAACACCCGCTCCTAATGCCACATGATAAAAACCTCGTCGCCAGCGTGGCTGGTATTTCCGGGTTCCTTCTGGTGTCACCATCACACACATATCGCCAGGTGTCTCATTAAAGATGTTTACCATAGCATCTACCATACGGGTATTTTTCGAGCGGTCCACTGGCAGGGCTCCCATAGACCGGAGCAACCCACCAAAAGGAAATCCCATAAACTCTTTTTTGATTGTAAACTTTATTGGAGCATCCATCAGGTAAAACGCGGCCCTAGCGTAAATAAAATCCCAGTTACTGGTGTGCGGAGCGGCTATCATCACACATCTGCGGATTTCTGGTGCCAGGTTACCTACTAATTTCCATCCGGATACCTTAAAAATTGATTTTGCTACAAATCTCCAAAACATGCTTTAAAAAATAAGCCATTCTATGACGTATAGAATGGCTCGCGAAATTATAATTTCTAATTATATTAAAATATAAATTTCTTAATTTTTATAACCCGTACCGGATAGTTTTAGCAGTTTCTCTTAGGAAGTATGCTTGCACGCCAATTCCGATCATGGGACCAAACCTAGTGTTGTGATCTACCGTGTTTGTCTCGCGATGGTAGCGGAAAGAAAGTATGGGCTCAATGGCAATTTTTTCGCTCATAAAATAAGAGTACCCAATACCTAAAGATCCGGCATATAAATTAGTTGACCTGTTGTTGGTAAAGTTCTGTGTGCCTACACCTGCCGACAATTCTCCAAATACACCATTATCGAGATAGTAACGCACAAAAGGCCCCGCAATAATGGTATATCTGTCAGATGAAGTCTTGCCTGCTTCTGTTTTAGTGGAGGTGCTCTGGTAGTTATGATCAAGCTCCAACCCTACTACCAGGTCTGGAATAAGAAAATAGCCGACTTTCGCCTGGCTCAGCGCCTGAATCGTAGTGCCTTGCTCATATTGCCTGTTGGCATTGAGCCCATTGTTGAATTTATAAAATGTGCCGCTAATTCTTCCTCCCAATAAGATGGAGCCTTGCTTAATTTTAGCAGGATACAGCGAACTACGGTTTTCCTGTGCTTCTGCCAGAAAAGGAAGCATGGCAACCAAAAGAGTAAATGTATATTTTAGCATATATTTCAAGATTAATATAGACTGCTATACGTAATCTTTTTTAAAATGAGATTGTATTTTTAAAAGATAATACAACTGTAAAAATACGAATAAGATAGATGTGATAACACTATTTTAAGGTTCTCCTTGGGAGGAGCTAATCACCTTGCGTATGTTTTTTTCCATGTTGAGGGTATAACGGTAACCTATTTCAAATATTTCATCTGCTTTCCTAAAACTGGTGAGGCGGTAGTGCTGAAGTTCCTGGGGCTCCAGCAAGAGGTCGCACAAATGCAAACGCAGCTTCACGTTATTATTAATACCAAGCTGCACAGAGCGTTCAATCATGCTCCGAATTGTTCTTAAATTGGCATTATGATTAATAGGATTTACATGAACTCCTATTTTTACATCGCAATTACCATGCAAGGGATCTATTGGCATGTTATTTAACAATCCACCATCGCAAAGTAACTTGTTGTTATACGATACCGGTTGATATAAGATAGGAACGGCAGATGTAGCCAAAAGAGGTTTGATTAGGTTTCCGCTTGAAAAGTAGGCTGTAACGCCTTCATTTAATTCGGTGGCAGTAATAATAACGGGGATTTTCAGCTTTTCGAAAACAGCATCTGCACCCAGATATTTTTCAAACAGCTTTTCTACTTCGTCGAGGTGCATGAGTCCCAGTTTACCGAAGATGGGCCTTGCAATCTTAAATACACTAAGCTCTTTAATTAGCCGCAGGATTTCTTCCGGCGAAAAGCCAGCTGCATAGAAAACACCCGCTATGGCACCAGAACTTACCCCTGAAATTAAATCTAATTTGATTTCTAACTCTTCAAGTGCTTTTAGAACTCCCAGATGGGCCACACCTCTGGCAGCTCCCCCAGACAGCGCAAGGCCTATCTTCATATTTAGATTGCGTTTAGTGAAAATGAATTTTCTAAACGGATTCCCTTTTCGGTATGTTGCACCGTGCAGCACTCATTTTCAGGGTCATGCTCTAAAAACAGAATATATTTTTCGTCGGCAGCTGTCTTCAAAAAGGAAGCTTTTTCTTGCAGCGTAAGCAGCGGCCGCGTATCGTAGCCCATTACATAAGGCAAAGGAATATGGCCAACCGATGGAAGCAAATCTGCCATAAAGGCAATCTGGCTGCCTTTGTAGGAAATAATTGGCACCATCATTTTATCTGTGTGGCCATCGGCAAAAAAGATGCTGAATTGCGGAAAAGGAGATGGCGCGGCAGGATCGATAAATTCCAGGTGTCCACTTTCCTGCATCGGTAAAATATTCTCTTTCAGAAAGGATGCTTTTTCGCGGGCATTGGGTTCGGTAGCCCACTTCCAATGATCGGCGTTAGACCAGTAAGTAGCATTGGGAAATACCAGCTCCAACGCCCCATCGCTGTTTTTGTAACGTACGCCACCCCCACAGTGGTCAAAGTGCAGGTGCGTTAGAAACACATCGGTTACTTCTGAGGCATCATAGCCAGCCTTACGCAAGGAAGTGTGCAAGCTATCGTCGCCATGGAGATAGTAATGGCTAAGGAAGCGGGCATCTTGCTTATCGCCAATGCCATTGTCAATCAGGATCAGTCGGTTGCCGTCTTCTATCAGCAGGCAACGCATAGCCCAGGTACAAAGGTTATTTTCGTCTGCCGGATTAGTGCGTTGCCATAAAGTTTTAGGCACTACACCAAACATGGCACCGCCATCTAACTTAAACAACCCAGTATTGATAACGTGTAGCTTCATGGTTTACCTGCTAATGAGTAGCCAGAAAAACATGCGTTTAGCCATTTTGTGCAAGCAAGGACTGGCTAAACGCATGCATAAACTATAATTTTATCCTTCTACTACCACACCCATGCCCGAGAACTTCTCAATGCGCTGCATAATGCGTTCTTCAGGATCAATGCTCTCCAGCTCGTCCAGCAAAGACAGAATCTTCTTCTTGAGTAGTTGCTTCATCTTTTCTGGCTCTGCATGAGCTCCGCCTAGTGGTTCTTTGATGATACCATCTATCAGTTTGTGCTGCAGCATGTCGGTGGCGGTAAGCTTAAGAGCTTCGGCAGCCTGCTCTTTATAGTCCCAGCTACGCCACAAAATAGAGGAGCATGATTCCGGAGAAATTACAGAATACCAAGTGTTTTCCAGCATCATTACTCTGTCGCCAATGGCTATACCAAGGGCACCACCCGAAGCACCTTCTCCAATTATAATGCAGATAACAGGCACTTTCAGCATAAACATTTCTTTCAGGTTGCGTGCAATGGCTTCGCCTTGTCCCCGCTCCTCTGCCTCTAGCCCCGGAAAAGCACCAGGTGTATCGATAAATGTAACAATGGGCTTTCCGAATTTCTCGGCCATTTTCATCAGGCGCAGTGCTTTGCGGTAGCCTTCGGGATTTGCCATACCAAAATTGCGCGTCTGGCGCTGTTTGGTGTTGCGTCCTTTTTGCTGTCCTATAAACATAATACTTCTGCCCTCAACTTCTCCAAATCCACCGATCATGGCTTTGTCGTCGCGAACGGTGCGGTCGCCATGCAGCTCAATAAACTTATCGGTAATGCCTTCTATATAATCGAGGGTGTAGGGGCGTAGGGGGTGCCGGGAGAGTTGTACACGCTGCCAGCGGGTAAGATTGGCGTAGGTCTCTTTTTTGAGAATTTTAATTTTCTCTTCCAGTGCCTTTACCGCCTCAGAAACATCGACCTGGTTTTCACTGGCCAGTTTCTTCATTTCTTGTAGCTTGCCTTCCAAAGCGGCAATGGGTTGTTCAAAATCCAAAAGCATATCTTGTAGCGCTATTTTTCCTTACAAATTTAACAGTTTAAACTTACGCTGGTATGGCGGGAGCAAATTTTAAGTTCAGTTAAAAATTAAAATTAGTGAACCTGAATACTTTACAGTTTTTTCAAAAAAATATAGGGTTAAAATTGAGGAAAGCACTTGCACAATTAAAATTAACCCTCTACATTTGCATCACCTTAAACGATAAGGGAAACACAAAACAGTAAAACGGTCTGGTAGTTCAGTTGGTTAGAATGCCGCCCTGTCACGGCGGAGGTCGCGGGTTCGAGTCCCGTCCAGACCGCAGGTAAAACTGCGGTAACAAATAGTAAAGAGCAGCAGGCTCTCAGTTTTAAAAGTATTGGTCTGGTAGTTCAGTTGGTTAGAATGCCGCCCTGTCACGGCGGAGGTCGCGGGTTCGAGTCCCGTCCAGACCGCAGGTAAAACTGCGGTAACAAATAGTAAAGAGCAGCAGGCTCTCAGTTTTAAAAGTATTGGTCTGGTAGTTCAGTTGGTTAGAATGCCGCCCTGTCACGGCGGAGGTCGCGGGTTCGAGTCCCGTCCAGACCGCTTAAAAGCCTCTTAGAGAAATCTGAGAGGCTTTTTGCGTTTTAGGCCTTTACTCCCACCGCTCCTGCTTTCCGGCTACCCTAGTTCTTTATTCATTGTTGATTGCTTTATGGTTTAATTGTTACATGGTTGTTTTGGAAAGGTCTTAATAGGATCACCAAAACCTAGTTTTCAACCCCTGATCAACTTACTCCAAAAAGCCTCTGCAAGGCCAGAATCATTAGAATAATTTATTTATTCGAATCAGGTTAATCATGAACATTATATTGCGGCAAATAGCTAAGAAGAAGGCACTTTTGCCAGGTGCACCATTTGACGCTAAACTGTTGGGGGAAGGGGCCCTCTTTAAAGAGCGTTCAACGAGTTTTTCGCATCTTGATTTTTTTGGTTCTTTTTGTATCAAGACAAAAAGAACAACGAGGCAGGCAATGAAATAGCTTCACTTGGAGATCACAGTAAGAAAAGCAGCTATGCGAACTTAAACTAAATCACCTTTTGCTACTGCTGCCGGACCTCGCCCACAAGATCTTTACAAGATGACAAAAAGGAGAAGAGCCTCTCGCCCACAAAGTTTTTACATAATGACAATAAAAAGAGCTGAACGAAAAGAAGTCATTAAGTTATATTCTACCGTGCAACCTAGGTTAAAACAATATATTTCTAATCCACAGAATCAGCAGCTAAGCAACAGCCTACCCTTCTTTTGCTTTTTTACAATCAGCCACTCCTGCCCTATTTTATCCAGCCACTAGCTACCATCCAATACCTGCAGCGCTCTAACCAATTGTCGATTGGGGCTCCCAGCGAAAAGCCGTGCTCGCCTTTGGGGTACAGGTGCAGTTCGGCCGGTACACCATTTTTCTGAAGCGCTTCATAAAACCTGAGACTATTCTGAACAGGCACCTTGCTATCGTCGCCGGCATGGATCAGGAAAGTTGGTGGAGTCTGCGCCGTTACCTGCTGTTCGTTAGAATACAACCGGATCTGCTCTTTAGAAGGCGCTTTACCTACCAAACTTTCGCGGGAGCCGGCATGCGCCAAACCTTCTTCAAAACTGATAACCGGATAAACCAGCACCATAAAATCTGGGCGAAGGCTAATGTTTTCTTTGTTCTCGATCTGCGCATGCTGGAAATGTGTACCGGCTGTAGAAGCCAAATGCCCTCCGGCAGAAAAACCTAAAATTCCAATTTTGTTAGGATCAATGTTCCAAGCAGCAGCCTTTTGCCGAACCATTTTAATAGCCTGCTGCGCGTCCTGCAGTGGTCCTATGGTTTTATCCATCATGGTTGCCTCGCTGGGGAGCCGGTACTCCAGCACAAAAGCGGCAATGCCCATTTTGTTTAAGGCCTCTGCCACATCTGTTCCCTCCCGCTTCACCACCAGGCTACGGTAACCTCCTCCCGGGCACACAATCACAGCCACACCAGTTGCCGATTCTTTGGCCGGGAAATATGCGGTGAGCCTTGGCTGTTTTGTCTCAGCCCCAGCTGCAGCTCGCTGGTTGGGCACTTTGCCAGGATACAGAGCTATAAGCTGCTGCCCCTTTGATGAGGCGGCAGCTAAAAACGTGACAAAGAATACGAAGAATGATTTCTTTAAAAAGACCTGCATAAGCATAAATCAAGAGGAAAATTAACTGGAAATAGCACTGGAGGAAATCAGCTTTACCCTATAAGGCGCATCATAAAGGCTAAAACTTTTCGGTATGCGAGTATTGACCGTTCTCGTTGTATACCTTCCAGTCGCCAAACCAGTAGAAGCGCAAGCGCTCGCCAGTGGTATCAAGCCTTGCTTTTCCTTCACGGTTGAGCGTACCGTTTTCATTGTACCGCTTCACCAGTATCTCGCCTTTGCGCGGCTTCCACCGCTC
Source organism: Pontibacter sp. 13R65 (assembly GCF_047525655.1). Classification (NCBI taxonomy): domain Bacteria; kingdom Pseudomonadati; phylum Bacteroidota; class Cytophagia; order Cytophagales; family Hymenobacteraceae; genus Pontibacter; species Pontibacter sp. 13R65. Next base: position 110,586 of record NZ_JBLIQL010000002.1, read on the forward strand.
CACCATGTACGTGGTGCCATCAGGGTAGTAATATTTCCATTTACCAACCTCGCGCCCATGCCGGAACCTGCCTTTCCTGATCAGGTAACCGTCTTCCTCATGATACACTTTCCACCTGCCATGGAACTGCCCTTCTTTATCGAAACGATTTATTTTGAAGAACAGAAAACCTTTATCCTGGTCTGCTTTTTCTGGTGCCTCTGCCGCTACAAAAAGCGGGTACAGCATAAATAAGAGTAAGATGTAGCGCTTCATTTCGTTAAAAATTAAACCTGAATTAATTGCTTCCCTCATTTATTAATGCTAAATATAGAAATAATTTAGCAGCTTCTTAAATTTTTCAGAGGTCCCTGCTCTATGTAATTATTTCATTTACAGACACTAACCTGGTTGTATAAAAGCCAGAAGTTGTAGTAGCCCCAAAAACCAGTTGTTCTGTCGCTGCAGTGGGTGCCCTTACATGCCTTAGGCCCGTAAAAGAAACCAGATGTACATCTCAGAAGAGCATGCTTACCCTATTAATTAGTTAACGGTTCCACCTTTAGTTTAATTATGTATGCCCAAAAACACCAAAGACCCTGTCGCACCTCCGGTAGTAGAAGCAAAAACTGAAAAAGCTGGAAAGCAGACCAAAGCGACAAAGAAACCAACGGCCAAAGCAACGACTTCTAAAAACAGCAAAGTATTCGTTCTTGACACCTCCGTTATCCTCTACGACCACAGCGCCGTTCAGAATTTTAAAGAGCACGATGTCGCCATTCCGATTACGGTGCTCGAAGAACTTGATAATTTTAAGAAAGGAAACGACATTAAAAACTTCGAGGCACGGGAGTTTATCCGGTTTATCGATAAATTGTCTACGGAGCACATGCTGCAGGAGTGGCTGCCCCTGAATGGCAAGAACAAAGGCAAGTTTAAAGTGCTCATGAACAATGCCGCCACCAAAGATGCCACCGCCATTTTTGGAGATAAAAACGACCATCAGATATTAAACGCAGCCCTGCAGTTGCAGGTAGAAGAGCCGCAACACAAAGTAGTGCTCGTAACAAAAGATATAAACCTGCGGCTGAAGGCCCGAGCCCTCAATCTGATAGCCGAAGACTATGAAACTGGTAAAATACAGGACGTTAACGAGCTTTATACCGGCAACGACACGTTGGAATCTGTGCCGGCTGCTGTTATAAACGAGCTGTACGAAAATGGCTCATGCGCTATAGACAAAGTGCTGCCTACCCCTCCTACCGACAACCACTATTTTGTACTTAAAAGCTTCAAAAATTCTGTGCTCGCCTACTATAACCAGGCAGAGAAGCAGTTGGAGCGTGTAGACAAGCAATTGGCCTATGGTGTTAAACCTCGCAATGCAGAACAGGCTTTTGCTTTACATGCCATCATGGACCCCCGCATAAAACTCATCAGCATACAAGGAGTGGCTGGTACAGGTAAAACGCTGCTGGCGCTGGCTGGGGCACTGGAGCAACGCCGCGACTACAAACAAATTTACCTGGCGCGGCCAGTGGTACCGCTTAGCAACAAAGACATTGGCTACCTGCCAGGCGACATCAAATCAAAGCTCAACCCTTACATGGAGCCCCTCTGGGACAACCTGAAATACATTCAAAACCAGTTTAGCGAAACCAGCAAGGAGTTTCAGAAGCTGCGCGACATGGTAGATCTGGAAAAACTGATGATCACTCCGTTGGCTTACATTAGAGGCAGAAGCTTGTCGAACATTATATTTATAGTAGACGAGGCGCAGAACCTGACTCCGCATGAGGTGAAAACCATAATTACAAGAGCAGGTGAAAACACGAAAATAATTTTTACCGGCGATATATACCAGATAGACACGCCCTACCTCGATTCGCAAAGCAACGGCCTGTCTTATTTAATAGATCGCGCCAAAAATCACCCGCTCTACGCACACATCACGCTGCTGAAAGGAGAGCGCTCTGAGCTGGCGAACCTGGCGAACGAACTGCTGTAGCGGCTTCGGGTATTGAGGTTAAATTATTGTAATAAAAAGGGCCTTCCGGAGGGACTTTTAACCCAAAATGATGGAGGCTACCCCTGTACGCCTGAATTAAAAATTAGCTCAAAACAAAAAACCGGAGAATGGCTGCAGTGCCGGTCTCCGGTTTTTTATTAAAAATTCAGGCAGCTAAAGAAGCAGCCACCAAAAACTAATATTAAACTGACTTCTGTTTTTTACCAGCTCCATTTCCTTCCAGCAGCGTCTTCAAACCGGCCAGACCTTTTTTTAATTCTTCTTCCGATTTATATTTTTTCCAGGCGCCACGGCAGCGGGCAAGTGGGTTGCTGGCTAGGGGCGTAATTTCGTGCCAGGTAACACGCGTGCTGTCTTCCAGTTTCTCGAGCTTAAAGTAACCTATGGTTGTGTCGGCTTCTCCGGCCAGTACCTGCTCGTACTGCAGCATCAGCGGCACTTCCACCGCCTTAAAAACACGTTGGCCCTTGCCGGTTTTTTCGCCGTTCCAACTGTGCCTTGCTCCCACACCGGCCCAAGGTCCGCCATACATATGAAATAATGTTGGATCGGCTGTTTTGTTCCAGGCGCTCCAATGCTCCCACTGCGTAGGGTTGTTCAGGTACTGAAACACACGCTCCGGCGGCGAAGATAACACAATGCTCTGCTCCACCTCACAAGTGGCTGGCAACAAAAAAGACATGGCACCAAGGCTAGCAGCCACGATCAGAAGCGATAAGAAAATTTTTACCGTAAACTTCATAACATATCTTGTAAAGCAGGAAATCAGGTCCTTTGGAATGGAGGTTCAAGTTCATCAATTTTAATGAGCTTTTCATTAACCGGCAATACTTCCAGGCAAATTTTTTTTGAAATAAAAATGTAGAAATTCAGGAGTATTTGGCTGCTTACCGGTGCAACTATCTGGCTGTGCTAGTCGGAGAAAATGGGTCTTCTTTAGCAGTGTACAGGAGGATCTGAAAAGGGAATTAATATGGAGCAGGAACTAAAAGATAGCACCTAATGATTTACAATATCGTAAAGGCTTGTATCTTGGAGCAGAACTTTAGTTGCCGATCGTGCAACAGGAGGCAAAACCTGTTCTTAACTAAACACGAAGAAAACATGAATATAAATGATCTCGTTTCGCAGGGGTTAAAATTAACCTCTCATCCTATGTTCAAATCTTATTTAGGCAAAGCCAGCGGCCTAATTTCTAAACCAGCCAAGCTGGCCATGTTGCTTTCAACGGCCTATGCTAAACTGGTAGATACCGACAGTTCTAAGAACGGATTTGAACAGCTGAAAGAGCTGATGCTGACTTTCATCCGGATGGTAAAATTTTATATACAAGGAACGTACCGCGAAATTTCTCCCAAGTCGTTGCTGCTCGGTGTAGCGGTGCTGCTGTACTGGGTAAGTCCGCTCGACGTTATCCCTGATTTTATTCCAGTTATTGGCCTCTTGGATGATATCAGCCTGATGGCCTGGTTTATCGATACTATTCAGAAAGAGATCACGAAATTCAGAGCCTGGGAAGCCGGAGCCAATTTTGAGCCCAACCTCGGAACACTGTAAAAAGTATTAGATCAAAATCATTTGCAAAGGCTGCTCCTAATGGTGCAGCCTTTATTTTTTGCTTTGAATTCTGCTAATGATTTAGGCCTTCCAGAGGCTTTTTAGCAGAACAAGGAGCAAGGCTTAAGACGCCCTATGTATCAATAAAAGACAGTACGCAAGTAATAATAGCCTGGCGCGGGAAGTATTCCTGTACCGCTTTCTGCTCCATTAGCCAGTCTATGGATTTCTGAAATTTTGGTGGCGAAAAGATATCTGAACTGCGCTAGCACTTGCACAATCTGCTCAAATTGCTTCCGGAAGGATGCATTTTTAACCCGGTCTGAGTAACTTTAAGCTTTATTCCTCATTTTTAAAATTTACCATGATCAATAAAAGAATCCTGTTATTGGTGGCAGCCTTCTGCCTGAGCATCGGGTGGAGTATAGCCCGGCCTGCTGAAGGTATGTGGCTTCCCCTGCTCCTGAAGCAGCTCAACGAGGCAGAAATGCAACAAAAGGGCTTTAAGCTAACAGCAGAAGATATTTACAGTATTAACCGCTCCAGCCTAAAAGATGCGGTTGTTTCGTTTGGTGGCTTTTGCACCGGCGAAATGATTTCGGCAGAAGGTCTGCTCCTTACCAACCACCACTGTGGCTATGGGCAGGTGCAGTCGCACAGCTCCGTAGAAAACGACTACCTGACCGATGGCTTCTGGGCCATGAACCGGCAGCAGGAATTGCCCAACCCAGGTTTAACCGCCACTTTTATTGTGCGCATGGAAGACGTAACGACCCAGATCCTGACAGGAATTCCAGCCACTGCTTCCGAAGCGGAGCGTGAAGCGGCTATTCTGCGCAACATGACCCGCGTGCGAAAAGAGTCAACTGCAGGCACCCACTACGATGCCGTTATCAAGCCGTTCTTTTATGGCAATGAATTTTACATGTACATAACTGAGACATTCCGTGATATCCGATTGGTAGGTGCGCCTCCATCTGCCATAGGTAAGTTTGGCGGCGATACTGATAACTGGATGTGGCCACGCCACACTGGTGACTTTTCGCTTTTCCGGGTGTATGCCGGTGCCGATAACAAACCCGCCGACTACTCCCCAGATAATAAACCGTACCAGCCTAAGCACCACCTGCCTATTTCCCTAAAAGGAGTGCAGGAAGGCGACTTTACCTTGGTGTTCGGTTTTCCTGGCCGCACCAACGAATACCTCACCTCTCATGCCATTCAGGAGATATATGAGGTGTCTAACCCAGCTAAAATCAGCATCCGCGAAACAAAGCTGCGCATACTGGACGAGGACATGAAAGCCTCCGACGCCGTGCGTATTAAATATGCAGCCAAATATGCCAGCATCGCCAATTACTGGAAAAAGTGGATTGGGGAGAACCGGGGCCTGCGCAAAGCCAATACCATAGAAAAGAAAAAGGAGCTGGAGAAGCAGTTTGAGCAATGGGTTAACGCAGATGCCACAAGAAAACAACAGTATGGAAACCTGCTTCACCAGTTTGAGCAGAGCTACCAACAGCTAGATGGCATTACCATTGCCCGCGACTACGTAACGGAGGCAGCCATGGGGGTAGAACTGATCAAGCATGCCGTTGATTACATCCGGCTGGTAGAACTGGTGGAGAGCAAAGCCCCTGCCTCCGAGATCAATGCCTTAGCCGACAGGCTGGAAAAGGCAGCTCCCGGCTTTTACAAGAACTATAATGCCCCTACCGATAAAAAAGTGTTTGCCGCCCTGTTAGACATGTACTACCAGAACATAAATCCCAGCTATCATCCGGAGGCATTTACAAACATTGCCAAACAAAAATACCAAGGCAACTTCGGCAAATACGCCGAAGACGTGTACAGCAAATCGTTTTTCACGAAAGAAGCAGGTCTGAAAGAGGCTATGGCAGAACTTCGGGCAGGTAAAACCCAGGTTTTCCGCAACGATCCTGCTTTTGTACTTGCTAACAGTATTTTCGCTCACTACCGCTCCCAGGTGCTGCCCGTGTATACCAAGGTTAACGACAACCTGAACCTATTGTACCGCACTTACCTCACCGCCCTGCGCGACATGCAAAAAGACCGCAAGTTTTACCCGGATGCTAACTCAACACTTCGGGTAGCTTATGGCAATGTAGCCACCTACGAGCCGGTAGACGGGGTAAAATATAAGCACTACACTACATTGGAGGGTGTAATAGAAAAAGCTGCCATGGGTGGTGTAGAAGATTATGTGCTGCTACCTAAATTAAAAGAGTTATACGAACAGAAAGATTACGGACCTTATGCCGTAGATGGACAGATGCCGGTTTGCTTTATCGCCTCTAACCACACGACTGGCGGTAACTCCGGTAGCCCGGTTATAAATGCCAATGGTCAATTAATCGGCCTCAATTTCGACAGGAACTGGGAAGGCACCATGAGCGATATCTCCTATAACCCGGATCAGGTACGTAACATTTCAATGGATGTTCGCTACATGCTTTTCATAGTTGATAAGTTTGCCGGAGCCGGCCATTTGGTAAAAGAAATGACCTTGGTTACAGATGATACTTCTGGTTTATCGCACGTAGATAGCAAGTCAGTAGCACCTGCCAGGAAGAGCAAGCGGCAGAAGAAAAGAGAGGCTGCTAAGCAGTAATAACACACACTAAAGCAAAACGCCCCCCTGGTTAGGTGGGGCGTTTTGCTTTAGTGTGTGTTTCCTAATCAGACTTCGTGAAAGACTCAAGATTTCACCTACCAAACCATTAATAACCGTATCTGCCAGCCGCAGAATGGACTGAAAAGTTGTACTGTTTATATCACAGAATAAATATTCACCTATCCATTCTTATTGCCCTCAATCACCCAAGCAGTATGGAGGCTGGAGCTATTATTCCGGATTCAATTTTCCTCACCGCCATCATGCTAATTAATATAAATATGAATGCGACGAGAACAATTGCATTAGTAATTGGTTTAGGGTTTACAACAGTTAAACCTTTCCAAAACTAAATCTACGCATGGTTGAAAGGCAAAGGTTGTAGCAGAGATATTTGGAAGCATCAAAACCTAAGGGTTCGGTTTCTCCTTTGTGCCCTTTTAAATCTCTCACCAATGTTGGTTTATTCAACATTAGCCTGGACAGGGAACACCGAGAAGCAGATGCCACTATGGAAGCAGCCTATGAATGATTGCTTTGCCCTTTTTTAATGATACACCGGACAAGAGAACATTTGCGGGTCAGGCTCTTGAGCGAAAGAGGTTCAGAACAGCTCCAGAAGGCCATTTTTATTAGCAAAATTGGCTGACTCCCCTCTATATATTAGACCAAATGTTAGGGTAATACTTCTTCAGCTAAAGGCTGGTAAAAAATTTGTTTATCGAAACATTCCGAAATATTGATGTATTAAATCAAAACATTACTTAACTTTGAAACAATGTTGTAACATGTATTTAATGTTATAACATGCTATTCATCACATTTACTTCTTATTTATCACTTTAATGAAGTGAAAAATAAGATTTTACACAAAAAAAGCACAACGAATTCCATGAAATTACCCACACGTTTAAGGCCTATTCTTCTGGGGGTACTGCTCTTCCCTACCCTCCTGTTGGCCCAACAAAATAATACCGGCTCCACTCAACCGCTCACCTTGCAGCAGTGCCTGGACTATGCCTTGGCTAACGAGCCAAACGTTAAACAGGCTGCCATAGACGAGGCGATCGGGGATCGTGAGATTGCCGTCAACCTTTCAGGATGGTTACCTCAGATCTCTGCCCAGTTTGCAGCAACACACAATATTCAGCGGCCTGTCTTTGTAATAGACAACAATGTGAATCGTGTTGGCCAGAACTATACTTCCAATGTGCTGTTGCAGGCGGAGCAAACGCTGTATAGCAATAACCTGCTCCTGTCCTCCCGTGCGGCCCGCTACACCCGGCTGCAGCTAGACCAGAACACGGTTGACAATAAGATTACCACAGTTGTGCAGGTAAGCAAGGCGTTTTACGATATTCTGCTGACCCAGGAGCAGCTGCGCATTCTGGATGAGAACATATCACGGCAGGAAAAGCAGTATAACGATGCCCGCAGCCGTTTTGAGGTAGGCCTGGTAGATAAAACCGATTACCAGCGAGCCAGCATTTCGCTTTCTAACTCTCGCAGCGATCGCAAACGCACGCAAGAGTCAATAAAAGCTAAAACGGCTTTGCTGAAGCAGCTCATGGGCTATAACGTGGAATCAGACCTGCAAATAACCTCCGACTACGAACAGATGGAACTGGAGGCGCTTCTGGATACAACCCAGCAACTGAACATAGCCACCCGCATTGAATTCCAGCAGCTACAAACCCAAAAGCAGTTCCTGAAACTAAATACCAGTTTCTACAAATGGAATTTCATACCGAATGTTTCGGCTTTTATTAACTATAACCCTCAGTTTTTCAGCAGTAACCTGGGCGACCTTTATAATCAGAAATTTCCGACCTCTGCAGTAGGTTTGCAGGCTTCTATTCCTATTTTCCAGGGAACACAGCGACTTCAGAATCTGAAAATTGCTAGGCTCCAGGAAGAACGGCTGGAGGTAGATGAAGAAAACATCCGCAAGGTCATTAACACAGAATACCAAACAGCCCTTGCTAATTACAAAAGCGAGTACACCGATTGGATCACGCTAAGGCAAAATGCGGCTGTGGCAGAAGAAGTCTATAATATTATAAAGCTACAATACGATGAAGGCGTGAAAGCCTATGTAGATCTTGTAGTGGCAGAAACCGATCTTAAATCGGCTCAACTAAATTATTACAATGCGCTATTTCGGGTACTTGCCAGCAAGCTGGACTACCAGAGAGCCCTTGGAACCATTAATATCAATCAATAATCAATTCGCATAGCAATAGCATGAAGCGTCCCATATCTTGGCTTTTAACAGCCACACTTTGCCCCGGCTTACTCATCTCCTGCGGAGGCAACCAAAACGCCCAGCAGCCGGCAGGCCCTGCTGCTGTTCCGGTTAACACCCTTCAGGTAACCCAAGAGAGTGTAACCGGCGTTGATGCTTACCCAGGCACCGTAGTACCTCTAAACGAAGTAGAGCTACGGCCGCAGGTGTCGGGCTACATCACCAATATTTATGTGCAAGATGGCCAGCAGGTAACAAAAGGCCAGCGCCTTTACGAAATCGACCAGAGCAAGTACCAAGCATCTTTTCAGCAGGCACAAGCTAACCTGCAAAGCGCTAAAGCCAATTTGCAGCGCGTACAGCAGGATGTAAAGCGCTATGAGCGCCTGAGCGAACAGGAAGCAATAGCCCGGCAGCAGGTAGACTATGCCCGCGCCGACCTGGCCACAGCACAGGCCCAGGTGGCAGCTGCTGAGGCACAGGTAAGAAGTGCATCCACCGACTTAGGTTATGCCATTATTACGGCTCCTTTTGCCGGTACCATCGGTATTTCTCAGGTGCGAATCGGAACGCAGGTATCGCCAGGCCAACCCTTGTTGAACACCATCTCCTCGGTAGATCCCATTGCCGTAGATTTTGTAATAAATGAGCGTGAGATTGGTCGTTTCAACCAACTGCAGCGTGGCAACCAGCCTGATTCGCTGTTCACAATCAGGCTGAACAATGCAACCACCTATTCTAAACCAGGCAAAATCATAGCCATAGACCGTGCCATTGGTCGGCAAACTGGTACCACCACAGTAAGAGTACAGTTCCCGAACCAGGAGCGACAGCTGGTACCTGGCATGACAGTAGATCTGCAGGTTCTGAACCAGGATATAGGCGAGCAGCTGGTTATTCCTTATAAAGCCGTTACAGAACAGCTCGGAGAGTACTACGTGTATGTGGTGCAGGCCGACTCTGTAGTACAGCAAAACGTGCAGCTCGGAACCCGGTTTGGCAGCAACATTGTGGTGCGAGATGGGCTTCAGGAAGGCAGCACGATAGTGGTAGATGGCATCCAGAAGCTGCGTCAGGGAGCCAAAGTGCAGGTTGGCACTCCTCAGGCCTCACAGGCTCAACCTGCTGCTATAAGATAATTTAAAAATTGACTTTCTAGTAGAAACATGATATCAGATGTATTTATAAGACGGCCCGTCACCGCCATTGTGGTCTCTATTGTGATCGTACTGGTAGGGGTGCTGGCCATGATGAACCTGCCCGTTACACAATACCCGGATATTTCTCCTCCTGTGGTATCTGTTTCGGCAACCTACACCGGTGCCGATGCGCAAACCGTAGAGCAAACGGTGGCTACTCCCGTGGAAACACAAATAAACGGTACTCCGGGCATGGCCTACATTACGTCCACCAACACGAGTACCGGGCAAATGAACATGAGCGTGACCTTTGAAGTAGGGACCGACATAGACATTGCCACCCTGGATGTGCAGAACCGTGCCAGCATTGCCGAGCCAAGCTTGCCGGAAGAGGTAAGAAGGCTGGGGGTAACGGTGCGTAAGCGTAACCCAAGTATTATGATGGTTGTCGGCATTTACTCACCGAACAGAACTCATAATATCCAGTACCTCGACAACTACACCAACATATTCGTGCGCGATGCCTTGCTTCGTGTAAACGGTGTAGGCGACATTAACGCCCTCGGGCAGGACTTCAGTATGCGTGTGTGGCTGAAGCCGGATAAACTGGCCCAGTACAGCATCAGCACAAACGAGGTTACGGCCGCCATTCAGGAGCAGAACCTGCAGGTGGCACCGGGTACAGTAGGTGCTATGCCACAGTACGATACGCAGGCGTTCCAGTACCCGATTACAGTACAAGGCCGCTTACAAAATCAGGAAGAATTTGGGAACATTGTGGTGCGCACCAACCCTGCCGATGGTTCGCTGGTGTACCTCCGCGACGTTGCCAGACTTGAATTTGGAAGGTTCGACTACGGACGTTCGTCTACTATCAACGGAAATCCTTCGGCCATGCTCCTGCTCTACCAGGCACCAGGCTCCAATGCCCTCGCAACAGCCGATGGTATTTATGCCACCCTGGATGAGCTCAAAAAATCTTTCCCGGCTGACGTGGATTATATCGTTTCTTTTGAGTCGGTATCGGTAGTAGAGGTATCCATAGGTGAGGTAGTGAGCACTCTTATTGAAGCACTTATTCTGGTTATTCTGGTAGTGTTCCTTTTCCTGCAGAGCTGGCGAGCTACATTGGTTTGTATCCTGGCTATTCCGGTTTCGATCATTGGTACCTTTGTATTCTTTATTCCACTCGATTTCACGATCAACACACTTACCTTGTTTGGTTTCGTACTTGCCATTGGTATTGTGGTGGATGATGCCATTGTGGTAGTGGAGGCAGTGCAGCATTATATAGACCACGAGCGCTTATCAGCGAAGGAAGCAACCCGCAAGGCCATGAAAGAGATAACAGCTCCGGTTATTGCCATTGCCCTTATTCTGGCGGCGGTATTTATTCCGGTAGGCTTTATTCCAGGAATCGTGGGTCGCTTGTATCAGCAGTTTGCTATTACCATAGCCATTTCGGTGCTCATTTCTGCTTTTGTGGCCCTTACCCTTACCCCTGCCCTCTGCTCTATCATGCTCCGGCCAATGAACGTGAATGAGAACTCCAGAGGTTTGAATAAGTTCTTTTTCCACTTCAATAATTGGTTTGGAAGAACAACCAACTCTTACTCCCGTGGTGTTCGCAGCAGCATCCGGTATGCGCCGCTGGTGCTTATTATATTGGCTTGTATATATGCCGGCACCATCGGTTTGTTTAGCGCTAAACCTACAGGCTTTATTCCTACCGAAGACGAAGGCCGTGTATTCGTATCGATTGAGCTTCCGGAAGGATCCTCCGCTAACCGAACCAAAGCAGTGTTGGAAAAAATGGGTAAAATCATGTCTGAAGAACCGGCTATCAAGAACTACACCGCCATTGCCGGCCTTAACGCGATTAACTTCTCCTTTAAGTCTAACAGCGGTACTTTCTTCGTGCAGATGAAGCCCTGGAAAGAGCGTAAAGACCCTGCCCTGCAACTACAAGGTGTTATGGCATCGCTAAACCAAAAGTTTGCGGCCATTAAAGAAGCCAATGTTATTGTAGTAGCGCCGCCTGCTATACCTGGTCTGGGCCAATCTGGTGGTTTCAGCTTTATGCTGGAGCAACGTGCCGGTGGTGGCAACCTGAAGGAATTTGAAGGAGTAATGCAGCAGTTTTTAGGAGCCGCAAACCAACGCCCTGAAATTGCCATGGCCTATAGCTTCTTTAACACCCGAACTCCTGGTTACCATGTAGACGTAGATCGTGAAAAAGCCAAACAATTAGGCGTGTCTATTTCGGATGTGTACAATACCATGTCTTCGCTGATGGGTAGCCGATATGTGAATGATTTCACGCGTTACGGACGAAACTTTAGGGTTGTTGCCCAGGCGGACACAGCTTATCGGATGGATATCGAAAGTCTGAAACAATACTACGTGATGAACCGCCAGGGGCAGTCTGTGCCGCTAAGTGCGCTGGTAACCTCGCGTGTTGTGGAGAACGCTTCTGTTATATCGCACTACAACCTGTTCCGCTCGGCCGAGATAAGCGGCAGTGCCGCCCCTGGCTATAGCTCCGGGCAGGCCCTGCAGGCGCTGCAAGAGGTTGCCGCCGAGGTGCTGCCAACAGGTTATGGTTACGACTTCTCAGGCCTCAGCCGCGAAGAGCTTGCCGCTGGCGACAGCACCATTTACATTTTCTCGCTTTCTATTTTGCTGGTGCTCTTATTGCTGGCCGCACTTTACGAAAGCTGGTCGGTACCATTCTCTATTCTGTTTGCCATTCCGTTGGGTATGTTCGGTGCTATTCTGGCGCTTACTTTCCTGCCGAAACTCGACAACAACGTGTACGCGCAAATTGGTATGATTACCCTGATCGGTTTGGCCGCTAAAAACGCTATTCTGATTGTAGAATTTGCCAAAGAAAGGGTAGACTCGGGAATGGAATTGATTGCGGCTACCATTGAAGCTGTAAAACTACGCCTCCGCCCTATTATCATGACTTCGGCTGCTTTCATTCTGGGTGTGGTACCGTTAGCCATGGCCTCTGGTGCAGGTGCGGTTTCGAGGCAGACTATTGGCTGGACTGTAATAGGCGGTATGTTAGCGGCTACTTTCCTGGCCATATTTGCTGTGCCCGTACTGTATGTGGTTATTACAAAGCTTGCTTATGGTAAAAAGAAGCTGGCAGAACTCGAAGATCTTCGTAGAGTAGATGACGGTGAAGGTTTAGACCCCACTGCGGTCGGCCATCATTAAAATATAAGTCATTTAAAGTAAAAAGCGACCTGGCTCTTAGAGTCAGGTCGCTTTTTTATTGGTGGGTAGGGCAATTTATTTTTTTATGTAAATTCTACTACCTTTCGTGAATGAATGAATAGCCATCATCTTCGGCGTTCAGTTTACACACCCCTACTGTAAATTCTGATGTTCTGGAAAAGTAAAAGATTAGAAGAAGCCTTACAGAACCTAATGGTTCCACTACCTGCCGGTACGGTTGAGTTAAGAGATGATCGCATAAAACAGCAATGGGAAGAAATCATTCAGCCTTTCTGGCTAGCCAAATTTCCGGTAACGCAGGAATTGTTCAAAATGGTGACGGATTCAAACCCAAGCACTTTTTTGGGAGACCAGCGGCCAGTGGAAACACTCAGCTGGAAAGAAGCTGCTGACTTCTGTAACCTCTTGTCGGAACAAGCTGGCTTAGCGTCTTACTATGTAGTTAGTAAGACCAGCGAAGCCATAAAGTTTGATGCAAAGGCAAATGGATTCAGACTGCCAACAGAAGCAGAGTGGGTATACGCCTGCAAAGCCGGAACAACCGGCATCAGATACGGAGAGCTAAACGATATTGGCTGGTATAAACAAAACTCCCAAAAACAGACACAGCCCGTAGGGCTAAAAGAGCCGAACTCGTGGGGGCTCTACGATATGTTAGGCAATGTGTGGGAATGGTGCTCCGATGTTTACGACCAGACCGTTTACGGCTCCTACCGAATAATAAAAGGAGGAGGCTGGTGCGACGAAGAAAGAGGCTGTATGGCAACTAACCGGAGAAGGAGCCATCCGACCTCCTTTAGAATTGACGACCTTGGTTTTAGACTTGCCAGAAATAGAGAAGAGAATGAAAATGCCGGAACAAATTCTGCCAAAACATTTTCATTTTAGGGAAGCAGCGGCAAAAGAAAGAAAGCAGTTTTAACTGTTAAAATCACTTGGATATAAAAGAGCAGGAGGTTAGAAGTTATTCCTTTAGCCACTTGTGGTAACATTTAGGAGCGTTTTCAGTATTAGAGTTAGCTGCAGAAAAAAGGTTTATCGCCTTGCTTTCCGACTTCACCTATTTCTCCTGATGCAGCGCTACCATTCTCAGGATTAAAAACCTATATGAACCCTTACCTAAGCTATAAACTAAAGATTCTTTCTTTATTTGCCATTCTGCTGGTTGTCTATATTCATGCCTACACCTTCGACCTAGCACTCGACACAGGCGCTCTAACCGACCAGAAGAACTACAACAGCTTCATACAAGATTTTATTTCGCAAGGAGTGGCACGCATTGCGGTTCCGCTTTTTTTTGCCATCTCGGGCTATCTGTTCTTCCTTAATTTTAAGCCTACAGTAGCAGATTTTTTAAAGAAATACAGGAAGCGGTTTCAGTCTTTGGTTATTCCATTTCTGCTTTGGTCGCTGTACGGGATAGTACTTTATTTTGTGCTGCAGTTGGCACCGAACAGTGAGCTGTTTTTCAAGAACCGCCTCATCCGGAACTTCGACCTGTCGCAGTTTTTCTCGACCTTACTAAACCACCCCATTCCCTACCAGCTCTGGTTTCTTCACGACCTGATTTTTCTGGTGCTGCTCTCGCCCCTGGTGTGGTTATATGTGCGGTACCTGCGGGTACCTGGCATTTTGTTACTGGTGGGGCTGTGGGTATGGCTGTTCAATGTCAATTTATTTCAGACAGAGTCTCTGCTCTTTTTTTCGGTGGGCGCTTATCTTTCGCTTAAACCGGAGGTGCTGCTAAAGGTGCATCAGGGACCTGCTGCATCCATTATATTTTTGGGCTGGCTGCTCCTGATCCTCCTGAAAACCTATTTAAGCCACATCGATTTTGAACCAGTACTGGCAGTGCAGCTGCTGCATAAAGCAGTAATTCTATTCGGATTGGTAGCTAGCTGGATGGCTTTCGACAAGGTATTTGTGCACCAGGAAAAAACGCAGGAAAGTAGGCTTCTTACCTTGGCTTCTTTCTCCTTTTTTATCTACGCCTTCCACGAGCCGGTGCTTACCATTTTCAAAAAAGGCTTGTTTTACCTTTTAGGTACAAGCGATTTCCTGACTCTGCTTGTTTACCTTATAGCTCCTATTTTTATAATAGCTTTAAGTGTGACAGTAGGCATGTTGCTGAAAAAAATACTGCCTGGCTTGTTTGCCTTGTTGACTGGGGGAAGATAACAATTCGCCACTGTAGGAAAGTACCTTCTTCTTTCTTTATTAAGAGGACACACAGGGTGGTCATTCCGAGCTTGTCGAGGAACTATATAGTATATAGCGGTAATAAGTAGTTTCCTCGACTGGCTCGGAATAACAATATATCTTTTGTTTATATATTTAGTCTCCTGCCGCATTTCATTATGAAATGCAGCTACCTAATTATTCTAATGAATTTGGCCTTCCGGAGGCGAAAAAGAAATGCGGAACCTAAGGCTTTCGTAGTGAAGTGCTCCTGCACCACATTATCCATAATTTCAAATTTTGAATTGGGCGAAGCTTACTCCTTCCCTCTCATCTTCTTTTCCATGGCATCCCACAGCTCCTTCGGCACCTGGTCAAAAGAATTAAACTCTCCGGCTCCATACAACCATTCACCACCGTCGATAGTGATAACCTCTCCATTTACAAACCCGGCGTAATCCGATACCAGGTAAGCTGCCAGGTTCGCCAGCTCCTGATGCTCCCCAAACCGACCCACCGGGATACGCTTTAAGGGATCTATCTGCTCCGCCAGTTGCTTTGGAAATAACCGGGTCCACGCACCTTCTGTAGGAAACGGACCTGGTGCAATGGCATTAGAACGAATTCCGTATTTCGCCCACTCAGAAGCAAGCGAGCGGGTAAGGGCAAGCACTCCGGCTTTGGCACAGGCCGAAGGCACCACATAGCCGGAGCCGGTCCAGGCGTAGGTGGTTACAATGTTGAGCACGGAGGCGGGCTGTTGTTTCTCAATCCAGTGTTTACCTAAGGCCAGCGTGCAGTTGTAGCTGCCTTTCAGCACAATGTCGGTTACTACATCAAAAGCCTTGTTGGTGAGCCTTTCGGTAGGGCTTACAAAATTACCTGCAGCGTTGTTTACCAGTACATCCACCTGCCCAAACTGGGCCAAGCTTTTTTCCAGCATCGCCTCTACCTCCAGGTATTTCCGCACATCGCAGGCAACGGGCAGTACTTTGCCTCCAGTTTCCTGCATCAGCTCCGCTGCAGCCTGCTCCAGCACTTCCTGTTTGCGGCTGGCGATAACGGCATTAGCACCCAATTCCAAAAAGTATTTTACCATGGAGCGGCCCAAACCTGTGCCTCCACCGGTTACCAGAATTGTTTTACCTGCGAGGGCACCCTCTTTTAACATTGGTTCTGCTTTCATCGTACGGTTTGTTTATGTAACTTTTGCTGCCGGAAACTTCTTTGGCCTGTTCCTGTACACATACCTAATTCCTACTGAAACTGTTGTCATATTCAATTCATGAATCTAATGTAGCTTGTATGGACAAATCTCAATACGAAAAAGAGCTGAAAGATGCAGCTGATGGCCTTTTAATGTTAAGCGAAACCGAGACGCCTCTCGAATTTTTCTGGCAGGAGCTCCCTGATAATGAGGTCTCTGACACCGCAATGGTTGCCCGATGGGGCGGAAAGGCATCTGGGAAGGATGTACACGTGGAGGAACTTGATTATTTCTTCCGAAACATGACCAACCCGCACCCCGATGCAGGAGATGCCATGCACCAAATTTCGGCAAGATACAAGCAACTTGTTGCCAAGCTGAAAGACTTGCTGGAAGACGTGAAAGTATATAAAATGGAAAACCAGGGATTTGATGTTTTTATTATCGGAAAAACGCCCAGTGGGGAATATGCCGGCTACAGAACGCTTGTGGTGGAAACCTGAAGCAAACCACAACTGCTTTCTTTCAGGAAGTAATTCTTCTAATGAAAAAGACCTTCCGGAGGTAAAAACCTAGGATTAAGACTTAGGGTATTGCAAATGGTAAGCGTCTATCATCCCATTAATCAACCTTAATATTAAAAAAGAACCGCCCCCTAGCTAAATGCCAGGAGGGCGGTTCTTTTTTATAGTAACCAGCGGTTATTGCGTTGGCCCTTCATCTACCCGGGCTTCTATAACTGCCTGCACTGCTACCGAAACATTGGAGAGCAGGTCGTAGCCTGTTTTTGCCTCTATAGCATCTACGGTAGTGCGGTAGTTGGCCCAGGAGGAGTTCACAGTATTAAAATTTGGTGTATCTACGGCAATTACACGCGTTTCGGTGGTGACACGGTTTACATCGTCTATGCCTATTGGTAGCACCACTATCACCTTCCAGATTCGGTTTGGCACTGTAATTTTACCATTGGCAATGGTTTGTTTAAAGCCATTGCTACCTTCTCCGCCCTTGCCATAACTTCCCATAATGATGTAAAGCTCATTCCCCTCATCCACTAGCTTTCGGCAGTAGCTCTCGAGGCTGGCCCAGGTCCGTTGGTTGTTATTAGGTGCCTGAGGCATCATGTTCGTCATCAGGAAGGTGCTGGAATTATCTTCGGCAGTTAAGGTACGGTCGGCAGACGGACAGTTATGCCCCCTGTCGAAGCCACTCCCAGTGTAATCGGTAGTAACAACTTTATAGAAATTGGCGGGCAAGGTATTGTCTGCTCTGAAATTATCTTGTCGGGGGGCATCGCCAATCCAGGCACTGCTCAAATGCCAGCTTACCCAGTTTGGAGTGCCCCGGTAGTTGTTGTAAGACAGGCTGTACTGTGGCTTCTCAAGAAGGTAATTCTCAAAGGAGGTACCTGCGCCACTGGGATTTCCGAGTGCCAGGTGTGCATCCTGGGTAGGCTTATTAGGTGCGGTGGCAATCTTTTCGGCGCAACCAGACAGCACCGTAAGTACCACAAAAAAGAGTTTGACGAACTGTAATTTTGGAAACATAAAGTAAGCTAAAAATGAATTTTAACCGAAACTACGGTATCTGCGGCACCAAAACAAAAAAACCTTGCTGCGCTATTGCGGCACCATGCGGGCTAAAACTCTAAATCTCCACAAGTTCCTCCACAACAAGCAGTCTTTGCTGTTTCTGACTTTTTTACCGCACTAAAAATTTTCAGACAAAGCAGAAGCCACCAAATGGTTTAAAAAACTCAGGGGATTTGTTCCCAAGTCCACCATAAGTTCAAAAGGTAATATACTTCAGGAAAGTTAAAACCTTAGAAATGGTCCTGCAACAGCTTATGCGCCGCCAGAATACCACTCAGGCAGGTACCCGAAATTCCCTGGCCCGGATACACCGTATCCCCGCAAACATAGGCACCTTTCTGATCCAGGCGGGCGTCTTTCATTTGCCAGGGCTTAATGTTGCGGTACTGCGGGTAACCACCTACCATGCCAAAAGCCCGCTCCGTCCAAAACTGCCAGGCACCTGGCGTAGCGGATTGCCTGTACACAATGTTCTCCGCTTTAATCAAGCCTGCTGCAACAAGCACCTCAATAATGGCATCCTCCAGCACCTTTTTATCGCGGATTATCTGGCGCTCCGGGTCCTGAATATGAGTACTAATTGAGGCAACGATTTGCTTCTCCGGCGCCCTTAGCGTGTCTTTCGGGTGACTGAAACTAACAAAAACGCTTTTGCTTTTTATTTGTGGCAGCCCCTCCGGCACATGTACCTGGTGGTGCAGCACTTGCTGGGGCGGAAGGCCTTGTAATACAAGTCCCATGGTAAAGGCCCCATTCAGTTTAGCCGAAGGAAGCAGGTACGGCGCCAGCTTTTGCTGCACCTTTGAGTCGCTGAACAAAGCCTGCGTGTTGTTCAGCGGCAGCCCACTAATTATAAAGCGGCTTCTGAAGCTTTTGGTGTTAGTTTGTACTTGGTAGCCATCCTGATCTGGCAGCACCTGGCGCACGGTTTGGCGGTAGAGCACTGCAGAACCCTCTCCAGTAATATAATTTACGAGCGGAGTCACAAGGTTAATTAAGCCGCCATCCAGGTAATAATTTCCAAACAAAGTATAGCATAAGGCGGTGGCACCAAAGAGCACATTCACCTCCCCCATATAATTTTGCGCCGTTATCAGCAATTGCTCGTTCACAAAATCGACAAAGAGCTGGTTCTCGAGCAAACCATACTGCTTTAGCAACTGCTCCACCGTCTGGAAAGCAACAGGTAACAACCGGACCTGGCCAGGCCGGATGTGCGGCAGGGAATGCCATACATCGCGGAAGTTAGAAAACGGGAAGCTTTTTTGCTGCAACGAGACCTGCCACACCTGCTTGCTAATACGGAGGCAGTGTTCCCAGAACGCACGCTGCTGGTGCTTGCCAAAGACTCTCTCCGCCTCCCGTACCCACTCTGGCAACGACTGGTACCGCATTAGCGTCTGCCCATTGGGTAAGTGCACCTGCATCGGAATGTCTAACTTACGCACCGGTATTTCCAGCTCCAGCTTATCGAGGAGGTAACGCAGCGGCATGTGCTCATCTAACCCCACCAACGTGGTAGCTCCTGTTTCAAACATGTAACCCTTGCGGTAGTAGGAACTGGCACAGCCACCCGGGTAATTGGCCTGCTCCAGCACACATACCTGTAGCCCTTGCTTTACCAACAGCGCCGCCGCCGACAACGAACCAAATCCAGAACCAATTAGAATTACATCATAAGTCATGTTTATTCCTTTTGATAGGTAGAACCGAATTCTACTGGTTTTGTTACCATTTGCGGCCCTTCCACCAGCTTACGAATAAATTTCAGCAATTTTAGCCTGTTCATTTTTAGAAGGATAACCGCAAAGGGCAGTGAAGCAGATAAATTCTGGTAATTTTGCAATAGATTGAAGAAAGCACTTTATTTCTTCGCTTAATTGAAAATGAGAACAACGGCTGATATAAGTATAATGGGGTGTGGCTGGCTTGGCTTGCCTCTGGCTGAACGAATGGTGCAAAGTGGCTATCGGGTAAACGGCTCTACCACCACGCCTGCTAAAGTGCAAGTGCTAGAAGAAAAACAAATTGCGCCCTTCCTGCTCAACTTAGACGAAGAGCCGCTACCGCAGGATGCATTAGCTAGTTTTCTGAACACTAAGGTTCTGGTTATAAATATTCCGCCTCGCATACGTGCCGGCCAGGGCGACCAGCTACTACCGAAGCTTCATGTACTGCGTAGGGCCATGCTTCAGTCTCCTGTAAGCCGGGTTTTATTTATTAGTTCTACAGCAGTGTACCCTGACCTGAACCGCATTGTAACCGAAGAAGATATTTTGCATACCGAAACACAGGAACCGGAAAACGTATTGCTGCAGGCGGAGAAGTTGTTTCAGGACCGGGAAGACTGGGTTACTACCATCGTGCGCTTTGGCGGACTGGTTGGTGGCTCCAGGCAGCCGGGCCGCTTTATGGCTGGCAAAGAAAATCTGCCAGATGGCGATGCTCCTGTGAACCTGATTCACCAGGAGGATTGTGTAGCTGTGTTGCATCGCATTGTAGCACAGGACAAATGGGGAGCCGTTTACAACGCCTGTGCCGATGAGCATCCAAGCCGGCAGGATTTTTATACAGCCGCAGCACTGGCCATAGGGGCCATCCCTCCTACTTTCCAGGCCATGCAGAAAACAAAGTTCAAGCGCATTAACAGCGAGAAATTAAAAAAGGACCTGGCTTATCACTTTCTGCACCCAGACCCCATGCAGTTCTTTTAAATGTGGCCATAGGAGAAAATTAGAAAATTTACCTCCAGAAGGCAATTTTTATTAGAATAATTGGGTAGTGATAGTAAGATTGAAGTTAAACTAAAGCAAGTAATTGGGAATGAACATAGTGGTGATAGGCGGAGGAGCTGCCGGTTTTTTTGGAGCAATAGCCTGTGCTGAGGCAAATAAAGGGGCCCATGTAGTCTTGCTCGAAAAAACGCAGAAGTTACTCTCCAAGGTGCGGGTATCGGGTGGTGGGCGTTGCAATGTAACACATAACTGTTTTGTGCCCTCTCTCTTCTCGCAGCACTATCCTCGCGGGGCCAAGCCACTGAAAGAAACTTTTAAAACTTTTGGAGCAAAAGAAACAATAGCCTGGTTTGAGCAGCGTGGCGTAAAACTGAAAACCGAATCGGACGGCCGCATGTTCCCCACAACAGATAATTCTGAAACAATTGTGGAGTGCCTGCAACAGGCAGCCCAGGACGCAGGAGTAAAAATTAAGACTGGCGCTGGCGTAGAGAAAATTGAGGTGCTACCAGACCAGCCGCCCAACAAACCTCAATTTGAGTTGCACCTAGGTAATGGTCACAAAATGCAGGTTCATAAGGTATTGGTGTGCACTGGTGGCAGTCCTAAAGAAACCAGTTATGACTGGCTAAAAGCCTTGGGGCATACTATACAGCACCCGGTGCCTTCGCTGTTTACATTCAATGTGCCGACTTCTCCGCTTAAAGATCTGCAAGGTATATCTGTGCCAAAGGCAAAGGTTCGGGTGGCAGGGCAAAAGCTAGAGTACGAGGGACCACTCCTGATTACCCACTGGGGCTATAGTGGCCCGGCAGTCCTCAAACTCTCGGCATGGGGGGCACGGCTTTTTCATGAGCAGCAATATCATTTCACGGTGCTCATCAACTGGATTCCGGAGTTTACTGAAGAAACACTGCGCGAGCACCTGGCGCAGTACCGGCAGGCGCATCCTAAAAAAGTGGTCGCCACCAATCCGCTTTTTGGTCTGCCGCAGCGCCTCTGGAAAGCCCTAATTGTATTGGCTGATATTCCTGCTGAAGTAAGGTGGGCCGAGCTTCCGGCAAAAAATACGAATAAACTGGTGGAGGCACTGCTTCGGGCAGAGTTCGAAGTGAAAGGCAAAACCACTTTTAAGGAAGAGTTTGTAACCTGCGGCGGCATAGACCTGAGCCAGGTAAACATGCGTACTATGGAGAGTCGCCTGCAGCCTGGTTTGTTTTTCGCAGGCGAGGTGCTGGACATTGATGGCATTACAGGAGGCTTTAATTTTCAGGCTGCCTGGACCACCGGTTACCTGGCCGGAACAGCCATGGCGAAGGATACAATTTCAGCAAAATAGCACTGCTCCTGGTGGAAACAAAAAGTTTGTAATACGAGTACAACAGGTTTACAAACTATTAATGTAAACAAAACTATGGAAATCAATAAAGAAATTGTTTCGACAGTACACCACCTTATAGAGCGATGCAAAGACGGAGCAAAAGGCTTTAAAACAGCATCTGAAGATATAGAAGATAAAAATTTAAAGGACCTTTTCAGAAAATATGCTGTACAACGCGACAGCATGATTACTGAGCTTCAGGACCAGCTCCACAAGTTCGGCAAATCCGATGATGAGTCCAGCTCCATTGAAGGAACCATTCACCGTGCCTGGATTGATTTGAAATCTGCCTTAACTTCTAAAGACACCAAACGTGTGCTGGAAGAGTGCGAGCGCGGCGAAGATTACGCCCTCAAAGCTTACCAGGAAGCGCTGAACGCAGATCTGCCAACGGAGCTAAAAGCTGTGGTAGAGCAACAGTACAAAGATGTTAAAAATGCCCACGACCACATCCGCGATCTGCGCGATAATGCTTAATTTTGTGGCGCATAAATTAGTGAAAGAGAGGAGCTTCGGCTCCTTTTTTATTTTCTGCCTGCCACGCCCTCTTGTACCAGGCCTCAAATGGACAAGACCTCGAAACTCATTTTTTGCCTCTGGAAGGCCTTTTTCATTAGAATAATTTAATTTATTAGCCCCTAAAATGCGAGAAGCCTGGTATCCGTCTGATACCAAGCTTCTCATTTAACTGCGTAAACAGTTAAAAATCTTCCAACCTTTTTATTATACTTTCTTTACGCCTGCTACCTGAATAAAGTTAAGTCTAGGGCTAAAAAAAGAGGCCAGGAAATAACCTGGCCTCTAACTTATTGATTTATAAAGCTATTTATTGTAGCCTTAGAATCTTTTTCTTCTGAAGCCACGGCTGTCGCCATCTCTGTCGCCACCACTACGTTCGTTGCGGCCACCTTTGCCACCGAAACGGCTACCGCCGCCGCCACCATAGTTGCCACGGCTGCCACGGTCTCTGTCGCCACCGAAGCCACCGCGGTCACCACCGCTAAATCCGCCTCGGCCACCTTCAGCGGCACCGGAACCTTTTTTCTGGGCTTTCTCGATGCTCACCATGCGGCCTTCTACTTCTATGCGGCCCATGCTTTGCACGATATCGGCTGTGTACTCACTAGGTACTTCCACAAAGCTGAACTTATCGTACAGGTCGATGTCGCCAACTTTACCGGCTGGTATGCTGCTGTTGTTGGAAAGAAGCTCGATGAGGTCGCGTGGGTGCACACGATCTTTTTTACCAATGGTGATAAATAAACGATCGAAGCCATCTTTCGATTTGCCAAGACCTTTTTCAGCTTCCATGCCCTGTTCTTTTGTTTTGGCTTCTTTCATGCTCATTTTAAGCAAAGCAGCTGCCACCTCAAGAGAAGTAAATTCTTCGTTCTCAGCAATAAAGCGCTCTATACGGCTCAGGTGTTTAGTAAGTGAGCCTTTGGCAAGTACTTCTTTTACTTTACCGAAAAATACGTTGGTGCGAATTTCGTTTACGTCTTCATAAGTAGGCACCTGCTGCATCACGATTTTAGCTTTCGTGTAGCGCATGATGTCCTTCAGTTTATAAACGTCTGTTCTACCGCCTACAAAAGAGAAGGCTTTACCTGATTTACCGGCACGGCCTGTACGGCCAATACGGTGCACATAAGCTTCTTCGTCTTGCGGCAGATCGTAGTTAAATACAGCTTCTACGTTGTCAACGTCCAGTCCACGGGCAGCCACGTCGGTAGCTACCAGTATCTCAAGGGTGGTGTTGCGGAATTTTTGCATCACGTTAGAACGCTGGTTCTGGTTCATGTCGCCATGCAAACCATCGGCAAAGTAGCCACGAGCCTGCAGGTTCGATACCAGTTCATCCACCATGCGTTTGGTATTACAAAACACAATGGCAGATTTCAGGTTGTACATATCGAGCAAGCGAGAAAGCACTTCACCTTTCATGCTGCTGCGCACTTCAAAGTAAACCTGCTCAATATTCTCTACTGTCAGCTCCGTGTGTACTACCTTTACTACCACCGGGTCGGTCTGGTAAGCTTTGGTAAGCTCCATGATCGGCTTAGACATGGTAGCAGAGAAGAATATCGTCTGGCGATCTTCTGGGATCTGCTTCAGCACAAACTCAATGTCTTCACGGAAACCCATGTCGAGCATTTCGTCTGCTTCATCCAGAATTATTTTTTTAACATTGTCCAGTACCAGGGTACCGCGCTCGATATGGTCCATTACACGACCTGGCGTTCCGATTACAATTTGTACACCCTGCTTAAGGGCACGCAACTGGCGCTCGTATGGCTGACCACCGTAGATCGGCACCACGCTAATGCCTGGCTTGTACTTGGCTAATTTCTGAATTTCGCCCGAAACTTGGATAGCAAGTTCGCGGGTAGGGCACAAAATAAGCGCCTGCACACTGCGATTGCTTTCATCTATTCCCTCAATAGTCGGGATGCCAAAGGCGGCAGTTTTACCGGTTCCTGTTTGAGCCTGCCCAATAATATCGCGGCCTTCTAAAACAATGGGAATGGCTTGTGTCTGAATGGGAGAGGCTTCTTCGAAGCCCATGTCAGCGACAGCGCGCTGTACTTCCGGCGAAAGCGGAAGCTCATCAAATCTGATTTTGTTCATCTGGTTTATTTTACCTTTTTTAACTATCTGGAGGCAGCCTGCTTTTAACCTTTCTCTTACGTAAAATTATAAGAGCGAAACGAAGAAATAAAAACAACTAGTCATGCCAAACAGTGGGTATTCCAGTTATACAGTACTTTCAGACCGAATCCAAATCTGGCGCAAAGGTACGGATTTAATCTGAGCAAAGCTAATAACACGTTTTAATATATCAGTTTGGGCATTTGAAGAATATCTAACTTAATATTTTTCACTTAATAAGTTGTATTTTAATTATAGTTCCAACATCAATAAAGTTTTGTTTCTTTTTCACCACCTAAAAGCTTCTTTTCACCCAACCTATTCAGAATCTGGCGTTTTATTTTCGAATCATAACATATTTTTAGAATAGGCTACGTAATACTAAGCAGGGAAGCCCGCTATATAGTGGTCTGTTAATGATGGATACTGCGCACTGAGATTTCTTAAAGAAAAGCAAAATAATCTTCAGACTGGCTTACCTGCTATCCTCTCTGGTACAACGCGTGCAGGAGGCTAGATAGCACCCTGGATGTGCAGTACTTTCCCGACAGTACTGTTTCACTGATTCCATTTTATGTAGAACCCTTTTTACTAACTATACTCATGTTACATTTCTCTAAAATTTCGTTCAAGGGTAAAGATTTTAATATCATCGCGTCTGGTGCGCTGGCTTTTAAGATTCATAATAAAATTTTGAAAGAAGATTGCTTTCAGCAGGACACACAAATAAGCCGCCACATGTTGCTAGGCAACAGTTCTATGCCAGCTTCTACCCCAGGTCAGAAAAAGATTTTTTACGTTATCATCTCCGATTTAGACAAAATTAACACAGCATCGCTTTGCCGCATGATAGCCAAAGAGCGTGCAAATGGCGGATACGCTGTGTGCCAGATTATTCCTATGCTCTACAACGAGCCCTCGTTCAGAGCCCTTAAAATGCTTCGGCAGACTTTCGACGAAGTGCTTGAGCTGAGCAAGTTTAACATAAACACCAGCAAAGCGCTTATAAACACCGAACAGCAGAATTGCATCATTACCGACTACAGCCTCTCCATGGCACGCATTATGTACCAGGTTTGTGTGAAAGATTTTTCTTCCGCTGCCACAGAAGCCTCTCCTAAAGAAAGCGTGTATGTAGGTGTGTAACGTCATCTTAATTTACAGGGCCTTATGCTCCAAAAGCTGATTCTGGCTCCCGGAGCCCGTTTTCATTAGCATAATTTCTGAATTAGTTTGTGGCGTTAAAATAAACAGTCACAACAGCTTTGCCACGATGTAAAAAGTGGTGATCGAAAGCTGTGCAAATAAATTATGCTAATGAAAAGAGGCTCCCGGAGCTGTAGAATCAGTTTGTAACCTTTGCCTTTTTCCAGCAAAGAAAAGAGCTCTTGGCTTGCCCGAGCCGCTGATTCGCTTGTATCTTTAGGGTACAAATGAACCAGATGCTTCACAATGCCTTCTACTTTTAAAATTTACTCTTCCTCTGCAGGGTCCGGTAAAACCTACCACCTGACAATGGAATACCTGAAGCTGGCGCTCCACACGCCGGACCCTGATTACTATCGCTCCATTTTGGCTATCACGTTTACCAACGATGCGGCAGCCGAAATGAAAGACCGTATTCTGGCGGCACTGCGCGGGTTTAACGATGCATCGGCTTCAGAAAAAGAGATGGCAAAAAGTGAGTTTTTACTGGAGGCGATAACAACAGACCTCCAGCAAGAAAGCCCGGAAGAAAGGCTGGATAAGGAAGAGGTGCGCCTGCGCGCAGCCAAAGTATTTCGGCAAATTCTCTACAACTACAGCGACTTTAGTGTAAGCACCATCGATAGTTTTGTGAACAAGATTGTGCAGGCTTTTACGCGCGAGCTTAATATTCCGCACAACTTCGAAGTAGACCTCGATTCGCAAACGCTCGTGGACACTGCTGTGCAGCTCCTGCTCGACAAGGTAACCAGCAATAAAGGCGACCTGCTATCGGAGACGCTGGAGCAGTATGCCCTCGAAAAAGCGCGCGAAGGCCGCAGCTGGAACACACTGCCCGACGACCTGTCTGATTTCGCTAAAAACCTGCTGAACGAGCAGGTATACGAAGCCGTAACAGACCTGCAGGAACTGACGCTGGAAGACTTTAAAACAATTCGGGGAGAACTGCTCCAGACAAAACAACAAATAGAAGAAGCTGTGCAGGAAGCAGCTAGTCAAGGCTTGGCCGCCATAGAACAAGCTGGCCTTACTCCTGCCAATTTTTACCAGAGCACCCGTGGCATAGTGGGGTACTTCAGCAAATTTGCGAGGGAGGCAGACCTGAGCTACGGCAACAACTACGCCCGGCAAACCGTGGAAGACAACAAATGGTATGCAGGTAAAGCCACAACCGCCACAAAAGCCCAAATCGATAGCATAAGTGGGCAACTGACGGAGCTGTACGAGCACATTGAGGGAATAAAAGAAAATTTTGCCGGCACTGCCGCCCTAATCAAAGCCGTAGTGCCGCACCTCTACAAAATCTCGGTGCTAAACGAGCTGGAGAAGTGTCTGCAGGAAATAAAGCTCGATAAAAACACAGTGCACATCTCGGAGTTTAACAAGCGAATAATCGACATTGTGCTGCAGGAGCCGGTACCGTTTATTTATGAGCGACTAGGGGAGAAATACAATCACATTCTGATAGATGAATTTCAGGACACCTCTGTTTTACAGTGGAACAACCTGCTGCCCCTCGTAGACAATGCACTGGCATCAGGGCACTTCAGTATGGTGGTAGGTGATGCCAAGCAGGCGATTTACCGTTGGCGAGGAGGCGAAATGGAGCAGATTCTGCACCTGTATAAAGGTAGCACCGAGCGCCTGTACCAGAACCGCAGGCACGGCCAACTGGTGCGGGAGCGGTATGAGTCCGTCAACCATTCGCTCGCTCCTGCCGACCTAAACACCAATTACCGGAGCCGCGCCGAAATCATCGACTTCAACAACGAGCTGTTTACCTTTGTAAGCCGGGAGCACAAAGAGTACCAGATGTTCGGGGCCATTTACGACGACAACTTTCGGCAGCAAGTGCCGGTGGGCAGCGATAAAAAAGGTGGGCACATTCAGGTCATGTTTACCTATCCGGAAGATTCGAATTACAAATACGACCTGGGCTCCTGCTCCCGTACCGAAGAATTGTATGAAGGCTACACCCGGCCGGAGATACTAAGTTATGATGAGAGCATGCTCAACATGGTGCTACAGCTTGTGCAGCAGGGCCTGCACGATGGGTATAACCTGAAGGACATGGCCATTTTGTGCCGCACCAACAGCAAAAGCAAGCTCATTGCTAATTTTTTGAAAGAACGGCGCTACGACATTATTTCACAAGACTCGCTCTCGCTGCAGTTTGCCGAAGTCGTGAACCTGATCATTGCCCTGTTCCGGGTTTTTAACCGCCCTAACGATTCGCTGGCGAAGTCGGAGGCACTGTACCTGGTTTGTGCCGTGGCTTTGGAGGTTATTCCGGACACCTCTATGACGCAGCGTATTGCTGAAATTGCTAAAAAACCAGACCCGCAGGCATTCTTCGACCAGCTACGCGTGTTTGGTTTTGATGTAAAGGAACGGGAAACAGGCAACCTGTCTATCTACGAACTTACCGAGCAGCTGATCCGCATTTTTAGGCTGCTCGACTACAACAACGAGTGCGAATACCTGTTCCGCTTCCTGGACCTGGTGCTGGAGTACAGCCTCAAAAACAGTAACAACCTGAACAACTTTCTTGGTTATTGGGAGGTGCAGAAAGAGAGGCTAAGTATTAACACCCCTAAAGACCGCAATGCCATCACCATTACCAGCATTCATAAGTCAAAGGGCCTCGCCTACCCTATCGTTATCATTCCGTTTGCCGACTGGAGTACAGAACCTATGACGCGTGCCCTCATGTGGAGCCAGTTGCCGGAGGAGGTAAGCGTAACCGGCAAGTTGCGCAGTGTGGCAGTTAACATAAGTTCTAAACTGGAGACAACAGTGCTGGGGTCGCAGTACCAAACAGAAATAGAAAAGACCTTTATCGAAAACCTGAACATGCTCTACGTGGCCCTCACCCGCCCCATAGACCGCCTCTACCTGATTGGCAATGGCAAAGACCTGCTGGACAATAAGAAGGCCGCCAGAGCCCTGGAAGGTTCAGTTAAAAACATTAGCCACCTGCTTTACCGGTTCCTGGTGCACAAGGAGTTGTGGCAACCAGAGCAGTTCTGTTACCAATTGGCCCGCGGCAACCAGTCGCAACAGCCGCACTCGGCATCCGGAGAGGATCAAACCTTTCAGTTGGTGCACCTGGTTACCTCCGACTGGGCTTCCAGGCTACAGCTAAAGCAGCACGCCAACAACGTCTTCGACTTTGAGACACAGACAAAGCAGCGCGCGCTGAACAAGAAACTACATTACGCGCTCTCCCGCCTGCTAACAGCAAAACAACTAGACCAGGTGCTGCGGCAAATGGTGTACGAAGGCCTTATAAGCGAACGCGAAAAACCAAACCTTCTCAAACGCCTGAAACCTATTATTCAGCACCCTAAACTGCAGCACTATTTTTCGGAGAAAGTAGTGGTAGAGCACGAAAAGGAGCTGCTCGATGCGCGAGCTTATCTTTACAAGCCGGATCGTGTGGTGTTTGATGGGGCACAGGTAGTGCTAGTCGAGTTTAAGTTGCCCCCACCGGAGCCGGAGCACCGGAACAAGCTTGATCATTATGCCGTGCGGTTCAAGCAGCTTGGCTACGAAAAGGTACATTGCGTGCTGTATTACTTCGATACGGAGCAGGTGCTGGAGTGGGGCTATGGCAGCAAATCGAACCAGATCGGGCTGGCGCTGTAGGTGGATGCCTTAAATCTGGGACTCCGGATCTTAAATTCTTTAATGAGGAACATACCCATTAGGTTTTGAAAAGCTGCCAGTCCAGCACTAATCAAACATTGCCTTTAAAATGCTCTGAAAGGCTCTTTTTATTAGAATAATTTGAATCTGCAGAGGCTCAATAATTTAAAAAGCAAAAGTTAAGTAAGATTGGACTGTAGCCGTTTTTCTAAGGCACAGAGTCAGTAGGTGTAGTACGCCTTCCCTCCTGTTTTGCCTTAAACGAGATTATGCTAATGAAAAATGCCTTCCAGAGATAATTCCTATATAAACGGCTTGAGGCTTGTGCTACCACCATCCGTGATTAAACAACTAGCTAAAGAAATTTTTAACAGTATTAATCATCCGTTTACCCGAAATTGAAGAGTTAGTTTAAGCTGAATTTTTATTTTTCATATAATTATGAAACTTGATCAGTTATTTTTCTAAAATCACGTAATAAACCTGTTTGGCATCTTGATCTAACAGCAACTTAGAGTCATCATGCCCGATCAAGTTTCAAGCTTGACTTGGACCGAATTCATCTGTACTAAAATATCTATTGTAAGAAGGCTATGCCGTTCTCAGCTGCTTGTGAACGGATGAGGCGTATCATAACATATGCAGAATTATCAGAATCACACAGTTAACCTATCTAACTGCGATACAGAACCAATACATTTAATTGGACAAATACAACCTCACGGATTTATGGTCGTGATGGATAGCAATACTTTTAGAGTAGAACAAGTTAGCCAGAACCTGGGCAATTTTATACTCGGTCTGGAACCTGAGCTGTTGATCGGAGCATTGCCCGATGCACTTTGCAACCTTGGTGAGTATCCGGTACTGGAGGCGCAACTGCAGGCATCAACTGTGTTAAATCCACAATTGCTTACCCTGAAGGGGAAGCAATTTTTTGGTTTTCTACATGAATCGGCCGGCAAGCTTGTGCTGGAATGTGAACCATACGAACAAACGACCGACCAGAAACGGTTTGAGAGGACCTTTAATTTCGAAGAGTTTCAAACAGCCCTAAACAACCTGGAGCCACTAGACCAACTGGCGCAGATTCTGGTTTCCTACGTGCAACGCCTGCTCGATTATGATCGGGTGATGATGTACGTGTTTGATGAGGATTGGCATGGCGAAGTGATTGCCGAAAAAGTAAAGCCGGGCGTGAAATCTTACCTTCACCATCATTTCCCTTCAACAGATATTCCGGAGCCAGCCAGAGCCTTACTTCAGAAAAAACATGTGCGGCAGATTCCTGACATCAAGGCGCAAGCCGTAAAAATTGTGCCCTACCTGAACCCGGTTACCGGCGAGCCCTCCAATATTATATTGTCCGAACTCCGGAACCCTTCTGAGATACACCTGGAGTATCTGCACAATATGGAAGCCTTTGCCACACTTTCTGTCTCTATTCTGGTAAAAGGCAAACTGTGGGGTATAATCGCATGTCAGCACAGGCAGCCAAAGTTTATTAATTACTGGTTGCGGCAAAATTGCAATGTGGCTGCAAAATCTTTTGCCAATGCAGTGCTGGCCTCCCAGGAAATGCGTGATGTTACAGAACTGGATCAGTACAAGAAAATAGAAGAGGCGCTTATTAACCAGATGATAGAAACCGAAAGCATCGAAAAAGGCCTGTTTAAAGGCCAATACTCGCTGCTCGACATCACAACTTGTTCAGGTGCCGCTATTTTCACAAACAACAATCTTTCCACTGTTGGAATAGTGCCGGAGCAGGAGCAAATCATGCAATTGGTGAACTGGTTATCCAAGCATAACAACGAACGCATATTTTACACAAGGGAACTGGCTAAGCAATATCCTGCAGCAACAGACTTTCAGACCATTGCCAGTGGCCTACTTGCCCTCGAAATTTCTAAATATAATAAAGAGTACATCCTTTACTTTAAGCCAGAAATAAGAGAAAGTATTGTGTGGGCCGGCAGGCCTGACAAGCCGGAATTAGACGAAACCGATACCAAGCTAATACCGCGTAAGTCCTTTGAAACCTGGGTGGAGATTGTTAAAGGAAAATCGCTTGCCTGGACCTTAAACGAGCTCGAAGTTGCCCAACTGCTGCTGAAAGACGTTATTGCGCTAATTCTGCGTAACCAGACAAACCAACTCAAGCAGCTCAACAAAGATCTTTTGGAATCTTCGGATGACCTGAGAAGAAAAAATGAGCGCCTAGAAGATTTTGCCTACATCATAACGCATAACCTGCGCTCACCAATGAGCAACATCAAAGGCTTGTACAACCTCTATGAAGCAGAACCCAACCAGGAAACCGGTGAGGAAGTGATGCAACACATGAACAGAGTCATTGACAATATGGCGGCAACCATAGACGACCTGAACATGATCTTGCAGACTACCCTGGACCAGCAGTTAACCCAGGTTGAGGTACAGATTGCTGAGTTGATCGACAAAGAAAAGCAGAACCTGGAAGCAGCTATAAAGGGGAAAGGTGCCCGGATATTCACGGAGCTGGAAGTGCCACAGGTGCGTATGTCTAAAGTATACATGGAAAGCCTGCTGCACAACCTGCTGTCTAATGCCATAAAATACAGCTCGCCTGAGAGACCGCCGCAGGTGCATATCCGTACCTGGTGCCAGGGCGGGAGCTTTTGCTTGTCTGTTTCCGACAATGGCCTGGGGTTAGATATGAAGCGTTTTGGAGAAAAGATTTTTGGCTTGTATAAAACCTTCCATGAAAACAAAGACGCCAAGGGTCTGGGCTTGTATATGACACGCATGCAGATAGAGGCGCTGGGAGGAACTATAGAGGTGGAAAGTCAACCCGACAGAGGCACAACCTTTACAGTACGCTTCGCGGCTCAGACGTAAGTTATTCCCCTTTTAGACTTTTGGCCCACAAGAAGATAAAATCAATCGCGTTCCTGGGTTAAAAGTGCTTTCTTTGCCGTTGGTAACAACAAAACGAATATTGGCGATGGAACAGCGGATTACCCTCATTACTCTTGGAGTAAAGAACCTGCAGCGGTCAAGAGATTTTTACAAGAACGTATTTGGTTGGGAGCAAACCGCAGCCAGCACCGACGGCATTATTTTTATGCAGCTGAATGGCATACAGCTGGCGCTTTTCCCGCAGGAGTCTTTGGCCGACGATGCGGGTGTGGCAGCAGACGGCAAAGGCTTCAGAGGCTTTTCGCTGGCGCATAATGTGCGGTCGGAGAAGGAAGTAGATGAGCTGGTAGCACAGCTGGAGCACAAAGGTGCACGCGTTCTGAAACGACCGGAGAAAGTATTTTGGGGCGGCTACAGCAGCTACATTGCCGACCCGGATGACAACCTGTGGGAAATTGCCTACAACCCGTTTTTGCCTTTAGACGAAGGAGACAAACAGAGATAAGGTTAAGCAGTATCGTTGGTTTTCTTGCCTTTGCTCTGCTACTGTTGCGGCAGCGTAAGCCTGCTGGCTTGCCAGAAGGAGAGAGAAAATGCTGCAGCCATCATTACCGAATGCCTGCACAGGCAAGAAAAAATTTTCTTGCCTGTGCACACCAATTATTCTAATGAAACAGCCCTCCCTGAGACGAAATTAAAGTAAGGACGCCTCCTCCTTTCTCAGGTTTTCCTTAAGAAAACTCATTTAAAATAGTTCTCATTTTCGCCTTTCCGCTAACTTCGTACTCATCTTATAACTTCTTTATCTTCCTATACCGGTGCAGACTTTCCTGGAGCTTACGGCCAAATACGTTTATGAAAAGTACAAAGAGAACATCAGCGAACTTTGTATTATTCTGCCTTCGCGCAGGGCCAGCTTCTTTTTCAAAAATGCCCTTGCCCAGGCGGCACCGGAGCCCATCTGGTCGCCTGAAGTGGCCGGTATGGAAGACTTTATCTGCAAGCTGGCAAATGTGGATGTGCTGGAGCCGATTAACCTGCAGCTGGAGCTATACGACCTGATGCGCGAGCAGGACCCTACTCTCGATTTTGATCAGTTTGTAACCTGGGGCGGCACGCTGCTAGACGATTTCAGCCGTATAGATCAGAATCTGGTAGACACCACCAAGCTGTTTGATTATTTGTCAGAAGCCAAGGCGCTGGAGCGTTGGGACCCTAAATTCCTGGGCAAGTCGATGTCGCCACGCATGAAAAAATACTTCAGCCTCTGGGACAACATTGAAAAAACGTACCAGAACCTGCAGAAGCGACTGCACCGCAACAAGCAGGCTTATACAGGAATGGCCTTCCGGAAAGTTGCTGAAAACATAAACCGTATTGCCAAGGAACCCTCCTGTTTCCAATATATCTTCATAGGATTGAATGCCCTGACTCAGTCAGAAGAAGTCATTATAAAGTCGCTGCTGAAGCATAACAAAGCAGAGGTGCTTTTCGACAGCGATGATTTTTACATGGAGCCGGATTCCCCGAATCGTGCCGGCAGCTTTTTGCGCAAGTACAAGAGCAGCTGGAATTTGCCGGAGTGGCGCTGGCAGCAAAACCTGCTTTTAACCAGTCAAAAAGAAATAAACGTAATTGGCGTGGCTAACGCCAGTATGCAGGGAAAGCTGGCCGGGCAACTGTTGCAGGAAATAAGGCAGCAGGATAAGCACTCTCAAACGGCCATCATTCTGCCAGACGAAACCTTGCTACTGCCTGTACTGCACTCCATACCAGATGAGGTGCCGAACTATAACGTAACCATGGGTTTGAGCTTTAAAGGCACTCCCCTGTTCAACCTGATCGACCTGTTGTTTGAGGTGCACCTGACAGGAGTTACGCAACTGCAGGATGTTGGCTACAAAGTGTACCAGTACCACCACCAGTCGGTGACGAAGCTTCTCACCCATCCTTTTATAAGGCGGTACGAACTGTACCTGAACGAGCAGCCGGAGCAGAAAAAGCACCATGGTTTTATTCAGAAGGTAGTAGATAAAATTGTGGCTGATAACCGTGTGCTGATCACGGCACAGGATCTGCTGGAGATGGGGCAGCATCAACCTTTATTTGAGACCCTCTTCAAGACTTGGCGCGACTGCGACGATATTGTGTCGGCTATGTACAGCCTGATCGATTTGCTGCGTGAAGTATATAGTCACCAGCCAAACACCATCGAAACAGAATACCTCTACATTTTTTATACGCTGGTGAAGCGGCTGGACACGATATTCGATTGCCGGGAGCACAAAATCGGGGTGCGCAGCTTCCGAAAATTCCTATACGAACTCATTTCTTCTACCCGCTTGCCTTTTAGCGGAGAACCGGTTTCAGAAGTGCAGATTATGGGTATGCTCGAAACACGTGCGCTCGACTTTGAGAACGTCATCATTTTATCGGTAAACGAAAACACGCTGCCGGCTCCCAAACGGCATGAGTCGCTGATGCCTTACGATGTGCTGCGGCAATTTGGCCTGCCTACCTATTCTGAAACAGAGGGCGCTATGGCCTATAACTTTTACCGGCTGCTGCAGCGTGCCAAACGCGTAAACTTACTCTACGTGCTCCCCTCCGACACCTACGGCTCTGGCGAGAAAAGCCGTTTTATACTGCAACTGCAGAACGACCTGGCCCTGCGTAACCCGCTCCTTAAATTCAGGGACCTGACTGCGGTGGTAGAGCAGCAGCAAACTAAAAAGTACAACGAAGACATCCGGATAGAGAAAGATCTGCAGACACTGGAGCAACTAAAGCTAGAGCTTAAAAAAGGGCTCTACCCGTCGCACCTGAACATGTACATTAACTGTTCCCTACAATATTACTTTAGTCGCATTGCCAAAATTCAGGAAATAGATGAGGTTGAGGAACAGCTTGGCACCGATAAGTTTGGCACACTGGTGCACCAGGTGCTCGAAGACTTTTTTAAACCCTTTGTAGAAAGTGGCCTGCCAATTACCGGGCCTGACGTAGCGCACATGTTGCAGCAATTGCCTGCACAAGTGCGCAAAGAGTTTGTGGCAGCTACCAGAGGGGCTACTCCAGACCGGGGCATGAACTACCTCCTCTTTAAAGTGGCGGTTGAGGTGCTGGAAAAATACCTGACGAACCTGCAGGAGTCGCCTGAATTGCCACTCTATGTGCTCAAACTTGAAGATACTTTGTCTGCCTTGCTTCCGGTGCAGGTTGGTGAGGAGGAAATTATGGTTCGGGTGGCAGGCAAGGCCGACCGCATTGACCTGACAGGTCAGGAGCTTCGCATTATCGACTATAAAACTGGAAAGGTAGAACGGAATCAATTAGTGGTAAAGCCAGAAGAAGTGGAACTGCATTTTACCACAGATCCGAAATACGACAAGGCCCGCCAGCTCTGGCTGTACCAGTACATTCTGCAACGGACACTACAGCAGGACCCTGGTTCCATTCTACCCTTCGGGCTGCAGGTTAAGCCAGCGGATCTTCTCCCTAAATCCGGCATTCTATCTTTCCGGAATTTAGATGCAGGAGTTCTTTCGTCGGAGTTTAATTTTACAGAAGCGGATGGCACCACTCCTGCTAACTTTATGGAGACTTCAGAAACTTTGCTATCTAATTTTGTGCGCCGCATGCTAGACCCCGGAGAGCCTATCCGAAAAACCAATGACTTGGATGTTTGCCAATGGTGTGCTTACAAAGGAATTTGCGCCAGATAAAAAGCCTTAGTTTTATAGATTCTGCCTCGCCTACTCCCTTGCTTCTGATGTTTCTGATTCTGAAAAAATCAGCTTCCACTCTTCGTTGCTGAGGGTATGCTTCTCATGGGTCGAGTAGTTTTTTACCATGCCTGCAGGTAGCGCAGCACGCGTAAGCCGATACAGCAAGCTCCCCAAAAATGGCAGGTGCAGATTTCTTAAGGCAGCAAAAGTTTTTAAATAGACCTGCAACCGCTTTACCTGCTGTTCCTGTAATAGATTTTGTTCTTTTATTGGTTCTAAGGCAGCATTATAGGAAAAAGGAAGCTTGTGCAGTATTATTTGCTCAGCAAAGAGCAAGCACAAATACGCAAATTTTAACCTGTGAGAATGCTTCAGTTCACCTGCCTGTATAGCTAGCGCAGTTAATTTATGAACAGCGTAAATCTTAGATTTTACTTGCTCCAGCGTTACAGCTTGGGTACTAATGCGATTAACTTTTCTATTCCTCCTCACAAAAACATCAGGAAGAAAATCGTACTTTTGGTAGCTGATCTTCAACAATAAGGCTCTGATGTGGATGTCCCAGTCTGTTAAGCTCAGGATAGCTTCATCCCACCCATTCAACATTTTTAAAGTTTCTTTTCTCCAAAGAACAGAAGGAGTTCCCCATGGAATATCAAGCAGAAAAAATCTTTCGAGATCGTTTTGTGTGGTGAAGTTGCTCAGTAAAATTTTAGAATCTCCTGGCACCTCCTGAAAGGCTAACAGTTTAAAGACATAATATCCCAGATCAAGGTCTGCCATAGCTGCCTTTACTCGTTTCTCCAAACAAAATGGCGCAAGCAAATCATCGGAATCCAGAAAAAGGATGAATTTTCCTTCTGCTTTTTCTAAACCAAGATTGCGGCAAGTAGATACTCCCTTAGGCTCCCGATGACGGGCTAAAAAACGAATTCTTTTGTCAGTTGCAATCAGGTTGGTAAGCTTTTCTACAGATTGGGTGGTAGAACCATCGTCTACCACAAGTGCCTCCCAATGCTGGTAAGTTTGCTTTTGAATAGAGGCCAGCGTTTCCGCTATCAGGTGCTCTCTGTTATAATGCGGGATAATGATGCTAATGAGAGGGCAAAACATGTAAAGGCGTTCGGAACAAGTATGTCTTAAACTTGCTCTTTATTTTTACTTTAACAATTTAGGGGAGTAGCTAAAATAGTGGCGGTAAGACCTTTGCAGCCCATTCGCTGGATCTTACCGCCACTATTTTATCAGAACTTTATAAGAACAGGTGCAGGCAAACGGTTAATCATAACTGTTTTTTTTCTTTTCCTGCTTCAGCGCCTTTTTCTCTTTTGTCGTTTTTGCAGGCTGCTTCTTTACTTCTTTTTTAGTGTCTTTAGACTTTGCCATGACCATTCAATTGATTGTTTGAATAAATATAACGCATTTTTGTCTGGGAGCCGCATGTGGTTCTCCAGATATTTTTGGAGTGCCGGTTTTGTGATTCATTTGCTTGTAATTATGCCGAACCCTCTGTTAACAAATCTAAAAACACCTCCGGAAGGCCAAATTCATTAGAAGAATTTAGTGGAGCAGTACCTTACTTTGAGTAATCTGTTCAGGCATAAAAAAGAAGTGCAGCCTAATATGAAGCCAAAGCAGAAGTGAACTTTAACTGCTAAATTTTGGAGATTTTCTCCTAAGTTACTTTTTGAGTATGAAAGGGATAGAAAGAAAAAGAAAAAGATAAACCTAGCTTTCTTTCCTAAGCTTAAGTCGAGACAAGCTGAAACCAACTCCTACCTCTGCACCAGTAGGCTGCTCCTGCTGATGCATAACCCATTTTCCAGCTTCTCGTAATTTCACATGCTAAACCAGTCTGCTTGTTAATCCGAACTCAAGATTTTATCTCTCCTATTCATACTCAGATAGTTCCAAATTTCTTAACTTAGGATTATTCAAAAATAAGCATAACCCTGATAGTATGAAACGTTTTGTTACATCCGATAGCCATGGTGGCTACAAAGCATTGGGGCAATGCCTGGAAAGATGCGGGTTTGATAAAGAGCACGACCAACTAATTTATCTGGGCGATGTAGTAGATGGCTGGCCTGAGACAAAGGCTAGCATTGATTTGTTGTTAAGCATTAAAAACCTGGTGTACCTGCTGGGAAACCACGATCAGTGGGCAATATATTATTATGACACCAGCCTTACAATGAAGGAAAACGAACTGGAACTATGGCTCCTGCAGGGAGGCTCCAGTACGATAAAATCATATGGGATAGGCAAACCAATGGATAAAGCACATCTAGCTTTTTTGAAGGGGGCAAAATGTTATCATATTTCTGAAGACAACCAGCTGTTTGTGCATGCCGGCTTCGATACCGCTAAACCCATTGCCGAAACAGAAGAATCGTTCCTGATCTGGAACCGAGACTTTCTGACCCGCCACTATACCATGCACATGCAGAAAACTGCTTTCCAGATTGAAACCTACAAAGAGATTTACATTGGCCACACCCCCACCATTGCCCTGGACAGAGAGCAGACACAGCCGCTTAAAATGGGAAACATTACCTTGATCGATACAGGTGCCGCCTTTACCGGATGCCTCTCTATTGTAGACATCGACACTAAAGAGGTGTGGCAATCTGACAAGCTCATGACGCTATATCCTGAACATGAAGGACGAAATGGCATGAGTTGGCAAAACATGCAGCGAGATCTTTCCGTTTAAGAGCCCACGTTCTTTCTGGAGCAAATCAACTGCAGAAAACCATTTTTTTACTGAAGTTTTAGTCTGCCTATACTATTTGGCGGGCTTCTGCGTGTTTATAGTGGGCGGTGCAGAACAGGAAATATATTATAAAATTTTAACATACTAATTACTAATAACTTAACTCTATGATCAACCGTTTCTGCCTGTCAGCAGACGTTCACTCAAATAATTAAACTCGTAATCCTTTCGCCTACTAAGCGTTTTTATATAATTTTATCCTCCGGATTTTTAAATTAAAATCTGCACAAGCCACATCTGTTGTTAAATTCATTCGCCTTGAAAACTATTTTATCTCTGTTTCTATTTTTTTGTGTTTTACTGCAGGCAACGGGCCAGCAAAATTATCAGAAAGTGGAAGCAAAGGCTGGTGATGGTGTCTATTCCTTGCTGAGGCGGCATGGTCTAAATTACTCAGAATACCTTTCGGAGTTTCTGGAGCTTAACCGCGCAAATTTAGGTAAAGACAATAGCCTTTATGTTGGCAGAACTTATCTGTTACCAACCAAGTCTGCTTCACAAAAAAATGCAGGGGCAGCCTCCGAAACGGCCCCTCCTGCCGGCCCTGCCACTACTTCGCGTATTTTAAACGTGCCGCTCTTCGGTCCCAAATATGCCCGCGTAGAAGTAAAGGACCAACAATTAAACGGAGCTGTATATTATATTTCAGCAGGCCATGGCGGCCCAGACCCTGGCGCAATAGGAAAATATGGATCGCACTCGCTGGCTGAAGACGAGTATGCTTATGATGTTTCTATTCGCCTGGCCCGCAACCTAATGGAGCATGGCGCTACTGTTTACATGATTGTTCAGGACCCAGACGATGGCATCCGGGATGAAAGTATTCTGAAGATGGACCGGGACGAAGTGCATTATCCGGATAAACCCATTCCGCTTAACCACAACCAACGCCTGCGTGAACGCACGGATGTAGTAAATAGCTTACATGCGAAGCACAAGGGGGCTTACCAACGCATGCTGGCCATACACGTAGACAGCCGCAGTAAGAGTCAGAAAATAGATGTTTTCTTTTATCATCATGAGAACAGCAGCCAGGGCAAAAAGCTGGCTGAAACCATACACCAAACGTTCACATCTAAATACAAACGTTACCAACCCAACCGCGATTACTCAGGCAGTGTATCGGAGCGTAGTTCTTTGTATGTGGTAAAAAACAGCCTACCACCAACTGTGTTTATTGAGCTGGGCAACATCCGAAACGACCTCGATCAAAGGCGATTTGTGATTCCAAGCAACCGGCAGGCGCTTGCGAATTGGATAAGCGATGGCATTGTAACGGACTACAAAAACAAGGGCAAATAAATTGCTAAAGTGAAGTAAACCTCTGCTAAATCCCGCTAATGTTTTTGGCCTTCCAGAAGGTTTTTAGATCCTTCTGAGGCTAGGCCTGTTTAATTGCTTTTGAATTATTCAGGCTTAACCTCAGAGGATATCAATGGTTTTGCGGATGGAGTAAACTGGCTGTTTTTTGGAGCGGCTATTATTGGGTAAGAACTCCCACCAGGTTCAGATTTATAAGCAGCATATTTGTTTCTGACCGAGTTAAATGATAGTCAGGAAAACCATCTAGCAGCACCCTTACATCTCCTTTTTTTACATAATTTGTAAAAGGGCTTTGCAGGTACGTTACCCTCAGATCGGTATAAGCCGTTTTTGATTTGTTTCCCCAAAAACGCAAGCCTGCTCCCACTCCAAAACTGATCACGGTGGTCCTGTACCTGTCCAACACCACTGCCTCATGGTCGTCGCGCATAAAATCAAAAATGTCTTCTTTGAGCTTAGTACGTGTGTTAAAGATGGTAATGCCTGCTAAACCTTCTATGTAAGGCATAATGCGCATCTCTTTCAGAGGCTTTACCCGCGCCACCAGATGCAGTGGTACCTGGCTGTGTGAAGTTTTTAGAATGGGATAGGCTGAACTATAACTCGACCGATTCTTGTCGATGCCCTGGCTCAGGTAGCTAACCTGCAGACCAACTTCTAAGGGAGAAGGGTATTTTCGTGGGTTTAGTAATAATCCGAACGTGCCTCCAAGAGCATTGGCGTGCGGGTAGGCCTGCCGATAATCACCGATTGGCACAGTGTAAGTCGGTCCAATATAAACAGAGCCAACCACTCTCTCTGCTACTTCTTCAGCCTGCCCATAAGCGCCAAAGGTTATCATCCAACAAAATAAAAAGAAGGACCAATACCGACGTTTCATTTTCGCAAAATTAAACTAAAACCACATTTTCCTGAAGTTCAATATTCACAAAAATTCAGCCAATAATTAAATAGACTGCATTTAATATTTCTGGCTTCACATCATGGTTTATAATTGGGGAGGGGCTCTATTAGCTAAAACCTGAAAAGTAACGCTGGAAGGGGAAAATCATTAGAATAATCTAGCCAGGATGATGTCACCACTCAAAAAGGCCAGCTCTTGCCACCAGGTGAATTGGTAGCGAGAGCTGGCCTTGTATGCTATGAAGAAGTGTATTCCTTTATTTGCTGGCGCTCACACGCCAAATAGTATTGGCTTCGTCGTCGGCCACAAGTATGGAACCGTCCTGTAAAACGGCAACTCCTACAGGTCTTCCGTACACTTCATCTTTGTCACCGTCAGAAATAAAGCCGGTCAGGAAATCTTCGGGAGGACCTGATGGCTTGCCATTCTGAAAAGGAACAAATACTACTTTATATCCTGAAAATTCGCTGCGGTTCCAGGAGCCATGCTGCCCTATAAAA
This sequence comes from Pontibacter sp. 13R65, assembly GCF_047525655.1. Classification (NCBI taxonomy): domain Bacteria; kingdom Pseudomonadati; phylum Bacteroidota; class Cytophagia; order Cytophagales; family Hymenobacteraceae; genus Pontibacter; species Pontibacter sp. 13R65. The sequence continues at coordinate 152,144 of NZ_JBLIQL010000002.1, forward strand.
GCTCCATTCCGATACTTTTCCGGGAAAGCTTGTCCAGTATAAAAGGCTAACCCTAGCGATGAGGTATGAGAGCCTAAAGGCACCTCGGGAACAACAGTTTTCTGTACCAGATCGGGTCTTTTGCCCTTCATGCGCGGATCTTCGTTTGCTCCGAAATAGGCGTAAGGCCATCCGTAAAAAGCTCCAGGCTGCACACTGGTCAGGTAATCCGGCACCAGATCATCGCCCAGGTAATCTCTTTCGTTTACGGCAGTCCAGAGTACATTGGAACCCGGAGCCCAGCCTATGCCTACCGGGTTTCGCAAGCCGCTGGCATAAACACGTTCACCGGTACCGTCAGGGTTAATCTCCAGAATATTAGCCCGCCTTTTTTCTTCCTCCATCCCGTATTCGCCTACATTGCTGGCAGAACCTACCGAGACATAAATTTTGGAGTTGTCTTTATTGGCAATCATGTTACGGGTCCAGTGATGGTTGTAGCCACCTGCAGGCAGTTCCAGTATCTTTTGGCCTTGCCCACTGATTTTATTCTGACCTGGCTTATAAGGGTAGCGTACAATGCCATCGGTGTTACCAACATAAAAGTAATTGTTGATGATCAGCATGCCGTAAGGCTGTTTCAAATCCGACATAAACACTTCCTGCTGATCTGGTTTTCCATCCTGATTGGTATCTCGGAACACCGTGATGCGATTTGCACTTTTCTCTTCATCGTCCGATTCGGCTACAAAGATATCGTTGTTGGGAGCCACGTAAATATTTCGGGGGTGCTTAAGCCCATCGGCAAATTTACTCACCGTAAAGCCATTAGGAGCAGTAGGCATGCGGCCATCTTTCCAACCAATGGCCTCACTGCGCTTTTCTGCATTATGGGTAGTATCGGGTGCAGGTAATTCAACGCCTAATCCAGCCGGCGTTTCAATTGTTTTGGCGTTACCTTGTGCTGCACTACCCTCCCCGGCCTCTTGTTGTTTTTGCTCCGTGTTACAACCAGCTATGGTTAGTGCTGCTGCAATACCCCACACAGGTATTGTATTAAAAAAGTTTTTCATAGTTACTGGTAATTGAGTTTGTTTAAGATAGATTATCTATACGGCAAGGTGAGCAGGTTGATATGTTTGCCTTAAACTCATGCTTCATATTTATAGGAGACTGCAGCTTTTACACTTTTGACATCAAGATTAGGCCGTCCATCTGTAATCATAGGAAACAGGCATCTCTTTCTCTGTTTCCCCTAATTCAACCTACCTCAAAAGACTAACAAGCTAGTATAATGATATGTATCATAAATATTTATATAAATAAAATGAACTAACAGAAGCCTCAGGAAGTTTACATGAAAATCTGGTTAAAATCTCATTTTTACTTTCCTTAATTCGTGAAAAAAATTGTACTGTTTAGGCTTATTGGCAACTGCCCTATGTTGCTGCTTTTATTTTTAATCCTGCTTCAGCCAGTTGCTACAAAAGCTCAAGTTAGTATTGAAGCCGGCGCCACCATAACCCAACGATTTAATGATATAGGCTCCTCCGCGACTGCTGCTCTGCCTACAGGTTGGCGTGCCGATAATCTCACGGCAGTAAGAACTGTGAGCTCCTATGGTTCAGCGCGTACCACCACCCTACAGGCTGGCAGCTCAGCCATGACCGTACATGGCATCTATAACTTCGGATCTACATTAGACGCATCAGACAGAGCCATCGGGGGTTTATCTTCCAGCACCGACTCCAGAAGTGTCAACCTTTATGTGGAACTACAGAATACAGGCAACTCTCAAATCAGAGATTTTACGGTAAGCTACCAGATAGAGAAGTTTCGAAACGGCACCAACGCGGCAGGCTTTACTATTCAACTGTTCTATTCTGCAACAGGTGAGCCAGGCACCTGGATTCCAGCCGGCGATGAATTTAAAACCAGTTTTGCCGGATCCGACCCTTCTAATGCAGGAAGCGGAACAACCGGTAACGCTCCTTTGCAAATAGTACCCATTGTAGAGAAAAAGTTAGCCCGCACTCTTGCCACGCAGGAGAAGTTGTACCTGGCCTGGAACTACTCCGTGACCAGCGGCTCTATTACCTCCAATGCTCAAGCATTAGGCGTAGACGACATATTTCTTACTGCCCACCATGAGAATGAACTGATTCCAACTGTAGCTACTCCTACGATTCAACCCAATGCGCCATTTTGTGCTGGCACTAACGTTTCTGTTTCATTTAACACTACCGGCACCTTTAATAGGAGCAATGTTTTTACGGCTCAACTGTCTGATGCCAACGGGAGCTTTAACAGCCCAATAGCCACAGTACCCGGTGTATCGCCTGTCATACTGCCTATTCCGGCAAGTGCAGTACAGAGCAGCAATTATAAGGTGCGGGTTATTTCTTCCAGCCCGGCCAGCAACAGCCCTGATTCAGCTCCTTTTATCATAAATGCTTCACCAGCTATAAACCAGGTTTCCTTAAGTTCAGACAATGATCAAATTATATCCACTTCGGGTTCCGGTACTGCTCTTACCGCCACCGCATCTGCAGCATCTCATATCATCTGGATGAAAAGCACCAACCCGGAAAGCGGCTATTCACCTATAACAGGTGCAAGCGGTGCTGTTTATACACCAACTAGTGCTCATTTTGGTCCAGTAGGAGTGTACTTTCTAAAGGCACAGGCAACTACTATTTGCGGTAATGTAATTGGGTTAAGTCAGCCAGTAAAAATTAGTGTCTCCGCACCTGTACTTATTACAACACCAGAATCTTATGATTTTGGATATGCCGACACGAATTTGCCTTCCTCCTTTCCTATTTTTAGCATGCAGGTTAATGCACATTATTTAACCGATAATCTTACTCTTACAGTACCGCCTAACACAGGTTTCCGAATTCGACTGGGTAGCACTGCTAATTTTGTTCAAAGCCTTACCATTCCTGCTGTAAACGGGGCAGTAGCGGGCACTACAGTTCAAATCAGATTTGAGCCTACAGCTGCTGTAACTTACAAAACCAACATGATTATTAGCACAGCCGGTACAGCTGATAAGCTATTCAGTTTAGTTGGAGCAGGTTCTGAGCGGCCTGCTGTCACTTCCTCTCCTGTTACCAATGTGCTGGCCGTTAGCGCCATTACAGGAGGAGAAGTTAGCACCAAACCTGGCGATGCCCCAGTAGTAGCCAGAGGTGTTGTATATGGCACCACCAACAACAACCTGACGGCTAACTGGTCTGCGCACACGACCACGACAGATGGCACAGGGCTCGGAAAGTTTACCAGTCAATTAAACAACCTGGTACCAGCCACTACCTATTATGTGCGAGCTTATGCCACGAACGGAGCCGGCACCTCCTATGGCACCACCCAATCCTTTACTACTCCTGCCGTTGAACTTGCCTCTAGACCAACTGAACCGGCACAACTCACCATAACCAATACCAGTTACAACCGCATTACCTTGGCTATGGCCGGCGGAGACGGATCTAAGCGGCTTGTTATGGTCCGGGCAGGTAGTCCAGTCCAAACTGTTCCTACAAATGGGGTAACTTACAGGGCCAATGCTGTTTTTGGAAACGGAACTCAGGTAGGCAGTGGTACATTTGTTGTATATACCGGCAATGGCCGGGAAACTACCATCTCCGGACTGGCACCTAATACTAGTTACTTTATTGCCGCTTTTGAATATAATGATAATGATTCGCCATACGCCGAGCATTATTTGAGCGACTTACCAGCAGGAGCAGAACAGCTTACTGCACCTGCGCCTGGCCAGTTACTTTTAGAAGACAATTTCGAAGTACCTATCAGCACTCCACTTACTGCCAATGGGTGGCAGGTACATAGTGGGGCCGAAACAAATGCCATTAAGGTAGCAGCTCCTGCTTTTAGGTACGCCAGTTATGGCTCTAGCGGTATTGGGCATGCTGCGTCTTTAACTACCTCAGGGCAGGATCTTAACAAAACCTTTGAGGCAGTTCCGCCAAACACCTCTGTTTACTCCTCCTTTTTGGTGCAGGTATCTAGTGCAGCCGCTACAGGAGATTTTTTTCTGCACTTTGGCAACATAAACACGCAGTTTAGAGCCAGGGTGTTTGCAAAAAGTGGTACTGCCCCCAACACCGTCAACTTTGGGATAAGCGGGAGCACAAATACGGCAGCTTACGCACCCGAAAATTATTCGCTAGGAACAACCTTGCTACTTGTTGTTCGTTTCGATTTCGACGGAATTGGCCACAGCACCACCACGCTGTATGTTAATCCAAAAAATCTGTATCAGGAGGACGAGCAAACAGGCTTGTCAGTTTCAGAAGTACCTGCCTCAGGCAATGCCACAGCCAGCATTAACAGTATTGCCCTTCGGCAGGGGACCGCTAGTCTGGCTCCTCGCCTATCAGTTTCAGGTTTACGTGTGGCTACATCGTATGAAATGGCGCTGGGTAACCCAACTTTTAGCGGCACCGACCAAACTCTGGCAACAGGTAATTATCACTCACTCCACGTTAACGGTGAAGAAAATGCGCTCATCTTAACTGGTCCGGTTATGGTGCATGGCACCCTCACGCTCTCTAGAGGCCGAATCGTAACCAGCATGGATAGTAGACTCACCTTGAGCGCTAGCGCTAAAGTGGCTGGAGGAAATACCAACAGCTTTGTGCAGGGTCCTTTGCAAATCGTATCTGCAAGAACAGAAGACGAATTATATTTCCCTCTTGGGCAAGACAAAGAATTTAAGCCAGTGCGTCTAAAAGTCAAACATGCTGTTGCTGTGCCTACTGGCTATAATGCAGCGTACGCACCTTCTGCGCCTTCAGTGCGCATTCTGCCAGGTACCATAACTGATATTGTAGGAAATGGACACTTTAATATTACGTCAGATAATCCGAAAAATGTGGTAGAAGCCTTTGTTACGTTACCTTTCGAGGGAATAACTGAACCTTGGAAACTGAAAATAGCGAAATCAAATGGCAACGAATGGCTGGATCTGGGTGGTACGCTAAGCGATGAAACAGCCTCATCCGGGTACATCACCTCCGCCATTCCATTTAATACCTTCAGTGATTTTGTTTTGGGTACAAACTCTGGAATGTCGCTAAGAAGTATGCCCGTAGAATTGATCTCTTTCAAAGGAAAGCGAACAGGCAAAACAATAGAATTAACCTGGCAAACAGCGCTTGAAAAGAACAACAAGCATTTTGAAATTGAAAGGAGCTCCAACGGCAAGGACTATATTACTGTCGGCCAGGAAAGTGGGCATGGAAATATAAGTCAGCTTACCACCTATACATTCGAAGATGTAAACCCTCCTCACCAGACATTGTACTACCGCCTGAAGCAGATTGACTTTGACGGCGCATACGCTTACTCAACCGTTATAGCCGTTCCGTTGGCAGCTTATGAAGCTTCTTTGGAAATCTATCCTAACCCAACCTCTAACATGCTTTACCTTAAACCGGAACCAAATCAGGAGTTCGATATACTTGAGGTTACGGATTTGATGGGACAGACTATAATCAGAAAAAGCCTCCAAAAGAATGCTGCTCTTTTACCACTAGATGTAAGTACCTTACCTAATGGCAGCTACGTCCTCTCCCTCAGGTCCGCAACACATGCAGCCAGAGCCAAGTTTGTAAAGGTGCGATAATCGGCAATCTAATAAGAATGGCAGGTAGAGGTTGCTAAAACTCCTCAGAAACCTAAAAGGCCTTCCGGATAAAATAGCTCCGGAAGGCCTTTTTCATTAGAAAAATTGCACTGTTTTATCCAGATAATAATTCCTTAAGGGTTCGTAGACCAGAGGCTGGCTTCTTTTATTAATATTCTTCTGTTCAGTTTAAGCTGCGCAATAAGTAACTCGGCCAGGTCCTCGGGCTGCATAACTTTGTCTGGGTTGCCATCTGTCAGCTTGTTTTCATAAGCCAGCTCTGTTGCAACGGTGCTTGGTGTCCATGCGCTAACCCGAATATTGTGTTTCCGCACCTCTTGCATCAGCGACTCCGACAGCCCCATCACCGCAAACTTCGAGGCGCTATAGGCACTGGTAAGGGCTGTACCTCTAAGACCAGCCGTAGAAGAAATATTAATAATATCGCCCGTCTTCCGTTCGATCATGCTGGGAAGTACAGCACGTGTAGTGTAGTACACACCCATTAGGTTCACCCTGATTATTTTTTCCCACTCATGTGGGCCTAGCTCCAAAAACTTGCCAAAAGAGGCAATTCCTGCGTTGTTAATAAGAATATCAATCGGTCCCAGGTCCAGCTGCACCTGCTCAATAGCGGCCTGTACTGCGGCCATATCGCCCACATCAGCTTTCACTACACTCGTCTCCACTCCTAATTCCTCCAGCGAGGCAGCCACCTGTTTCAATTGATTTTCGTTGCGGGCCAGCAAGCCTATATTCACCCCTTCTTTAGCCAGTGCTATAGCCATAGCTTTACCTATTCCCTTGCCGGCTCCTGTAATCAGGGCAATCTTCCCAGCTAATGATTCCATAAATAATCTAATTAAATTTAATTCAACAATGATTTAATGTCTTACCGCCACAATTTAAGCGAACACCCACATCTGCCTGCACCTGTCTTAAGGTTGTACAGCAGTATTTTCTCGAATACTAGGTAACCCTATATTCAGGTTCCTTAACTTTAGTACGGCGTTACTTCCGCCCTGTTATAATTTTGGAACAAGAATACCAGCTACTCAGCGTTTTCATAGGTTTTAGGTAGCGCGGCTTCTGAACGTAATACTGCAGAAAATTACCTTTTCTCACTTTTCTGCAACCAAGTCCTTCTTACCTTTGCGCATCCAACAGCAAAAAACCTCCGGAAGGGCAATTTCATTAGAATAATTTTGCCACAGTTAACATAGCTTTATAGGCTGGGGCTAGTAAAACACCGGATGAATACGCTGTGATATATAAGAAGCAATCATAATGAAAGGAGCAGAAATTCTAAAAAAGACAGGCTTAACCTCTCAGATAATCAAAACTGCTCTAGCTGCAGCGATATCCTGGTTTCTGGCCACTTCGCTTCTGCAGGACGAATACCCCTTTTTTGCTCCTCTGGCAGCCGTTCTAACAGTGCAGGTAACGGTAGTCGACTCCCTGGAAAAAGCTTCTCATCGGCTTGTGGGTATCATTATGGGCGTGGTACTGAGTATGCTTATTGGGCATTGGTTCAACATTAGCGCCTATTCCATCTTTTTTGTAATATTGATTGGTATGGCATTGGCTAATGCCTTGCGCATGAACCCACAGATTGTATCGCAGGTGGGGGTAAGTTCGCTGTTGGTGCTGGCATTTGGGCACAGCCACGGATATGCTGCCGGCAGAATAATAGAAACGGTGGTAGGTTCGGCTGTTGCCATTGCCATTAACGCTCTTATTGTTCCGCGTAATGCCATACCGGATGTGGAGCAGGCTATCGTGCGGCTAAGTCAGAAATCTGCTCAAACACTGAACTGGTTGGCCCTGTCACTCAAAGAGGAGGTAAAAAGTTCACAACTTGGAAAGCCGGTGGTAGATGAACTGGTGGTGCAAACAGAACAGACCATCCAGACGCTGCGTCTGGCGGAGCAGAGCCTTAAATACAATCCTTTTCTGGTTCATAAAAGAACCCGATTGGCCAGATTATCAATTGGGATTCGTCATCTGGAGCACATAACGGTGCAGATAAGGGGCATACGCAGAGGGCTGGCAGACCTTAGCACTATTGAATCGTTCAGAAAGGATTTTCCGCACCTTGGGAATCTGGCTAATGCCATTGCCGCTACCTCATCCTGTATTCCTGTATTTGGTGGCATGGTGGCCTCCCCTTCCGCAGCCTTAGCAGCACAACTACATGCGCTGGTAGAAACGGCAAAGACACAGCAAACACTTTGCCTGGCAGATCTGAAAGAAGCAGGCTCGCTGATGGTACTCCGGGACATGGGTAGCATCCTGACAGATTTAAGCCGTATTCTGAAAGAAGTGGAAAGATAAAAGGAGCTTACTGAGGGAGCCTAGCATAATACCAACTTTAAACTGTTCTGAAAGAAAGCTGACATAGATTATAGTTGCCAGTTCTTCCAGATACAATTTAAAAGGTAAAACCTTCGCGATCATTTTTGGCTAAGTAGCCAACAGAATACGAGTGAGCTATAATTCGGAGCAGGTGCTGGTTTAGCTTTACTCCTCGTCCTGCTTCGAAAGGCCGTTCAGCAGAATTGTAATAATGGTTTCTTCCAGCGCTTTGGCAGACACACCGCGATTCGGACGGTACCATAACTCCACCCATCTTACAGCCGATAGTATGGTAAAGAGAGATACAGAGATATTTACGTTGTGAAACTCACCTGCAGCTACACCTTGTTCCAGAATGGCAGCAAATCTTTTCTCGTATCCTCTTCTGATTTCTTTAAACTCCTTCAGTTTATCTTCTGGCAGAAACTTCCAGTCGTTGTTAGCCACAGACACAGCAGCACCATCTTCGATCATCATTTTGATGTGAAGTTTGATGAGGGCTTTAAGTTTATCTGTAAATGTATCTTCGCTGGCTTCGATGCGTGTAAGCTGCGATACATAGGAATTGGCGATATGGAAACAGATAATTTCCAGGATCTCATCCTTTGAGCGAATGTGGTTGTACATACTTGGAGCTTCCATGCCTACCTTTTCGGCTAGGTCTCTCATAGAAGTGCCACCGTAACCTCTTTCCTTGAACAATTTTGCTGCTTCTTCAAGAATGACGTCCCGCTTACTTTTCTTAAATTTTTTAGACATTTGAGATCGTTGTTATACCTTTTATTTATTAAATCGGCTTATTATCAATAAATCAGAATATAGATGGAATATTTAGATAATCTTCTATATAGTGATTCAAAATTAAAAAAGTTTTGCAATGTTATAACGTAAATTGCTACGAAAGCACCATATTTTTATCACTTTTAATGAAAAAAACGGCCTTTTTAACAAATTCCGGGTTAGCTGCTACCTATTACTTCCCAACTCATGTTCGTTTCTTATTTTTCTTCCTTTAGTAGTCTATGACCTTAGCTGGAATAGAAAAATTATAATTTGATTATTCTGCTCTTTAAATCTAAAAAATTTAGATACAGATATTTTAAATACAATAAAATTCAGCAACCACCCCCATACAAAACTAACACATGGCACAAAAATAGTTTATTTTTAATTAATACCCCCTTTTTTTTAAAGGGCAAATTTATCTTTTTCAAAAATTCAACCTGATTATCTATTCTATTTTCCCTGTTTACTTCTTTACACCTTCTTATGCTCTTCCTTTTAAGAACTTAGCCCCTTAGACCAATAGTTTAAGGGGCTACCTATCAGAACAAATCAATACTCATCCTTTTTCAGCTACTTATTTTTTATATATAAATTGTGAATTCTTATTTTTAAACGTTAAAAGCTTTTAATATATCTTTATCTGAAGCATCTTTAGAGCTGGAAAATCGAACGATAATGATAATAGAATCCCGTGCCTATGCCCGAGCAGCTATTCTTGGGAACCCCTCGGATGGTTATTTTGGTAAAACCATTTCACTGATCGTTAAAAACTTTGGTGCTCACATTCTGCTTTATGAATCTCCGGAACTGGTAATTGAGCCACAGGCACAAGACATCAACCAGTTTAAGAACATTTATGAGTTACACGACCAGATCGTACTGACAGGTTATCATGGAGGTGTTCCTTTGGTTAAAGCATCAATTAAAAAGTTTTGCGAATTCTGCACCAAGCAAGGCATTACACTGCCAAACCGAAACTTTACAGCTCGCTACAGTGCTTCTATTCCGCGACAGGTAGGCTTATCCGGTTCCAGTGCCATTATTATTGCCACCTTAAGAGCCTTATCGGAGTTTTATAAAATAGATATTCCTAAGGTTATGTTCCCCAGCTTGGCGTTATCAGTGGAGGCCGAGGAGCTTGGAATTACCGCTGGCCTACAGGATAGGGTAATACAGGTGTACGAAGGCGTTGTGTACATGGACTTTGAGAAAGAATATCTCCAAAAAAACGGACATGGCATTTACGAAGAAATTGATCCGGCCCTTCTTCCGAACCTGTTTATCGCTTATAAAACAGAGTTAGGTAAAGTTTCTGGCACGGTGCTAAACAACGTGCGCAGCCGTTACGACAAAGGTGAAGAGTTTGTAATCAATACTCTGGCATCTATAGCAGACCTGGCAGAGCAAGGAAAAAAGGCTCTGCAAAATGGCGATCGCAAACTCCTGCACGAACTCATGGATGAGAACTTTGAGCTGCGTTGCAAAATCATGAACATCAGCGACAGCAACAAAGAGCTCGTTAAAACAGCGCGCTCGCTTGGTGCTTCTGCTAAGTTTACAGGCTCCGGAGGATCCATTATTGGCATCTACTATGGCAACGAAATGCTGAATAACCTGGTAACGGCCTTCAAGAGAATTAATGCCAGGGTAATACGGCCCACCATTGTGTAGACTCAGTACCTGACGGTTTAACAGCTTTCAAAGCCTCTGGAAGGCCAATTTTATTTAAATAATTGTGCTAAAAGAGCTAAGAAAGATAAGTTGCTATATACTTTGGCTCTTCTTATCTATTGTTAAAACCAATAAGCCAGTTCTGGGTATATCTTTAAAGGAGTACCAATTTTATTACTATTAAATGACAGCCCGCTTTTGCGAGCCATATTGAATACAATATTATAATTTATTTCCCCCGATAGAAATGATAAAAAAAGCTGTAATACCTGCCGCTGGTCTTGGTACCCGCTTTCTGCCTGCAACTAAAGCGCAACCAAAAGAAATGCTGCCTATTATCGATGCTCCAACCATACAATATGTGGTGCAGGAGGCGGTAAACTCTGGAATCGAAGATATTCTGATTATATCAGGAAAAGGCAAAAGAGCCATAGAAGACCATTTCGATCGTAATTTTGAGCTGGAGGAGCGCCTGCAACAGAAAGATGAGGAGCTGTATAAGGAAATGCGGAAACTCTCCGACATGGCCAACATCTATTTTATCCGCCAGAAAGAAATTGTAGGTCTGGGCGACGCTATTTCTTATGCGCGCCAGCACACGGGCGATGAGCCTTTTGCCGTTCTGCTCGGCGACACCATTGTGGATTCGGTTATTCCGGTAACGCAGCAGCTCATGGATATGTATGACCAGTACCACTCCTCTATCATTGCCGTAGAAACAGTTCCGACAGACAAAGTGGACCGTTATGGCATAGTGGGTGGCAAAAAAATTAGCGACTCCATCCTACAGCTAGACCGTTTCGTAGAAAAACCATCTATTGAAATGGCACCTTCTAACCTGGCTATTGCTGGTCGTTATATTTTAACTCCAGAAATATTCAAGGCTATAGAAGAAACTCCTAAAGGCAAAAACAACGAGATACAGCTTACCGATGCACTGGAGAACCTCCTGAAACGCGAAAAAATCTATTCGCACACTTTTGAAGGAACCCGATATGACATTGGCAACAAACTTGATTTCCTGAAAACAACAGTAGAATTTGCTCTGAAACGCCAGGAATTCTCCAATCCGTTCTTCAGCTTCCTGAAGGAAATAGTAGCCTCTCACCAGGCAACCTTAGATAAAAACAAATCGTTATAAAGATTAAAGGCGGCTGAACTTACAGCCGCCTTTTTTGTGCAATTCCCCCCTACCACTTATATAGCATAAATCTTTTTTATTTTGAAAAAGAGTATTCGCATGTTGAACAGGTAACATTTAAATTACCTTATATTCAATTATTTTAGCTGGCAAACGTCTCTGAAAGCAACCATTCTCCGTCAGAAAGCTGTAAAAGAAGATACATTAACACAATAAATAACTAGACTGACTTTCGTGCTATGCCTCCTAATCCACCAGATAGTGCCGGATCGTACTTTCATCTTAAAATTGCTCGCATAAAAGAAGAAGTGAAAGGGTTTAAGACCTTTTATTTTGAGCAGGCGGAGCATCAGAACCTGGTCTATAGAGCGGGGCAGTACCTTACCTTAATCCATAAACTCCAGGGGAAAGAAATAAGACGTTCTTATTCTATTCTTTCCAGCCCGGCTTTTCAGGAACCGCTGGCTATTGGAGTGAAACGAATTGAGAATGGTTTTTTTTCACGCAAACTGGTGGACCAAGCTAAACCGGGTGATGTAGTGATCACGACAGGTGCTGCCGGATTTTTTACTCTGCCGGAAGACACGAGCTCTTATCGACAAGTTTTTCTGCTGGCCGCCGGAAGTGGAATTACGCCGGTTTATTCTATTTTGCGTACGGTGCTACAGGCACACCCCATGTTACAGGTTGTGTTAATTTACAGCAACAGCAGCCCACAAGCCACTGCACTCCGCAATGAGCTGCTGCAACTGAAGCATCAGTACCAGGAAAGGCTTCAACTGGAGCTGCTATACAGTAATGTCGAAGACCTGACAAGGGCACGGCTGCACCGGGAATTGTTGCATACCTTTCTAAGGCAGTATGGTACCCAACCGCTGGAACAGGTGCTGTTTTTTATTTGCGGCCCTTTGAATTATATGCGCATGTGCCAGTATACATTAAGGCAAGCAAGGGTACCCTATGCTAATATCAGAAAAGAAAGTTTTAACCTCGACAAAACACCGCCTCCGCCAGTTCGCCCGCCAGACTCTGATCCTCATTCTGTTGCCCTGTTATTCAACAAAAACAGGCACGAGTTACAGGTGCAATACCCGGAAAGTATTTTAAAGGCTGCCCGAAAGGCAGGTATAACACTACCCTACAGTTGCGAGGCAGGTCGCTGTGGCAATTGCGTGGCCAAGTGTGTTCGCGGTGAGGTTTGGATGTCTTACAATGAGGTACTCACAGAGAAAGAACTGGCGAAAGGATTGGTTTTAACTTGTACAGGGTATCCTGTAAGAGGCGATGTGGAACTCGAAATTTTATAAAATCTTCTGAAACAAGACAAAACCAAACTATTAAATTGCGAGATTTTGATAGCTTAATACACTTCAAAAGACCTGAGATCTTCAGTATTTTAAAGGGATTTGGAGAAATCAGGCTTAAGTAAAAAAGCCAAACTCGTAGATTGCTCAAATTATACTAATGTATTTGCCCTCCCGGAGCCTCAAATCCAATTTTAAGCTAAAGGGCAAATCTATATCAGATTGGCTGAACTACTACTTCTGGTGAAGCAGCCTTGTATCGCTGCTATTGTTCTGAGACGCAGCATAATTAGGAGCCCCGGCCCAAGAGCCGGGGCCACAGGATCATCCTTCTTGTTTTACAAGTTGCACCTCGCAAAGCAACCTGATATCGTCGCTTACCACTACACTTCCAGCCTCCGTTACAGCATTCCACATCAGGCCAAACTCTTTCCTGCTGATTTTACCGTTTACCGTAAAACCAGCTTTTGTTTGTCCGTAAGGATCCACTACTATGCCAGCAAACACTACGTTTACAGTAACTGGTTTCGTAATACCTCTTATAGTAAGATCGCCGTGAAGTTTAGCCGATTCCTCGTCTGTTTTCTCATATTGCTTGCCAACAAATCGGATCTGACCGTGGTTTTCTGCATCAAAAAAATCTGCTGATTTTAAGTGAGTATCCCGCTGCTCGTTGTTCGTGCTAATGGAATTTACATCGGCTGTAAATTCTATTCGATCTGCGTTCTCAAAATCGTCACCTTCTGTTTCCACCTCAATGTTAAAGGTGCTGAAATAACCAGTAACAGTCGTGATCATAAGGTGTTTTACCTTAAACTGAATTTCACTGTGCGCTGGGTCTACAACCCATTTTGTCTTTGCCATAGTTTTAGTTTTAAGTAAATAAAAATTACCTGATAGTTTAACCTAAAACAGGTATACGCAAACAATGTAACTACATTTATTTAATACGGTTTTTTTCATACAATTTAGATTAGAGCTGTTCATCAATTTATGTTCAGAGAATTATTTTGAAGCAATTTTTAGCAATGCACATGGTGCACATTTTTCTGATAAAAAGGCCCACTTAACAAATTAGAATGCCCTAGCTATAATCTAAAGAAAAAGGCCGCTTTCTGGTTGAAAGCGACCTTTGTTTGCAAAGCCCTTACTTGTAGAGTTCTGTGTAATATTCATGTGCCATACGGTTAGCATCGAACATTGGCACCACATCGTTCATACTTTTCTTTACAATACTAAGCCATTTTGGCCTGTTGCGGTAGTAGGTTGGTATAATCTCCTGCTCCAGCACATTCATCATGTTTAGATAATCAGCATCGTCCTGTAGGGTGTCGGGCAAAGAAGTGTCTACTATAGGCAACAGGAAGCTATTCTCGCCATGCTCCCCGAATTCCGGTATCCAACCATCCTGTACCGAAAAGTTGATCGACCCGTTCATAGCTGCTGTCATGCCACTGGTACCAGATGCCTCTCTTGGTCGGCGCGGTGTGTTCAACCATATATCAGAACCTTGCTTTAGCTTGCGCGAGAGTTCTATTTCGTACCCCGTTAGCACCGCCATGTTGTTGCGCTTGTAAGAGAAATTAACGAGTTTATTAAACACTTCTACAGCACCGTAATCGTATGGATATGGTTTACCGGCCCATATAACCTGAATCGGCTCATCTACCTTGCTCAGTAGATCAAAGAAGCGATTCATGTCGCGCATAAGCAGATCTGCCCTTTTGTATGCAGCAAACCTTCTGGCCCATACAATAGTCAGTACGTTAGGATCAAATAACTTACCTGTTTGGTCGGCTACTACTTCAAACAGAGTCATCTTCATTTGACGCTTACGCAGGGCCAGCAGTTCGTCGTTATCATTCTTGCAGGCATGCATCATTACACTGTCCATCCAGAAAGGTACGTTCTGCGCATTAGTAATGGCCTTTATTTCGCAAATGCCCTCGTTTTCGTACCACATGTGCTGCGCCACCTTGCCGTGCAACTGCGATACTCCATTCGATATTTTCGACAGCCGTAGTGCCGCCAGCGTGTGGTTGAACATAGCCCCCTGCATGCCTGTCAGCTTGCGGGCTTCTTCCAACGGAATATTTCCAAAAAAGCTCATTCTGTTGAGCAAATGTATATCATGTTCTTCGTTGCCTGCCTTTTCCGGAGTGTGCGTAGTAAATACAATACGCTTCTGCAGTTCTTTTACATCACCTTTAAATTGGTCGAGCAGGTGAAAAGCCAGCGGCAAAGCATGCCCTTCGTTCATGTGGTAAATATCAGTCCCGCCCAGGGCATCCACTACCTTTGCACCACCTATGCCCAATACAATGCTTTGGGAAATTCTGGCATTAGTTTCTACATCGTAAAGTTTATGGGTAATGGTACGGGCCAGGTAATCGTTTTCGGGAATATCGGTAGTCAGGAAATACATCGGAACAGTGCCAAACGTTTCAGGCTTCAGCACCATGGCTTTTACAAACACAGGATGGCCATTTACTACAACCTTCACCGTAATACCCGAGTCTTCCAGAAACGAGTAGAACTTTTTCTGAAACACAACCCGCATGGTCTGGTCTTCGTTACGCATCTGGTCGTAATAGCCAAACTTCCAGAGAATGCCTATTCCGATCAGGTTCTGCCTTAGATCGTGCGCGCTACGCATGTGTGAACCAGCCAGAAAACCAAGCCCACCAGAATACGTCTTTAGCGCCTGGTGAATTCCAAATTCCATACTAAAATAAGCTACCCGCTTATTGTATTTCTCATCAATGTCATAAGGATGATACCATCTATCGTACTTTGTCATAAGCTTATTGTAATTTGTAAATTAAACAAGATTGGTTTTAGGTGGTGCTCGGTTAAATTTTGTACATAGTACTATGGAGTAGCAACAGCAGTTTTACTCCTGATTACCTTAAATGAACTTGATCTTTATTTCAATCTTAGATATTATGCCTTCTGAAGGTCTTTAGGGAAAAGTAAGTAGTTTCTACTGCTTTTTTTTATAAGAATGTAGTGGAAAGCCTCTTTGTAAATATAATAAATTTTGAATATTTTACTAGGGAAATTAAAATAATTTAGTAGGATTAGCTGGGTCTATTTTGTAGCGCATTAAATGTTAGGACACACTGCTGCTGGCCGCTCAGTTACCTTTGATTACTTTATTCCCACGCTTACTTCTGCAGCGAAATAAAAAACGTGGTGCCCTTACCTTCTTTGCTTTCGAACCAGATTTGCCCTCCCTGAATATCAACCAGGTTTTTTACTATAGATAAGCCAATGCCGACAGATTTCTCTCCTGAAAGTCCTTCTCGGGCAGCTTTTGTAAATCTGTCGAAAATATAAGGTTGATCTTTTTCCGGAATGCCCACTCCATCGTCGTGATGAGCCACAAGCACATGGTTTGCTTCGTCTTTAATGGTGATAGTAATTTTGCCATCAGGTTTGGTAAACTTTATGGAATTGGCAATCAGATTATTCATAATCTGGTCGAATTTCACAATATCGATTATAGCAAAGGCTCTGGAAGGCGCAATTACTTCAAACGTCTGACTTATGCTTTCGCTGGAGGCGTAAGGTTCTATCACCTCCCGCACTTTCTGTACTATTTCCACACGATCAAAATTCACATTGATAGTGTGCGACTTCAGGTGCTCTTCGTTAAGCACATCCGATATCAGGTTCACACACGATTCGCAAGCCTGCTTAATAAAACGTGTATAGTTAGTAATTTCATCATACACCTGCTCCTGATGATCTTTTTCAAGAGAGTCGGCAATGCTCCTTACAATGGCCAAGGGTCCTCTAAGGTCATGCGATACAATTTCGAGCGCTGTGTTCTTTTTGCGTGTAAATTCTATCAGGTAGTCCAGGTACTGAGTCTGCAGCGTAATATCTTCTACCATACCACTTATGGCAGTTACTTGATCTCCCTCATCCATAATGGGATAGGCATCTAACCGAACCTTTTTGTCAAATGAATCTGGGAAGTAAAGCCTGAATTCAAAATTGCAGGCGTGGCCCTGAAGCAGTCTTTCATATTTATTTAATAATAAAGGCGCGTCATCTGGATGAACCATTTCCATCAATAGCTCTGGTTTGTTCAGGTAGCCTTCGAGACTTCCTTTCCAGATTTCTTCCACAGCTCGATTTAAATACAGAAACTGATTATCTTCTAAGTTAAACCAGAAAAAAATCTTATGGCTGGATTTTCCAATCTTTTCAAGAATGCTAATATCCATGTTTGGTTTATAATTGATTGGTATACTATTGACTTTTGCTTGAGGTAAACTGTTTTTTCTTACGCAAGAGTATAGTAACAGTTCTATAAATAAATAAGTGGGTATGATGACCGTTTCAGTTTTCCTAGGCTTTAGTTGTTAGGGGCCATAACAACACATTTCTATATTTTTCAAAAGAAGAAGGATATACCTGTTCTATACAAGGTTCTATAAAAAAAGCATTCCGATGGCAAGCTAAATCGCCTGCCATCGGAATGCTTTTTAAATGAAAGTATTCGCTCTTATTTAAAAGTTAGTGCTGTAGAATTGGTGTAAGACTTTATGTACTTGAAAAGAGCCCATATAAGCACAACAATCCCGGTCATTTCCAATCCTTCTTCTACTGTAGTAATCAGAGCGTAGGTTAGGTTCTCTTCGCCATAAGCACTTGAATAAGCTCCTCCTATCAGTTCTACTCCTAATGCACCACCAATAAATAATGCAGCAGCTGCAGCAAACCTGATTTTGTATTTGGTAGATAAGGCTAAGAAGAATTTCAGAAAGTAAATACCGAATCCTGCCACGAATATTAAACCAACTATAACCCAGGAGAAATAAAAAATGCCTGTAAGTTCAAAAGTGTCTCGGAGCGGGTTGATCATTCGTTCGTGAGTGCCAGTAGCCTCATCAAAGGCTAAGTACATGAACAGGAACCCTAAAATAGTCCAGTGTCTGGAAAAAGGGTCGTTAACCTTTTTCTTATGCAGGGATATTATGCGAAATAAAAATCCTGAAAAAAGCAGAATTAAAGCAGAAAAATAAGATGGTACGTTGCCTTCTGTATCTAAATTGAAGTTAGGTACAAATCCATAGGCAGAATCGTAACCTCCCACGTGCAAAAGAAAGGAGCCTATTGTACTCAGTACCACTAATAAGGCAGCCACTGCGGCAAGCGTTTTAACAATGGCTGAAGTATTGATGCCTACATTTATAGCTGATTTCTGTTGTAAACCAGGCTCGTTAACAGCCACAGCATCTTCGTTAAATGCAATTTTGTTTAATATGGTTGCTTCGCTTCTGATTGTAGAATCTTTCATATGTGATATTTTTAGTAACACATTTTTAAACGACACTTTGCGTCTAATGTTAAGCTTTCATTAACATTTTTCTTAAAAATTATATGAGAAGACCTGTATATTCATATTAACAGATAAACCAAAACATTAATAATCAATAATTTAATCCGACTATTATTTCACAAATTCATCAATATAAAATTTATTAATGAATAGCTTTATCCACAAAGAAACCCTAATCTCAATCTAAGAAGAAATAAAAAGTTATAATTCGAATACAGGTTTTTGGTGGTAATGTTAAGAATTTGTTAAGCGGAATACCAATTCTTTACTCAAGGTTTTAAATAACTGCAGCTGTTTCTTAAACTAATAAAAAGTTTGCAATCATTAAAAATATCCATAAATTTTACCCTACTTGGCAGTATAGTTTATAAATATACAAAAGCCACCTGAAGTCTTTACTCCAGGTGGCTTTTGTATGACAAAGGAATCATTTTTAATTAACGAAGCCTTGACTCCAGCTCCTCTACTTCTTCCATCAGCTTCTCCCATTTTTGGTTCGTGCTTGCCAGTTCTTTCTGCACCGCCTCAAATTTCTGAGATGCCTCCTGAAGCAGGCTAACATTGCCATAGATTTTCGGATCGGCCAACTGCGATTCATACTGAGCCAACTCCCCCTCCAGTTTCTGCACTTGCTTCTCTACTTCATTTAATTGTCTATTTGCCTGCTTTAGCTGGCTGTTCAAGGCGTTAAACTCGGTATTATCTCGCTGTTTCTTTTCTTCTTTTTTAACGGGAGCCGGTGTGGCAGCTGCCAATTTTTTATCTTCCTTTTCACGCCTTTCCATCCACTCCTCATATTCATGGTAGGTACCAGGGTACTCTTTTAGCTGATAATCGTCTATGTACCAGATTTTGGTTGCTACATTCTCTACAAAGTACCTATCGTGCGATATTACAATAAAAGTACCTTCATATTGCTCCAACGCCTGAATCAGGATGTTCACAGACATCATGTCGAGGTGGTTAGTTGGTTCATCCAGCATCAGGAAGTTTGCTTCAGAGATAAGCGTTTTGGCTAATGCTACCCGCGATTTCTCTCCTCCAGACAAGACTTTAATTTTTTTGAAAACAGTTTCGCCAGTAAACAGAAAGGAGCCCAGTAAGGTCCGTAGTTCTACCTCTGTTTTCTTTGATCCTGCCTGCTGCAGTTCCTGTAAGATCTCGTTCTCCACATGCAACGACTCTAACTGGTGCTGCGCATAGAAAGACATGATAACATTATGTCCTAATTCGCGATTACCTTTTATAGGCTCGGTACCAGCAATAATTCGCAAAAGCGTAGATTTACCTTTACCGTTAGCACCTACCAATGCAATTTTATCACCACGCTCCACATGCACGTGTGTATCCTTGAAAATTACTTTATCGCCATAGCTTTTGCTCATGTGCTCCAAGCGCAGAACGTGCCTGCCCGGCTGTACCTCAAACTTAAAGCTGAAATTAACGCGAGCCGCCTCCGGTGCCACATCTTCTATGCGGTCCAGGCGATCAAGTTGTTTCATTCGGCTTTGTGCCTGCTTGGCCTTAGAGGCCTTGGCCTTGAACCGCTCTATAAAGCGTTCCGCCTGCCGTATTTGTGCCTGCTGGTTTTCGTATGCGCCTTTTTGAATTTCGTTGCGCATAGCCTTTTCTTCTTCGTAATAGCTGTAGTTGCCGGCATACACGTTTAGTTTACTGTTAGATACCTCCACAGTGGTGTTGGTTGTCCTGTCGAGAAACTCGCGGTCGTGCGACACGATGACTACGGCACCTTCGTATCGCTCCAGGTAAGTTTCGAGCCATTTAATAGAAGGTAAGTCCAGGTGGTTGGTAGGCTCATCGAGTAACAGCAGCGAGGGCTGTTGCAGGAGTATTTTGGCCAACATTACGCGCATGCGCCAGCCTCCCGAAAAAGAAGCCAGTGGCTGCTGTAGTTCTTCAGTAGAAAAACCTAATCCTTCCAGAATGGCCTCGGCATTGGCTTGCATCGTATAACCACCCAATGTTTCGAACCGCTCCTGCAGGTTTGCTAACCTGTCTACCAGGTCATCGTGGAAATTATTTTCGAATTCCACTAGAATCTTATCAATCTCGGCCTGCAGCGACAAAGCCTCTTCAAAGGCTTGCATGGCCACCGACAGTATACTCTCGTGGGTCTGATAGCTCAGCAGATCCTGGTTCAGGAAGCCGATGGTGGTTTCCTTGCTCATCTGAATACTGCCCCCATCTGGCTTGTATTCCCCTACTATAATGCGCAGCAAAGTAGATTTTCCTGTACCGTTTAGCCCTATCAGCCCGATTTTGTCCTTAGGTTTTATGTGGAGGTTGGCATCCTCATACATCGGGCGGCTACCAAAATGAAAGTTTAAATTATTGATAGAGATCATGTGCTTGCTAGCTAATTAAACCGTAAAGTTACTTAATTTTTTAAGAAAAATTTTTCCTGTCCCCATCCCCATGTTGGCTTTCTTGCCTTCTTTTACCAATTATAAGGCTATCTCTTAACTCCTGTTGTGTCTGCAACTGATTAGGAAAATTACCGTAAATATGTATTTTCTGTGAAAGTCTAAGAAAAAATTTTGGATTATGGCTGGCTTTATTTCTACCTCTGCCCCTTAAAAATTTGCTAGAGCGAACCTTCCATATAAGAAGCCAGCCTTTTAAGTTATGGCCTTAATGACATCTCCCCTTCAAAGCTTTTATTTCTGCGAGAAAGTGGTTAAAATTGCTTTTTCAGAAACAGCGCTTCCTTATTTCAGCCGAAGATTTAATATAAAATTGAACTCTACCCACGGCAGAACCATATGATGAAAGGCACGTTTCATGTACCTGTTCCGGAAGTACCTGGTCTTTAAGCTTGGCAGGAATCCAAAATTATTAAAACCACATGATAGCAATTACCTCCCTTTTAGACAAAGTGTACTCTGACCGTGTAACAGAGTTAACGGAGCTGTTGGAAAAGAAATTTGGGCTGAAGGGTGTAAAAATGTCTCCATATCCTCACCTAACGCTCCTGACAGCCGAAGTTCCAGACATAGAGGAGTTAAAAGAGTACCTCGAGGGTATTTGCCTTGAGACTCCTACTTTTACTATTCGCACCACTGGCTTGGGTATTTTTCCGGGTGGGGCGCCTGTAGTATACGTGCCGGTGCTACGTACGCCCCGCTTAAACCAGTTTCATGGCACCATCCACCGCGACATTGCCGAGATGAGTGTAGAAATGAGCGTTTATTACAACCCCAACATGTGGTTGCCTCACATTTCTCTTGCCCTGGGCGATACTACTCCTGACTTATTAGGACCTGTTCTCAATTTCCTGAACACCTATAACTTTAACTGGGAAATTTCTCTAGACAACCTCACTATTATGCGTAAGAGTGGTGACTTCTACCTTAAAGAAGATGAGTTTCAGTTTAGCAGACGCGAGTTGATTACCTAAATAAAATCCTGCTCAACAAATTCCATTTCCTATATACATCAGTTTCTGATTAGTATCATCTTCAGCACACTCGCCCCGAGAACTCATCTGCCAGGAATATTAACTCTGCTTTTTGCCTCCGGAAGGGCAAAATCATTAGAATAATTTACCCTCATACCACTGTTCTAAAATTATGTCTTTCTTAGCTATCGCTTTCCAATAATTAGTTAAACGCACCCTACCTATAAATGTAGAACGGGCATTAGTATTCCATAAGTACAAAAACAAGTTTGTCAGCACCTTCAGTTGCTCCTCTTCCTACAGCCTTCCTATTAGCACTAACTTCGTTCTTCCTTACTTATTTACCTCTTACATTTTTGATTTTTCCCACTTCTTCAACAGAACAGTGGCATTCTACTATCTTGCCTTAATTCAACTCTCTACTCGTTCAGCCTCTCCTCAATTTGATTAATATTGAACAGAACACAGAATTCACCCGTAAATTCTAAAACCAAGTCTATTCGGAAATAACCCAAACCACCAATCAAATTATCATTTCAGTAGAACTATGAGCAATAACGATCGAAAGAACAAGGGCGAAATGTCTTCGCGCAACGTAGATGAGAACAGCAAAAATAAGCAGTTAGAAGAATTCAGAGAAGATCCCACAGACCAATTCCTCACCACTGATCAGGGAGTGCGGGTAAACCATGTGGACGATTCCTTAAAAGCCGGGTCCAGGGGGCCAACCCTGATGGAAGATTTTCTGTTCCGGGAAAGAATGACGCATTTAGATCATGAGTCTATTCCGGAGCGTGTGGTGCATGCCAGAGGATCTGGGGCACATGGGTTTTTCCAACCTTACGACGACTCCATGAAGGAGTTTACCAAGGCTAAATTCTTAACCACTCCTGATGTAAAAACCCCTGTGTTTGTGCGATTTTCTACCGTTGTTGGTTCCAGAGGTTCTGCCGATACTGTACGAGATGTAAGAGGTTTTGCTACCAAATTTTATACAGAAGAAGGCAATTATGACTTGGTAGGAAATAATATCCCGGTATTTTTTATACATGACTCCATTAAATTCCCTGACCTGGTGCACGCCATTAAGCCGATGCCTGACAACGAAATGCCTCAGGCATCGGCAGCGCACGATACCTTCTGGGACTTTGCCTCTCTGATGCCCGAAACAACACACATGCTCTTGTGGGTACTGTCTGACAGGGCTATTCCACGCAGCTTCCGGATGATGGAAGGTTTTGGCGTGCATACATTCCGATTTATTAATGCTGCCGGAAAAGCTACTTTTGTTAAGTTTCATTGGCGGCCGCTACTAGGCACCCACTCTCTTGTGTGGGACGAGGCACAGAAACTAAACGGAAAAGACCCTGACTGGCTACGCCGCGACCTTTGGGAAGCCATAGACATGGGCGACCATGTGGAATTCGAATTGGCTGTGCAGCTGGTGCCGGAAGAAGATGAACTCAAATACAATTTCGATCTGCTCGATTCAACTAAAATAATTCCGGAAGAACTGGTACCGCTACGGCCAATCGGAAAAATGACCCTGAACCGGAACCCAGACAACTTTTTTGCAGAAACAGAGCAGGTAGCTTTTCACCCGGGCAACCTGGTACCGGGCATAGATGTCACCAATGATCCACTGCTACAGGGTCGGCTTTTCTCTTATGTCGATACTCAGCTGAACCGCTTCAATAGCGCAAATTTTGCGGAGATACCGATTAACAGGCCAGTGGTGCCAGTGCACAACCAGCAGGGTGCCGGGTTTATGCGCCAAACCATAAATAAAGGCAAGGTTAACTACTGGCCTAACTCCTTAGGAGAAGGTAATCCAAAATTGGCCACCGAAGAAGAAGGTGCTTTTGTGCATCATCAGGAAAAAGTAGAAGGCCACAAAATAAGAGCGCGAAGCGAGAGCTTTAAAGATCATTTCTCACAGGCTACGTTATTTTGGAATTCTATAACGGAACCCGAGAAAAAACATTTGGTGGAAGCTATTCATTTCGAGTTGGGCAAAGTAGAAACAATTGCCATTCGGGAGCGAATGGTAGCTAACTTCTACAAAGTGTCGCCGGAGTTGGCCCAACGTGCCGCAGAAGGACTTGGCATTGAAGTACGCCAAGACATAGAAGTGGAATCTACTGGTAATTATGAAAGCGACAAAGCAGCCGGTAAAATCAGCAAAGGCAAATCTGTAAAAGAGTCGCCGGCAGTAAGCATGGAAATCGGTAAAAAAGAAACTGCCAAAACCAGAAAAGTAGCTATTCTGCTGGAAGACGGTTTTAACTACGATGAAGTAATGGCGGTAAAGCAGGCCTTGCAAAATGAAGGAGCTCAGGCCAAAATTGTCTCAAAGGTGTTTAAGAAACTGAAGTCGACTAGTGGCGAGGAGATAGAGGTAGATAAGAGCCACGTAACTACAGGATCTATTATGTTTGATGCCGTGTATGTGCCAGGTGGTATGGCGAGTGTAGAAGCCATGAAGAAACAAGGCGAAGCGTTGCACTTCCTGAACGAGGCCTTTAAGCACTGCAAAACCATTGGTGCATCGCGCGAAGGAGTAGACTTGATAAATGCGACAAGCTTAACAGGTGTGCATGTAGCAGAGGAAGCTACGGCAGACATTGTGTCAGAGAAAGGGGTAGTAACTGCGCGCGCTGCAGCCTCTATAGAAGACTTTGCCACATCTTTTGTAGCTGCCATTAAAAAACATCGCCACTGGGAACGAGAAGAAAAAGCAATGGTCCCAGCTTAAAGCTATCAAATAATAAATCTACCTTCTGGTGTAAGCAAGTGGAGGAGAATGAAACCTAAACAATAAATGCCGCTCTAATAGCGGCATTTATTGTTTAACTGAGCTGAAGATATATTACAACCCTAGGCTAAAATTCTCCTTTTAACCTCTGGAAGGCTTTTTTCATTAGCATAATTTGTATAAGCAAAAGCTGCCAATTCTTGCTAATAGCTGTTGTGACAGGAGTCTTAAAATCAAGCCATTTTTCCAAATGCACTCACTTAGAATTTCCTCTAAAGGGAAGGGGTCCCTTCAAAGAAAAAGTTCAACGGGTACGAACTCAAACTAATATGCCTTTAAGCACTGCTTTTGCCTCTCACCCACAAGATCCTTTCAAATTATAACCTAAATAAGTCAGAGCGATACAACTTGATTAGGATGTAGCATCAGAAGATGAGCCTGTGCTTTGCACCTGCTGCTCACCAGACTTTTCCCGCTAAATGCAATATCCAAACAACCCTAATGACTCACCTCTTTCTAACAGCTAAAAATTTATTCTCACCGATTCCTTCCTTATCTTTAGCGTTTCTCAAATGTTACTATATGAACTCACTTCGTTATCGGGCTTTGGCAGCAGGCTTTGCTTTTGTCACCGTTTTCTCGGGCTACTCATGCACAAATAAAATATCGACGTCCGGTCATGTTCCTATAGAAACAGGTGTTTCCAGGCAGTTGGCCCAACATCGCAAGCAACAGATCAGCCAGTTGCAGTACGACATCAAATTCATTATACCTGAAACAAAAGCAGGTGCCATACAAGCATCTGAAACTATAACATTTTCACTTCTCTCCCACAACCAGCCTTTGCAGCTCGACTTTAAAGAGCAGTCGGAGAACCTGCATAAGGTAGTGGTAAACGGCCAGGATCTCCCTATACAGCATATCCAGGAACATTTGCTCATTCCGGCCGCTAGCCTGCAAACTAGCAACAATACCATCGAAATTGATTTCACCGCAGGTAATTTATCTTTAAACCGAAGCGACGATTTTCTGTACACCTTGCTGGTGCCAGACCGGGCCCGTACTGTATTTCCGTGCTTCGACCAACCCGACTTGAAAGCTGTATTTAAGCTGGCCCTTACGGTGCCTCAGAACTGGAAAGCAATAGCCAATGCCCCGCTCCAGGATTCTACGGTGCTGGTGCAAGGCAAAAAGAGCTACCAGTACCTGCCCTCCGATACTATTAGCACCTATCTGTTTGCTTTTGCTGCTGGCAAATTCGATAAAATACAGCGACAGGTCAAAGGGCAAACCATGCAGTTTCTTCACCGCGAAACAGATGAAGCTAAAATCGACCAAAGCATAGATCCTATTTTCAAACTTCATGGCAATGCGTTAAAATTTATGGCCGAGTACACCCAAATCCCCTACCCTTTTCAGAAGTTTGATTTTGTGGCCATTCCCGATTTTCAGTACAATGGCATGGAGCACGTAGGTGCCATTCAATACAAAGCTGCCTCTTTGTTCTTGGATGAAGGCGCTACCCAGGATCAGAAAATCGCCCGATCCAGCCTGATTGCGCACGAAACTGCGCACATGTGGTTCGGTGACCTAGTAACTATGGAGTGGTTCAATGATGTTTGGATGAAAGAAGTGTTTGCCAATTTCATGGCTGATAAAATTACGCAGCAGGCCATGGCCGATTCGAACTACGACCTCAAGTTCCTGATCGACCATTTTCCGGCTGCCTACAGCGTGGACCGAACGCAAGGCGCTAATCCCATTCGGCAGGAGCTGGCAAATTTGCAGGATGCCGGTACCCTTTACGGCAACATCATTTACCACAAAGCACCTATTGTAATGCGGCAGCTCGAGCGTTTAATGGGTGAAGAAAACTTTAGAAAAGTGCTGCAGGAATACCTGAAAACCTATGCCCACGGCAATGCCACCTGGCCCGACCTTATCCGCATAATGGATGCACACACACCGGCTGATCTGGCTTTATGGAGCGAGGTTTGGGTAAGCGAGCCAGGCCGCCCCTTGTTCGACTATGAAATGAGGACAGAGGCAGGAACAATTTCTGCCTTTCAAATAACGCAAAGAGGTGAAGATGGCTCCGACCGCCTGTGGCCACAGCTCTTTGAGGTGGCCTTGGTCTACCCTGACCGGATAGAGGAACTGACCGTGAACATGGTAAAAGCACAAGTGCTGTTGCAGGAGGCAATTGGAAAGCCACAGCCGCTGTATGTACTGTTTAACTCCACGGGCCAAGGCTATGGTCTGTTTCCGGTAGATGGGCACATACAACATGACCTTACCCAGCTACAAAACCCGGTCATGCGCGCTAGTGCGTACATTAACCTGTACGAGAACATGTTAAGTCAACGCCTTGTTAAACCAGATCAACTACTGCAAATTTATCTGAATGGCTTAACTCAGGAAACAGAAGAGCTAAACCTCAAGCTGCTAACCGGACAACTTGAAAACATTTTCTGGAAGTGGACTACATCCGCCAAAAGGTTGGAGTTAGCCAAGCAAGTAGAAGATAAAGTATGGGAAGCTCTGCAGAAAGCCAAAGCTGGTAATAACAAAAAATTACTCTTTAACACCTACAGGAGCATCGCTATGAGCAGTCAGGCGCAGGACCGGCTGTATCATGTATGGGCAAAAGAGCAGGAACCTGCCGGTGTTAAACTCACAGAAGATGATTATACAACTATTGCCCTGGCTCTGGCTGTGCGTGACCATAAAAGAGCAGAAGAGATACTTGCCTCGCAGATGCAACGCATATCCAACCCGGACCGCCAGAAACGACTGCAGTTTATCTTGCCCGCCCTCGCTGCAGATAAGCAACAGCGCGATGCTTTTTTTATGTCCCTAAAGGATCCGAAAAACAGAGATAGAGAAGCCTGGGTAGTTACCGCACTTCAGTACCTGCACCACCCTCTCCGCACACCAAGCTCCCAAAAATACTTAAAAGAAAGCCTTAACCTGCTGGAAGAGATACAGCTGACGGGCGATATATTCTTTCCTCAGAACTGGCTCGGTGCCACCTTCAGTTCTTACCAAAGTCCGGAAGCGGCGCAGGTGGTGCGGCAGTTTCTAGCCGAACACCCACACTACAACCCTAAGCTAAGGGCTAAAATATTACAGGCAGCCGATGGGCTTTTCAGGGCAGTCAGTCTACACGAATCTCAGCTTTAAAGTGAGATTTACTATCTGTGTGAACACATTTTGTATACATATCATACAAAGAATCCTATTATTGAGAAGTCTACGGAATGTTATTCTTCTGGTTTATGTTCAAGCCGGCAAATGAAGTTTTCTTTTATAAATTTATAAAGGTACTGGAAAGCTGACCTTTACTAATAAAAGCTTGTAGTTGTTCTACCTATTTATGAGAAACCTTTTACTCTTGCTTCTTTTTCTCCCACTGCACCTGCAGGGGAAAAATAATCTGGCAGATAGCCTGGCGTTAGAACTAACCAAAGCAAAATCAGATTCTGAACGGGTAGAGTTGCATTACCAGCTGAGCAGGCGTTTTTTCTTATCCGATGTAAAGAAAGGCATTGCCCATGCCGAGTCGGCTCAACAGCTCTCTGTTCAGAGCGGCTATAAAGCTGGGGAGGCTAAGGCTTTAAATTTACTCGGTTATGCAGAGGTTGTGTTAGGTGAATATGACAAAGCTCTTGACTACTACTTTAAATCCCTGAAAATTGCAGAAAAGACAGGTTCTATAGAAGCCCTCACTATTTCTTACAATAGTATTGGCAGCGTTTATTTTAGAATAAAGGATAATGATCGTGCTTTAGATTTTTATAACCAATCTTTAAAGCTTGCTCTCGAAAGTAAAGACCCACTAGCGATGAGTAAAGTATACAACAACATTGGTAATATTTTCGAGGCAAAAAGAGATTTCAGCAAAGCACTGAGTTATTTCACTAAATCTGCAAACCTGCAAAAAGAACTGGGCAACAAAGGCAGCTGGGCTATTAGCCTTTACAATATCGGCAATCTGCACGTAAACCTGCCATACCCAGAAAAAGGCCTGCCTTACCTATTTCAATCGCTTAAGCTGAACCAGGAAATTGGAAATAAAATGCTGTTGGTAGGTACTCTCAAAGGCATATCCTCTATTTACCTCCTGCTGAACCAGAAAAAGGAGGCGCTTCAATATGCCATTCAGAGTTACGAAATGGCTTTGGAAACAGAATCTAGTAAAAAAATAGCAGATGCGGCTTACCTCATGCAACAGGTATACGAAGCCACCGGGCAGTTTGAGCAGGCACACAAGTACCTCGCTATTTATGTGGAACAGCAAAAGCTCTTGGATGTAGAGCGGCAGCAAAAGGTATTAGAGGAGCTGACCATCGGGTTCGATACGGAAAAGCAGGAGTTGGAAAACCAGAAACTGAAGGCTGAGAACGCTTACCAAGCCATAGAAATGGAGCACGACCGTACCGTGCAAGGCTTTGGCCTGGTAGTGATCGTGCTTATGCTTGGACTGCTGTTGCTACTAGAGCTCAACAGAAGGCGCGCAAAGGAGAGTAACCTGGAACTGCAGAAAATTAACCAGTATGTGCAGGCAAAGAATCTGGAAATAGAAGCACAAAAAAGTGAAATTTCTTCGCAGGCACGGGCATTACAAATTCAGAATGAGCAGCTTGAGCAAAACAGCAACTTCAAAAACAAACTCTTCTCTATTATTTCACACGATTTACGCAATCCTTTCCAGTCTGTTAAAGGCATTCTAAATTTGATCCAGCGGAATGGGATGACTGAAAATGAGATCAAGCATATTTTTCCTCTGCTGCACCGTGATGTGGAGGCAGCGCAAAATATGCTGCATAACCTACTCCTGTGGTCTAAGGCCCAACTGGAAGGTTCTTCAGTTGAATATGTGCCTGTAAATTTGCGGCAGCTTATTTCTGAGAATATAGTCTTGATTCTATCGCAGGCGCAGCAAAAGCAAATTTTGTTTGTTAATAATGTGGAAGAACTGATATGGGTGCAGGCAGACCTAGACCGACTAAATTTTGTGATAAGAAACCTGCTAAGCAATGCAGTTAAATTTTCTTTTGCAGGAGGTCAGGTAGCAGTATGGGCCGAAGCAAACCAGAGCCGGGTAACCCTGCACATCGCGGATCAGGGAAAAGGAATTTCTGAAAAGAATATGGAGAAGCTGTTTGGCAGTACCAGGTTTACCACCACTGGCACTGCCAAAGAAAAAGGCACAGGCCTTGGGATTATGTTTTGTAAAGACTTTGTTGAGAGTATGGCTGGCTCACTTCAGGTGAAAAGTGAGGAAGGTAAAGGCAGTGTTTTTTCTATTACTCTGGCAGCAGCTGAGGTGCCAGCACACCAGGAAGCTATACTTACCGAAGCAGCAGTGTAAATTCTGGTAGATTGGGAGAACTACCACTACATATTTTTAAGCTTCAAAGAGTACTTGTATAAATTATTGTAATGAAAAAGCCCCTCCAGAGCGTTTTAAGTCAATTTTTAGGAAAGCCTTGGCTAGAGCAATAGACAGGTCTTAAAGAATAGCACCTTACAGTTATGTGAATTCATAAAAAAAAGCGGCTGAATTACTTCAGCCGCTTTTTTTATGAATTCACTCAATAGTTTACATATCAAGTACAATAGCGAATATAAGCGGCACCACAATGGTGGCATCCGACTCTATTACAAATTTTGGAGTGTCTTTGCCTAACTTACCCCAGGTTATTTTCTCGTTCGGCACAGCGCCTGAATATGAGCCATAGCTAGTAGTGGAGTCAGAAATTTGTGCAAAGTAGCCCCAAAGTGGAACACCTGTGCGCTGCAGATCCTGGTGTAGCATAGGCACCACGCAAATCGGGAAGTCTCCGGCTATACCACCGCCAACCTGGAAGAAACCAATAGTAGATTCATCCGTTGCAGTTTTGGTATAATAATCGGCCAGCTCCATCATATATTGAATACCGGTTTTTACCGTATGCACATTTTTGATGTCGCCGCTGATAACGTGCCCTGTAAAGATGTTACCAAGCGTGGAGTCTTCCCAGCCAGGAACAAAAATAGGCAGGTTCTTTTTAGCGGCTTCCAGCATCCAGCTGTTTTTTGGATCTATCTGGTAATACTGCTCCAGATCGCCTGATAACAGGATCTGGTAAAAGAACTCGTGCGGGAAATAAGACTCGCCGGCTTTATCGGCTTTTTCCCAATACTTTAGCACCACATGTTCTAATCGACGCATAGCTTCCTCCTCTGGAATACATGTATCGGTTACACGGTTCAAGTGGCGGCTCAGCAGTTCCTCTTCGTCCGCAGCCGACAGCTCACGGTAATGCGGCACGCGCTCGTAGAACTCATGCGCCACCAGGTTAAAGATGTCTTCCTCCAGGTTGGCACCCGTACAAGAAATAGCGTGCACCTTGTCCTGGCGGATCATCTCGGCCAGAATGATCCCCAATTCTGCTGTAGACATAGCGCCTGCCAGTGTCACCAACATTTTACCACCTTGGTCGAGGTGCGTCTTGTACCCTTCGGCAGCGTCTATCAGAGAGGCAGCATTGAAGTGCTTGTAATGTTTCTTTAAGAAATTTGTTACGTTCATGTTTGTTTACTTTAAGCCAGCCCATACAGGTGGCCAGAGTCCGCAAGTTAAGAATTAAAGTATTATTAAACTCTTACGGTTCATAAACTGCTGCAGTTCGCAAACCGGCCTAAGCCGGGAATTCCTATGTCAGATTATTGTCCTTCAGATTCAGTAGTTAAACACCTATTTGCGGAAAGAATTCCATTTCTGGTGTATTCAACCTTAAATTAAAAATCCTTTAAACAGGCTTCTCAATTATCAGGTTGTGGTTGGTATAGATGCATATATCCGCTGCAATGTTGAGTGCCTCGCGCACCATTTCCTCAGCCGATAGATGCGGAGCATGTTTTTTAAGAGCCAGCGCCGCTGCATGCGCAAACATACTGCCAGAGCCAATAGCTGCTATTTCGTTGTCTGGCTCCAGTACATCTCCCGTACCGGAAATGATGAGTAACTCATTTTTATTGGCAACCACCATCATAGCTTCCAGCTTACGCAGGTACTGGTCTTTGCGCCAGTCTTTGGCCAGCTCAATTGCGGCCCGTTTCATATTGCTGTTATATGAATTTAGTTTTTCTTCAAAGCGCTCGAGCAGCGTAAACGCATCGGCTGTAGAACCGGCAAAGCCCGTTACAATTTTGCCATCGAGCAGTTTGCGTATTTTTTTTACATTGCTCTTAGCAACATGCTTGTCCATGGTGGCTTGTCCGTCGGCACCTAAGGCTACTTCCCCGTTGTGGTACACGCCCAGCACGGTGGTTGATCTTATTTTGGTCATAGTTTTTTAATTCGAAGTACGGCAGCAGCAGCTTTTTACAAGCTACCTCTCCCCTGATTGTAAAGCTACGATACCTTCAAATAAAAAGCCAATGGTTAATGGGGTGTCAAATTGGCTGCTTTATAGGCAAAACCATTCTGGCGTTCCAAAACTGGCTGCCCTACTTAGGTGAGTGCATACAAATTATTTGTAAATTGATACACTTTCTTTTAACAGAAATAAAATTAACATCAAGCTGCCATGCATCTATTAAAAGAACTTCCGGAGCTAGTGCAAGCCGGAGTAATTCCGCAGGACACCGCAGATAAAATACAGCTGTATTACAGAACTAAGGCCGGTAAACCACAGAACAGGCTGCTTCTTGTTTCGGGTATTTTAGGGGCCTTGCTTATAGGCCTCGGCATCATTTTAATAATTGCCCACAATTGGGACGACCTTAGCCGTTCTGTTAAAACAGTACTGGTGTTTCTGCCCCTGCTGATTGGGCAACTCGCTGGCGGCTATACATTGCTAAAAAAGCAGAAGAACAGTGGATGGCGCGAAAGTTCTGCTACCTTTCTTTTTCTGTCGGTAGGTGCGACTATTGCGTTGGTCAGTCAGGTTTATCACATTCCTGGGAATTTAAGTACTTTTCTGTTTACCTGGATGCTACTTTGCCTGCCACTGGTTTACCTCCTGAAATCGAATTTCGCCTCGTTGCTCTTTCTAGCAGGCATAACCTGGTATGCTGTAGAAGGCGGGTATGGCAAACAGGATTACACTTATTGGTGGCTTTTACTACTCATTCTGCCTCATTACTTTCTGCTCTGCAAAAGCAGACCCGAAAGTAACTTTACCAGTTTCCACCATTGGCTGGTGCCACTCTCCCTCCTGGTTGGGCTGGGTACGGTAGCGAGCCAGACAGAAGAATTATTACTTATCTGCTACATGAGTCTGCTAGGTGTTTTTATTTTAGTAGGATATTCTAAGTTTTTCAAATCCAGTAGGTTCAGTAGCAATGGCTATCTCATTTTAGGCTACTTGGGCAGTGCTGGCATATTAATTACCATGAGCTTTAAATTGCTTTGGGAGAACATCAGCAGAGCAGAGCTGAATATATTATCACCTGAAATGCTGGCCGCTTGTTTTATCTCCGGCGTGGGAATTACCCTGTTGGTAGTAAAGTGGCAGAAGCAACAAGTGATTAGTCTATTAGAATTCGTGTTCCTTTTCTTTATCCTCCTTTTTGCGCTGGCCCACCTCTCTGCGCTTGCTGCGACTATCTTCACTAACTTATTGGTGCTAATTATTGGTTTAACTGTTGTTCGGGCGGGTGCCAGAAGAAATAATTTAGGCCTTCTTAATGCTGGCTTGCTCTTCATCACAGCCCTTATAGTGGCCAGGTTTTTTGATACAAATATGAGCTTTGTGCTGAGAGGAATTTTGTTTGTGCTGGTTGGGCTCGGGTTCTTCCTTGCAAATTTCTATATGCTTAAAAAACGTACTACTCATGAAGCTTAGCATTATTATAGTACCGGCCTTTATCTTAGTTTGCCTGGCGCAGCTGTACGTACCCATTAGCATGATTCGTAACAGAGAAGCTATTTTGCGTTATGGCAAAGAGTTTAAATTCCTTACAGCACCCATCGATCCCAGCGATCCTTTCAGGGGGAAGTATATCGTGCTGAATTTTACGCAAAATATTTTCCCGGTCGAAGATGCATCTGCATGGCCTGAAGACAAAGTCATTTACCTGCACCTGCAAACAAACCAGAACGGCTTTGCCACCATCAGTAAAATCTCGCAGGCACCACCCGCAGACACCATAGACTATATTGCCAGCAAAGTGGAATATGTGTCGCACCACAACGGAAGGAACCATGTTTTCTTTCAATTTCCCTTCGATCGGTTTTACATGGAAGAATCAAAGGCGTATGAGGCGGAACTAGCTTATACTGCCTCTCAACAAGACACGACGCAGCAGACGTATGCCTTGGTTCGTGTAAAGGAGGGTGAGGCTGTACTAAGTGATGTACTCATTAATGGCGTCCCTATCAAGGAAATGGTGGAAAGGCAGCGCCAATAGTAGTTGTAAAGAAGGATAAATAAAATTATCCCCATCCATAAAGTATAAAAAAATACGTATCAGTTCTATTCCAATTATTGTTTGCCAGCTTGTTTAGCCATCAAGCAATTGCCTGTTGGTGCAGCATAACTGATATAATTCTGTTTTGGGATGTAATTTCGCCCCATTCCAGGAACGCTATGGCTAAATTGGCTGAAATTTATGGAAATGCATCAAGCGCAGACGAGATAGTTGGCCGATTCGTGGTAATGGAGAACTTTAATATTCCGAACCTTAAGGTAATGATACTTTCATACTACATAGTGGCACCACCTCCTGCGACTATAATGTCATGTTTTTGGTGCGGCCACAAGATGTGCTTATTGTTGCCTTACTAGATAATAACATCTTATATGGTGGTTGCCTCTT
This sequence comes from Pontibacter sp. 13R65, assembly GCF_047525655.1. NCBI lineage: Bacteria > Pseudomonadati > Bacteroidota > Cytophagia > Cytophagales > Hymenobacteraceae > Pontibacter > Pontibacter sp. 13R65. The sequence goes on from NZ_JBLIQL010000002.1 coordinate 186,366, forward strand.
TAATTATTTGGAATTAGGAGATGGCAACGGTATGGAGCAGCAACTGGAAGAGATAAGGGCCAGCATTTTAATTAAATTATTTACTCAAAAATCCTTGTCTGCTCAAAAAAACATCCTCCTATATCCAAACCCAGGCTTGTCTTCCACTACCATAAGCATCCCGCTTGCTGGTCGGCTTCTTTGCAAAATCTAGATTCTGTATAGGACTGGCAAAGTGGTAAAAACGAACAATTCTCATCCATTGGAAGAGCATCTGGAAGTGCAGGATCTCCAAAAAGGTTTGTACTTGCCCAAGCTTTCATATGCCGAAGAAATATCTTCTACACAAAAGTGGGTAAGGAATTAAATTAGCACACAGTAAAAATAATTAGACTGCATTTCATTTATTTAAATTGAGTAACCCTTGTTGACTTGTCAAAAACGAAAGCAAACACATTTTCTAATTTTAGATTTGGAGGAGCATAAGTAGCCTACACCAATAAAGCCTTCCAAAGCTCTGGAAGGCTTTATTAATTCTAATAATTGATATAGCCTCTCTCATTCTAAACCGATCATATTATATTACTTTAAATCATAAGCATAAACAATAATTAATTTAATATATATTCTTATTTTTACACTATTAACAGTTGATCTCACCCGCATTATTCTACTATGTATTTAAGCTAATTTAGGTCAGTTAAAGAAATATTATTCATTATAACGTGAAAGAAGGACATCCAGATTCTTTACTCAAAAGAGAAATATTAGCTCGACACTTTTAAATCTCTTTATGGCGTTACTTTCACAATCAAAATTCTTAAGCACTAGTGGCTTACTATAATAAAATTTTTTACATGAAATTCGATCTTCTGTACCCGGCAGATAAGTACCGCCAAAACAATTTTGACTTTATCCGGCTCCTTCTTGCTGCCACTGTTGTCTTCTCTCACAGTTATGTAATTTATAATGGCGTAGTAGACGACGAGCCTATGTGGAAGTTGTCGAAATCGCAGGCGGCGTTTGGTACGCTGTCGTTGAACTTCTTTTTCATCATCAGCGGATTTTTAATTGCGCAGAGCTGGGTGAATAGCACCTCTTTCATAAGTTATCTTCAAAGGAGGATCACCAGGATTTACCCTGGTTTTATGGTGGTTAGTTTGTTTACTGTTTTTATTTTTGGTGCTATTGGCACCTGGACTCCAAATGCTGGCTATGCAGCCTTACAAACATATTACGCTGAGATAAACTTACTCTCGCTCCTAAAACGGTGCCTGCTCTTACAAATCCCCAAAGTTCCGGTAACCCTGTTAGATGTGCCTGTCCAAAATTACATCAATGGTACACTTTGGTCGATTTCCTATGAATTTATCTGCTATCTGATCATTCCTTTGCTAACCCTACTAGGGCTATTTAGAAAAAAACTAGCTCCCCTTCTGTTCTTCGTGGTAGTGCTTTGTTTTAATATTTGGCATGCACAGCAATACCAGCAATACAACTCACAAGGTATTATTGACAGTAACTTATTGCCTTCTTTTTTCAGCTCTTATGGGAAGGAGTTTATAAATCTAGAACATTTTCTCATGTTCTTTTTAGCAGGAATGTGCTTTTACTTTTACAGAAATTATATACCTAAGCTAAGGGTTCTCTTGCTTGTCTCCGTAATCATTATGTTACTCTCAATTAACATATATCCGCTGATGGAACTGGCACAGTCAGTTTTTGGCTCCTACATCTTGTTCTATTTCATTTTCAGCGATAAAGTAAAACTGCATGAGTTTTCCCGCTTTGGCGACTTCTCTTACGGCATCTATTTGTACGGATGGCCAGTACAGCAATTAGTAATGTTATACTTAGGTAAAGAACTGACCGTGATGGGTTTATTCATGGTTTCTATGGCGATCGTAACGCCCATTGCCGCTTTTAGCTGGTTTTTAATTGAGAAACCAGCTCTTAAGCTGAAAAATTTGCCTATCAAAATCCCAATGCCTCACTTGCTGAAGAAACGGGGGAAATCCTCAGTAATGGCACAACGCACCACCTAAACTCACCTTACCTAATAAGTGGTATAATATAGCCTAAAGCAAAAAAGGCCTTCTGGAGTTCCGGAAGGCCTTTTTCATTAGAATAATTTATGTTTACACTAATATTCTTACTGGATTCTCGAGCAGGTTCTTGAAAGTCTGAAGGAAGGCTGATCCCACAGCACCATCAACAACACGGTGATCGCAAGACAAGGTCACTTTCATGATGTTGCCAATTTTAATCTCACCGTCTTTCACAACAGGCACCTGAGAGATACCACCTACTGCCAATATACAGGCATTTGGCGGGTTAATGATAGCTGTGAATTCGTCGATTCCGAACATACCCAGGTTAGAGATAGAGAACGTGCTACCTTCCATTTCGCCTGGCTGCAGTTTTTTGCTCTTCGCTTTACCTCCCAGTTCTTTTACCTCAGAAGAGATAGCAGAAAGAGATTTGAAGTCAGCATTGCGCACTACAGGTACCAGCAGACCTTCTTCTACCGCTACTGCTACACCAATGTTGATGTGCTTGTTGTAACGAATCTTATCCCCTAACCAGGCAGAGTTAACAGCTGGATGCTGACGCAGGGCTACAGCTGCTGCTTTCAGAACTAAGTCGTTGAAAGAAATTTTAACCGGAGATACTTCGTTCATGCTCACACGCGCTTCCATAGCTTTGTCCATGTTGATAGACATGGTCAGGAAGAAATGCGGTGCTGTGAACAGGCTTTCTGACAGACGGCGTGCAATTACCTTACGCATCTGCGATACATTTACTTCTTCGTACTCTTCAGTTGGCACACCTGGCACAGTAGCTGGTGCAGCTTTAGGAGCAGGAGCACCCTTTGTTGCAGGAGCAGCTTCCTGAGGAGCGGCAGATGGTTTAAAGTTCTCCACGTCGCGCAGCACAATACGGCCACCCTCACCAGAACCTTTTATCTGAGATAGCTTCAGGCCTTTTTCCTGGGCTACCTTCTTAGCAAGTGGCGATGCTTTTACACGTCCGTTTTCATTAGAAACAGCTTGCTCACCAGATCCGGAAGTCTCTTCTGCGCCTACTGTTTCGGCACGAGCTTGAATGTCTTCGTCTGTGGTAGCATTTTCCTCACTGTCGTCCAGTGCAGAAGAGTCGGCATCCAATAACGCTTTAAAGTCTGATCCTTCTTCACCTATTACAGCAATAGTGGCATCTACAGGCACAGAGTCACCTTCTTTAACGCCGATGTACAATAGGGTACCATCTTCGTAAGCTTCCAGCTCCATAGTGGCTTTGTCGGTTTCCACCTCAGCCAGAATATCGCCTGCACTTACTTTGTCGCCTTCTTTTTTCAGCCACGATACCAACACACCTTCCGTCATGGTGTCACTCATCTTAGGCATCTTAATAACAGAAGCCTTGATATTTGATGTGTCTACAGCAGCTTTTTTAGGTGCAGGAGCCTCTTTTTTAGCTGGAGCAGCTTCTTTTTTCTCCTCCGGTTTTGCTTCCTCTTTGGCAGCAGGTGCTCCACCGCCTTCAATCTCAGACAGCAAGCCTGAGATATCTTCACCTTCTTTCCCAAGAATGGCAATAACTGCATCTACAGGCACAGCATCGCCATCTTTCGGACCAATGTACAGGAGTGTACCATCTTCGTAAGACTCTAGCTCCATTGTCGCTTTGTCAGTCTCTACTTCTGCCAGGATGTCGCCAGAATTAACGCTATCGCCAACCTTCTTCAGCCAAGATGCGATCACCCCCTCCGTCATTGTGTCACTCATCTTGGGCATTTTTATAACTTCAGCCATATATTATCGTGTTGTTTTTTTCGCCCAAAGGTCTTTTTTAATCAGCCCAAAATTAGATTTAAAAATATTTTATTCAAACTATACTTTACTTTTTGTTGCCCTACTTCTAAACTACCATTATTTAGCAAGCTCTTCCAGGTGTGCAACGTCGCAATATTTCTTTACTGCGAACATGCTGCCGGTAAAATCCAGCTCATAAAGGCACAGGTTCTGGTGCTGAAACTTGTCCATGCAATGGAGCGGGTAGTTGAGCAGATTGCAGAGCAATATACGCATAGCTCTGCCGTGCATGCAAATTAAAACTGTTTCTTCTTCGGGTCTGCTTTTTAGCAATTCAATAAAAGGTAGTTGCCGGGCTGCCACCAGGTCCGGGCTCTCCCCTCCTTCTATGCATTCGGCTGTCTCTCCTTGGTTCCAGCGGCGGAGCAGGTCGTAATAGTAGGCATCCTCTTCCGGTGTTATAAGGGTACCTTCCCGGGTGCCCCAGCAAATTTCGTTTAAACCGGCGTGCTGCTCATGCGGAATCCCCAAGTCTAAAAAACCCTGCACCGATTGTATGCTGCGTTGCAGCACCGAAGTGTATACTTTATCAAAGGCTATACCTTTGTAAGCCTCATAAAATAAGGCTGCCTGTCTGTGTCCGGTAGTGTTTAGGGAGGAGTCAACGCCACTTCCCTGCACAATTCCCTTTAAGTTAAAATCTGTCTCTCCGTGGCGGATGAGGTATATTTTCTTAATACTCAAAATTCTTCTACTTTTGCCTTTCTGTTGTAATAGACCCCTAAATTAGGAAACGTAATCTATTTCTATGCAAAAAAATGAGGATGTGCTCGATAAAATGAGGGATTGGTCTAAAAATACGCTGGTGGACCATTTAGGCATTGAAATTACAGAATACGGAGAGGGTTACATTTGCGGTAAAATGCCAGTGGACCATCGCACGCACCAACCCATGGGCCTGCTGCATGGCGGTGCCTCAGTGGCGCTCGCCGAAACGCTGGGCAGTATAGGAGCCGCCCTGCAGGTAGACCTGAAAACGAAAGCCTGTGTGGGCCTCGAAATTAATGCCAACCACCTACGCAGCGTTCGCGAAGGCTGGGTATTTGGTAAAGCAACGGCCCTGCACACGGGCCGCACTACCCAGATCTGGGAAACAAAAATAACAAACGAAGCCGGCGACCTGATCTGCATCAGCCGTATGACAGTAGCCGTTATCGATAAAAAATAAGGTTTGCCCATGGCTACAGCTCTCACTGGAGAAAAGGCTACCCCCTCTGCTGCTCCAACCCTTTCCGCTATCATTACCACGGCGATGGATCTTGGCTTGCCCGTGGCCGCCTGGCGCTTGCCACTGTCTTCTGTCTGGCAGGTATGTGTGTCGCTGCAACAGGAAATTCGTATCGAGCAGCCTGTTCTGGAAAGCAGCCAGTTTGGTTTTCTTTTCTGCCCTTTCCAAGTAAATGAACACCACCATAACATTTTCATAAAAGCCGACATTTATTTTAATTCTGAAAAAGGTGAACCAGACGTAGCAAATGAAGCTAACCCTGCAGCCGTGGGCCAGTTTTTAACGGCACTTACAACATCAGGCAGCACTCAAAAACAAAACTGGTATACTCCTGCCAGTAACGGCAGAGGCACCGAGCAGCCGGAAACTGCCTATAAGGCAGCAGTTAAAAATGCGGTTAAAGCCATTGAGGCCGAAGAAATGGACAAGGTGGTGCTGTCGCGCGCTTTAAAATTACCTGTTCCAGAAGGCTTTACTCCTGTTTCCGGTTTCGAGGCAATGTTAAAACTGCACCCGCGGGCGTTGGTTTCGTTAGTGGCAGTGCCCGGTGTGGGAACTTGGATGGGTGCCTCTCCGGAGATTTTAGTTAGTGTAGACGAGAACAAGGTTTTCAGGACGGTTGCCTTGGCCGGAACGCAACCCATTACCAATGCCACTTCTACGGCCAACGCCATTTGGCGACAAAAAGAAATTGAGGAGCAGGCCCTGGTAGAGCGTTATGTCATTAATTGCTTTAAAAAAATCAGGCTGCGCGACTATACTGAGATTGGTCCCAAAACGATTGTTGCCGGCAACCTGATGCACCTGCGCACGGATTTTAAGGTCGATATGAGAGAAGAGCCGGATTTTCCGAATCTCGGCACTGATATGCTGCACCTGCTGCACCCAACCTCCGCGGTGTGTGGCATGCCAAAAGAACCGGCACTTGCCTTTATTCTGGAGCACGAAGGCTATGACCGCAGCTATTACAGTGGTTACCTTGGCCCCGTTAACAGTACCGTAGGCACACAACTTTACGTAAACCTGCGTTGCATGCAACTGCTGCAATCTGAGGCAGTATTGTATGCCGGAGCTGGTATTACCGGAGAATCCTCGCCAGAAAAGGAATGGTTGGAAACGCAGTATAAGTTGCAAGCCATGCGCCGAGTGTTAGGAGGGTTGAGTTTTGACTGAGTGATTGAGTAAATAATGTATTTAAATAAGGCTTTGCAGAAAAAAGCTTACTGGTTATTGTTTCTGAATAAATAAATTCTGATACAATTTATTCGCTGTTTATAGTGCTAATAAATATGGCGAGCATTGGCAAGGGCAGAAGAATTGAAACACGTATTTCATTCTACCCAAAATCGAAACGACAATACCTATTCTAAAATTCCATCCACCATTCACTCATCCACTTAATCATATTTAAAGTTAAAAGATGATCCTTCAACCGATAGTAAACATAGCAGAGATTTGTGCCAGAAAGGGTGTGCAGCAGGTGGTACTATCGCCGGGGTCACGTTGTGCACCGCTTACCATAGCGTTTGCACGCCATCCTGCTTTAACAGTGCGCACCGTTAGCGACGAGCGCGCCGCTGCTTTTATAGCACTTGGCATGGCGCTTACAACAGGCAAACCAACGGTGCTGATCTGCACCTCTGGCACAGCAGCACTGAATTATGCGCCAGCAGTGGCCGAAGCATTTTTCCAGCAGGTGCCCTTGCTGATACTCACCGCCGATCGTCCGCCCGAATGGATTGACCAATTAGATGGCCAGACCATACGCCAGCAGGAAATTTATGGAAAGCATGTAAAAAATAGTTTTTCCTTTCTGGCTGATTTAATGCACCCCGATGCAGTGTGGCATGGAACACGCATAATTTCGGAAGCATTAAACGAAGCTGTAGCCTTTCCTCCCGGCCCTGTTCATATTAACGTGCCCTTGCGCGAGCCCTTTTACCCTGCGCCTGGCGAAGTACTGGTGTATGACAAGGATGTAAAAGTGGTGGAGGAGCAACAAAACGACTTCTCCCTCTCTAAAGTCCAGGCCGTACAGGTGCTGCAGGAATTGCAACAATACAAGCGCATACTGGTAGTGGCTGGTCAGGAAAAGTATGACCACGTGTTGCAGGAGCAACTCGGCAATTTTGCAGACAAAACAGGCGCAGTAGTAGCTGGTGACATCATTTCAAATATTCATCAGATCCCGGGAGCAATCAGGCACCAGGATGCTATTCTGGCTTGCCCGGATGAGGAAAAAATGCAAGCGCTGCGGCCAGATTTACTTATAACCTTTGGCAAATCGATAATCTCTAAAAGCCTGAAGCTATACCTGCGCCAGTACAAGCCCAAAGCACACTGGCACCTTCAACCTGCCGGTGCCGTGGCAGATACATTCCAAAGTTTAACTAAAATTTTCAGGATTACTCCTGCCTCCTTTTTTGTCGAAGTAGCAGCTGCTCCCACTGGTTCAGAGCCAAAGGACCTGATGTACCATGAGACGTGGGCCAATAAGGAAGCCCAGGCTGCCCACTTTTTTGAAGAATACACTGCAGCAGCAGCAGCTTATAGTGAATTATCTGTCATAAGCAAGGTGCTGCACCAATTGCCACAGCCTTCAAACCTGCACCTTGCCAACAGTATGGCCGTGCGCTATGCCAATATTTTGGGCCTAAGAAAGAAACAGGATATTCACGTGTTTGCAAACAGAGGCACCAGCGGCATAGATGGCAGCACCAGCACCACGGTAGGATGTGCCCTTACCAGCAGCCATATCACCACCCTGATTACCGGCGACCTCGCATTTTTCTACGACCGCAATGGCTTGTGGCACAATTATCTGTCTCCAAATCTGCGCATTGTACTGTTAAATAATCATGCAGGCGGTATTTTTAGATTGATAGAGGGACCCAAGCAGCAACCGGAACTTGAGCCATTCTTTGAAACACACCAGGCCCTGAACGCTGCTAATACCGCCCGCGACTTTGGCCTTAGATACACCTCCTGCCATACCCTGGACGAGTTGCAACAGGCGCTTCCCACCTTTTTCGAGGCGGAAGCGGGCGCTGGCATTCTGGAAATTTTTACAGATACAAAAGACAATGCGGCAGCATTTGCCGCTTATAAACAGCAGTTACTCCGATCTGGGATTTAGAACCTCCTGCCTATCCAATTCTTCTAATGAAAATGTCCTTCCAGAGGTTAATGACCTTAGGAAGGACATAGGCATAACTTTGGATGGAGTTGCCACAGCGTTGTTACCATAGGCAGGGGCTGCTATTATCAAACTTCCTGAAGCTAATAATCCAGAACCTTTCGCTGTTGTTCCCACAACATTTCCGAAGGAAACCACTAACTAAACATTGGCAAATATATTAGCAAGGTCGAAAAATAATTCAACCTAACCCATTCATAAACAACAGAATAAAAGCACAGCTACTACGCTAAAACATGTCCGAAGTTTTGAAGAAATCGTTTAAACAGTAATAAAATATTGTTTTAAATCCTTTAAACAGTAAAGCCATGAATTTAACACACGACATGAACCGCGTGGAGCGCTGGGCTGATACGCACCACCCGCTCTGGATTGATTTTTTGAGAATGGCTCTGGGCATTTTCATTTTTGTTAAAGGATGGATGTTTATACAGGATACAGCCGCTTTGCAGCAGATAATGAGTAACAGCCAGTTCCAGTGGGTATCGTTTGGATTGGCGCATTATGTTGCGTTTGCACACCTGGTAGGCGGTATTCTCATAGCCATCGGTTTAATTACCAGAGCAGCTATCCTGTTCCAACTTCCTATCCTGATAGGTGCCGTCTTTTTTGTTAATTCCGAGCGCGGGTTTTATTCAGAAAACACAGAATTATGGACTTCGATGATCGTGCTTGTGCTGCTCATTTTCTTCCTGATTTTTGGCTCCGGCCGCCTGTCAGCCGACTATAGAATGCGCGAAAAACACGATCCACTGGATAGATAGCTTCTGCTGAAAAATTCATCAACATAGCGAGTTCTGCTTTACAACTGCAGTAGGAAAAGGTATGCCCTTTGTTGATCGCAGGTGGCGGTTAAAGCGCATTTTAAGACGAACACTATTACACCGGAGCATGAACAAATACCCTCCTGAATATCATTTTACTAAATTCAGATTTTAAGTTTATAGTCTCTACCCAGTTTTAAGTCGGCAAGGAAGTAGATAGTTTAAATCCTCCACCCCACCTGAACAAAATTGACAACACATTAATTTACTAGCACTTATTTTAAAACCACCAAATCGCCTCAGTTGCTATGGCAGTTCTTTGCCACTATAAAACTTACGGCTTATTTAGAAGAATCTGTTTTAATCAATAGCCACAATTAGTACTTTTACCTCCTGAAGCAACTTTACTGCACCAAACGTACCTGGTGTAGCTGTATGTTTAACAGAATAATTTAATGGAGAGCAAATTTAACTGGACAACGCTGAAAGAATACAAAGAGATTCTTTTTCAATATTACAACGGCATTGCTAAAATAAGCATTAACCGGCCGCAGGTGCACAACGCCTTTACTCCGCGCACAGTAACGGAAATGAGCGAGGCTATGGAACTGGCCCGTCAAAACGAGAAAGTGGGTGCCATTATTTTAACTGGCGAAGGCGGAAAAGCTTTCTGCAGTGGCGGCGACCAAAGCGTGCGTGGCCATGGTGGCTATGTAGGCGAAGATACGGTGCCTCGTCTGAATGTACTGGACCTGCAAATGCAGATTCGTCGCATACCTAAACCAGTTATTGCCATGGTGGCTGGCTGGGCTATTGGTGGCGGGCACGTGCTGCACGTGGTATGCGACCTTACCATTGCCGCTGAGAATGCTCGTTTCGGACAAACAGGTCCTAACGTAGGCTCATTTGATGGTGGCTTCGGAGCTTCTTATCTGGCACGTGTGGTGGGTCAGAAAAAAGCCCGTGAAATCTGGTTCCTCTGCGACCAGTACGATGCTCAGGATGCGCTGCAAATGGGACTGGTAAACAAAGTGGTAACACTGGAGCAACTAGAAGAAACAACGGTGGCCTGGTGCGAAAAAATACTGCAAAAAAGTCCGTTGGCTATTCGTATGCTCAAAGCATCTTTTAATGCCGAGCTCGACGGGCAGGCTGGTATTCAACAACTAGCAGGAGATGCTACTTTGTTATATTATCTTTCTGAAGAAGCAAAAGAAGGTAAAAACGCCTTTTTGGAGAAACGCAAACCAGATTTCTCTAAGTTTCCAAAATTCCCCTGATCTTCCCTCATTTCCCCTTGCCCTTCCAAAGGAAATTTTGCCTCTGGAAGGGCATTTTTATTTAAATAATTGCCCGGTCCACCTTTACCAAAATATAACTCGAGCAGGCACAACAGCTCCATGCAATTCTGATTGCACGACCCGAGATGCTACCTTCCCTCCGCCAGTTAAAGAATATATCTTTCAGATTAGGTAATTATACTTATCTAAATAAAAACTTCTCAGACCTTTTGTTTGTTTTTAACTAAATAAATAGGCAAAATTGCTTGCTTCGAAACTAATAAATCCTCAACTTATTAGTTGTAAGACCGACACTTTTTAATTGTACTAATCATGAAAGAGTTTCTCCTGCTGAATGGAAAGAAGTTTCAATATAGCGACCTGAGAAAAAACAGTTATCTCAGCGAAACTCCTTTGAATGGGTATGAAGTAAAGACCCTAGAATTTTGTGCTGATTGGCTTAATGGCGTGCAGGAGTTTACAACACAAACCTCTGGCTCTACTGGCACACCCAAACAGGTTCAGCTTACCCGCCATCAACTCGAAGCCAGTGCCCTTAAAACCATTCGCCTGCTGCAGCTGGAGCCAGAAGACAATACGCTGGTTTGTTTGAATACCGAATATATTGCGGGTTTGATGATGCTCGTCCGTGGTTTTATGGCCGATATGACCATGCACATTATATCGCCAAGCAGCAATCCGCTGGCACAATTGCCACCAGACACAGCTATAAGTTTTGCTTCTTTTGTGCCTATGCAATTGCAGACCATGCTGCAGGAATCTCCAGACGCGCTGCCAAGGCTAAACCAAATGAAGGCGATTCTGGTGGGAGGTGCCCCCGTTAACATGGTGCTGCAACGAGAGCTACAGCGTATAAAGCCTCCTGTTTTTCATACTTATGGAATGTCTGAGACCGTATCGCATATAGCACTCAGGCAACTCAACGGGCCAGCGGCCGCTGAATATTATGAGGTGCTGAAGGGGGTATCGATTGCGCAGGACAAGCGGGGCTGCCTTACTATAAAAGCAGACGTTACCAACCACGAACTTATTGTTACCAACGATCTGGTGGAGATCCTCACCCCCACCCGCTTCCGCTGGATTGGCCGCATCGACAATACCATAAACACGGGCGGCGTTAAAGTGCAAACTGAAAAACTGGAAGTAGCCATTGCGCAGGCATTGTCGGAGCGCGACCCGATGCCCCGCTTTTTTGTAACCTCACAACCAGACGAGTTACTGGGCGATAAAATTGTTCTGATTATGGAGGGAGAACCATGGGGTGCAGAAGCAGAACTGATACTCTTTGCCCGGCTCACCAACCTGCTCCGAAAATTTGAGCTGCCAAAAGAGATTTACTACAGCCCTTCGTTTAGTGAAACGCCAACCGGAAAAATTTCGAAACAACGAACCCTTTCAAAACTGGGTCTGGCAGCTTCCTGATGTTTTTCACTTTCTGCTCAATTCCTCCGGCAACTGCGCTTTCCTCCAACAGATTATCGGCAAAATTCCAACCGTAACATTCCATACTCGGGGCTATCTTTTTAGGTGGCTCAATCTCTAATTTTTTCTCATTAGCTCAATGTAGGCCAGCATCGGGTAGAGCAAATTTACCAAACAGCTTGCTGCTAACTGCCGTAAAGCTGTATACAGATCAATTTAAAAGCTCATGCGCATTTTTATACAATACCTGCTACTCCTTTGCCTGCCATTTTTAGCTTCTTGCCGCTCCGGCCTTTTTGGCGGTGGCACGCCGGTAAAACTGACAGAGGCCTGGGCCAGCGACAATACGCTGCGCACACCAGAATCAGCATTGTATGATCCGGAGCGTAATGTAATCTACGTCTCCAACATTAACCAGCGTACCGAAGACCGCAAAGATGGCGATGGCTTTATTTCCGTTTTATCACCTAATGGCAAGGTGGAACAACTCTTCTGGGTAGCCGGACTAAATAACCCTAAAGGCCTGGCTCTTTACAATAATGTTTTGTATGTGGCCGATATAGATGAAGTAGTCGCCATTTCGACGCAGTCAGGTGCTGTGCTGGAGCGATTTAAGGCCGACAAAGCCAAAAACCTTAACGATGTAGCAGTAGATGGAGAAGGAAATGTCTATATATCCGATTCAAATGAAGGCCGTATTTACCTGCTTCGCAACGGACGCATCAGCACCTGGATCAAAAACACAAAAAATGAACTGCCAAACGGGCTGTTTTACGATCAGAACCGTCTCCTCGTAGCTTTCAAAAACAGCGGCCATGTACGGCTTCTGGATACCAACCGAAAAAGATTTACTAACTGGACAGAAGGAATCGACAGTGCCGACGGTATTGCAGGGGATGGCACAGGAAACTTTTTCATTTCGAACTGGAACGGTGAAGTGTACTATGTGAACCAGAGAGGCAAAAAATGGCTCCTGCTCGATACAAAATCAAAAGGAGTAAAAGCTGCTGATATAAGCTATGCTCAGCAACAACAATTACTACTGGTGCCAACCTTCTCAGACAACAGAGTGGTAGCCTATAAGGTGAAGTATTAAGTTAAACTAGGCATAGTGCAGGCACATTAAGTAGCCTAATGGACAATTTGTGATTTTGCTTCCTGAAGGCTCTTTTCATTAGAATAATTGGCTTCAGGAAGTTCTGTTACTCAATATTTCATCTTTCCTTGGCAGTAATAAACGGACTGATGCCGAAATAATCTCGTGCTCCCCTCGTTAAAATTGAAGTTCGTCAACTCTAAACATTTTCATTCTGAATAACACCGATTGTAAAACTTCTTATGCAAAATCAGAAAAGAGATTCGTTTCTGAACCTGAAATCTTTGTTGTACAGGCGGAACAATATTGGCACTATCTTCAAACGCAAAACACAATCGTGCTCCCAAAGTTAGTAAACCCAAAATCATGAAAACCCTACACGTGCTGAACGGAGATGCCTCTGTGCCTGCGTTTGAGGCTGCAGAAGTGCCAGGAGATATACTGGTTTGGCGCGAAATTATGTCGGAAGGCCCTGTGGTGCCACAGGTAAAAGATGAGGCTTTTTGGGAGATGCGGCAGCAATACATTGTGCAGTACTATGCCGAAAGCGAAGAGGCATACCAATCTAAAGTGCTGGAGGTGGTGCCGCTACTGAGGCAGTGGCATGGCTATGAAGAATTGGTGCTTTGGTTCGATACGGACCTGATGTGCCAAATCAACCTCCTGTTTTTATTGCACTACATCAGGCCACAACATCATCAGAGAATAACGGTAGCCACTCCTGCCCATACACCTGTTGCTTTACTTACAGAAGAAGAGGTGCAGGCGGTGTACGCGCAGCGGCAAGTTATGACAACAGAGGACCTGAGTCTGGCGCAACAGCTATGGCAGGCGTACGCCGATGAATCGCCGCTGCTCCTGCAGGAATTGCTGTATGGTGATCTGGCTCCGTTTAGCTTCCTAAAGCAGGCGCTAACTTTGCACTTTCATCGCTTTCCTGATTGCCACACCGGTCTGAACCAGGTAGAAACACTACTGCTACAGCTTCTGGAAAAAGGCACCACAAAGAAGCAAAAGCTCATGCAGGCGATCTGGCAGGCTGCCCCGGACTACGGTTATGGCGACAAACAGCTCGACCTGATGCTCGAAGACCTTAGCCCGTCTCTATTGCAGCTCTCAGGCGAAATCGTTACCCTTACGGCTGTTGGCATAAAAGTGCTCCAAGGGCAAATACGCTTATCAGAGATATTGGCAAGAGAAATGCTGGTAGGTGGCGTGCGTCTCGATTTTAAAAGCACCTGTTGGTGCCGCGATGCCGTAGATGGTAAAGTTAAGGCCGTAAATAAAAATTTTGATGCAGGCTCAGCCACCTGATTTCTGGCTTGAATTCTGCATATAGAGCCTTGTACTGAGATGAACGCATAATGAAGAAGAAAAAGTATGTTTTGGCCTTTGGCCTTCCGTTTGTTCTGGTAACCCTGCAGGCAAAGGCGCAGGAAGCTACCACTCCATTACCACGTCTGCACCAGGAACATATACTGGTTAAGGCAGACACTACAGTACAACTTAAAACCCTTTCCGGTATTCACCTACAGCCAGGTACAAAAGGAACTTTTATACTTGATTTTGAGCAGGAGCTAAAAGAAGATGCTAAGCTGGAAATTAAAAATAAAGCTGGAAAACTGGTATTTCAAAAACTGGTAGATAATACAGAAACCAAGCAAAGCTGGCGTTACAATGTAGGCAAACTACGACCGGATACTTACCTTATCGAAGTGAAAACCTCCGACACCACCTACTGGACAAAATTTAAGGTGAGTAAGTAGCAATACAAAAATGTTAAAAGCCGGTTCCGATATCAGAACCGGCTTTTTTGCAACTAATGCAGAATCTACTGTTGAATTGAAACTATGGCTATCGCTATTCTCTATATGCCATATAAGCTTTTGATAGGCTGTGGAGGTGAACGTAGAGGCTGTTTCTGAAACAAATTTCAATGCCAGGTGCCGGCAGAATAGGTAAAGCAACTGAATTCAGGTAATTTTACCTTTCGCTTATAACAAGCGTAATATAAACGCGGATATCACTGGCCATACCATTGTGCCGCGAAAGCAATATATGGAACCCAAAAGACTAAATAAATTTATCAGCGATAGCGGCATGTGCTCCCGGCGCGATGCCGACAAGTTGCTCGAGCAAGGTCGCGTAACCGTAAATGGGAAGCTGCCTAAACCAGGCACCATGGTTACGCCTAAAGACAAGGTGCGCGTAGACGACCAACTGCTTAACGTGCGGGAAGAGGAACCCGTTTTCCTGGCATTCAACAAGCCAGCCGGCATTGCTGTCACTACCGATACTTCTATCCGGAACAATATAATTAGTGCGCTCAATTATCCGGCCACTATCCTGCCAATTGGCCACATGGATCGCGACGAAGAGGGATTAATGTTCCTGAGCAACGACAGCGAGCTGGTACGCAAAATGACACGTGCCGACAACAGATTTCAGAAGGAATATGTGGTGCATGTTGATAAGCCGATTACATCGGAATTTCTGGCAAAGTTAAGTACTGGCGGGGAGCAGCCAGCAGGGCCTGGCGAAGAACAGAAAAAGGCGATGGTGACCAAAGAGGCCACAACACGCTTCCGGATTATTCTGGAACCAGGGACCAACCACCATATCAAAAAGATCTGCGAGGCGCTGGGCTATAAAGTGCAACACCTGCAGCGCGTAAGGATCGATTCTTTTAAACTGGCTAAGCTACCAGGCGGCTATTGGCGCGCCATGACGGAAGCAGAAATAGCGCAAGTTACCAGCGTGCTTTCTCAAAAACAGGTGAAGCCCGGCCGGGCAGGAAAAGGTTGGGGAGCAGAAAATGCTTATAGCAAAGACCGCTCTGCCAGAACCGGCACCTCCCGGACTAAAGCAACCACAGGGCAAGGCAGAACATCAGCCTCTTCCTCTACTTCCACTGCAAAAAGAGCAGACAGCAATCGCGGAGCCAGAGGAGCTTCTAAACCTGGCACCAGAAGCACAACACGTAACACTGGCGGACCAAAAAGCAGCACACCCAAAACCAATTCAGCTAAGGGATCTCCTCGACGAGGAAGGTAGCATAAAAATGCATCAGATCTGGTAAAGCTTGTCTGGCTGCTAAACAAAAGTTGCCAGACAAGCCCTTGAGCTCTTCAGAAGATTACAGCCTCCGGAAGGGTAGTTTCATTAACAGAATTTGACTCACTTTTTCTGAAACACCTGCACGAACTCCTGCACAACTAAGGTGTCTTCGTTTTTTAGCTTGTCAAGAACAGTAGGGTCAAATTCATTGTTCAGTAACCTTGAGTTCACTCTAAAGTCTCTTTTATCACCAGATTTGATGGTATACAGTAGCTTTGGGAACTCCAGCAGGGATCCATTCAAGTAGGCATGCAAGCGGTCTTTGGTTTTGTAGCTGTAGTTAAACCCGCTACTAGACGCCAAAGTCTGCTTATCAAAAATCAAGGGCTTATGCTTACTGATATATTCCATCATATTGATGGCATACTCATCATTCTGGCCATAAGTAGCAGTTGTTTCTTCTTTAGCAGTAAACAGCAACTCGTTGCCGCTAATCAGTAAATCATAGTAACTTGGGCTGCCACCCCAAACAAAATGTGCTTCCTGCTCTTTCTCCAGAACCACCTCGTCTCCGGTTGATCGGTTTTCTGAAACACCTTTTGGTTGGTACTGCCCGTAACGATCGAATGTTTTGATGAACGTTTTGATAAGGGCTTCATTTTTAACTTCTCCCTGGTTAGTGTACATCCTAACAGTAGTGGAGCTACGGTACTGAGTTTCGAAATAGGTAGTCGGAAAGCTAAGCCCTTCTTCTTTTTTACAGGAAGTGAAAAGACAGGCTAAAAGTAGCAAACCACTAAAGATTTTCATTTGTTATATAGTTTTGATTTGATCTTCAAAAATAGTAAAATGGTTCTATTTTTAGGTATAATTATAATATATAAATTTAAAATATTGATTTATCAGTAAAAAAATCTCATTCAAATCTTAATACTGCTTTTTGAAAGTGAGTAATTTTACTTAATCAATTAAGCATAGTGATAGGCCTGTTTTTACTGAGTTAACAGAAGATAAATAAAAACAAACGTTCATTCTTTAGGCACTACATACTCTTTTAGCGTCTAAAACTAAGCCTGCCAAGGCTTGCATTATTATGCTAATTATTCGAACTTATGTATCTGAACCAGATAATATAACAAGAAAACAGCGCTCAGGCTGGCAATCTTATGCTTTTTAATCCTGCCATTGAAACTCTACCCTTGCCTAAATTGCGGAAACTCCAGAACGAGCGGCTCCGCAACCTCGTCAATTATGTATACGATCGGGTACCTTTTTACAGGCAGCTGTTTGATGCGCATGGATTAAAGCCATCTCACATTCAAAGAGTAGAAGATCTGCACCTGCTCCCCTTCACTAACAAGCAAGACCTGCGCGATAACTACCCATTTGGCTTACTGGCTGTGCCCCGGCAAGAGATTTCTCGTGTGCATTGCTCCAGTGGCACCACCGGCAAACCGACAGTTGTTGGCTATACTGCCGGCGATATAGAAATTTTTTCGGAGGTAGTGGCTCGTTCGCTTGCTGCCGGAGGCTGTAAACCAGGCATGATGCTGCAAAATGGCTACGGATATGGTTTATTTACTGGTGGCCTGGGCCTGCATTACGGTGCCGAAAAACTAGGAATGACCGTTGTGCCGGTATCTGGTGGTATGACAGAACGCCAACTGATGCTGCTCCAGGACTTTAAACCGGAAGTACTCTGCTGCACTCCTTCTTATGCCCAAGCCCTGGCAGAAGAGATAAAGAAGCGTGATATTAGCCTGGAGTCGCTAAATCTGAAATTTGCCTTGCTTGGAGCAGAACCCTGGACCGACTCCATCAGGCAGCATGTGCAGCAAGGGCTAGGGCTGCAAGCAACCAATATTTACGGCCTAAGCGAAATTATAGGGCCGGGTGTGTCGCAGGAGGATGTAGAGGAGCCCGGCACCGGCAGTTACCTATGGGAAGATCATTTTTATCCCGAAATTGTAGATGCCACAACTGGTGAAGTCTTACCAGAAGGCGAATTAGGAGTCTTAGTGTTAACCACGCTCACAAAACGAGGAATGCCCCTCCTCCGCTACCGCACCAACGACATTACCAACATTTATTACAGCCACTCTGGCAAGCGAACTCATGTGAAGATGGGACCTATAAAGGGACGTGCAGACGGCATGCTAATAATTAGGGGTGTGAACCTCTTTTACACGCAGGTGGAAGAAGTGCTACAAATGTTTGAGCACCTTACCACCCATTATCAGTTAGTGGTGTCGCGCGAAGGCAGCATGGACGAGGTAGAAGTGCATGTTGAGGTAAGCCAGAGTTTAGTGCGGGAGCTAGGCCTGGAGCATATCTCCATCGTAGAGTTGTGCCGGTTCCCGGTATTATCGGAGTTAAATGCCACTTTTTGCAAAAGGCTAAAAGAAAATACAGGCCTGACAATGCGTGTGCACCTAAAAGTAACCGGAGAAATACCACGCAGCGAGGGAGGCAAATTGAACCGCATTGTAGATAAGCGGCAGGTTTACGCCTAAAGAAAAAGCAGATTGCAGCTCCGGTTTATAGATAGTGCTGCAATCTGCTTTTGATATTCTTACCCGCTTTTCGGCAAGCTTTAGCCTTGCCAGGACCCCATTTTACCAAGCTGGTAATCGCGGTAAGCTTCCCTGATTTCTTCTTCTGAGTTCATAACAAACGGCCCTTGTGCAACCACCGGCTCCCGGAACGGCTCTGCATGGCCCAGAAGAATATAAGATTCCTCCAAAGCTTCTACCTGCAGGTCATCCCCTTCGTTTAAAAACTCTACAAGATGCAGTTTCTCCACCGGCTCCTGGTTTACCAGTACCTTGCCGCGCACAACATAGAAAAAGATATTTCGAATGGCAGCTATTTTAGTGCTGAAACGGCCACCCCGCTGCAGCTCGACACTACTCATATGTATGTCGCTGAGAGAGTCGATAGGACCATTAACATCGCCCCAATTCCCTGAAATTACGTTCACTTTAACTTTGCCACCATCTTCGGCAACCTCTGGTATCTGATCCTTCTGAAGGCCAACATAATGGGGAGCAACCATTTTATATTTTGCCGGAAGGTTAAACCAAAGCTGCAGAATTTCCATATCCCCACCGTCGCGCTTAAATTTATCAGAAGAAATTTCTGCATGAATAAGGCCACGGCCAGCCGTCATCCATTGTACACCACCCGCCTCTATTACGCTCTGCCCACCACCAGTATCCTGGTGCATGATGTCGCCATCCAGAATAAAGGTTAAGGTTTCGAAGCCCCGGTGCGGATGCGGTCCAAAAGGGAGCCCCTCGTTGCCTGGCTTGTAATGCTGCGGCCCATGATGGTTCAGAAACAGAAATGGGTCGATATACTCTACTTCACGGGTTGGTAAGGCTCTATAAGTTACCAGGTCGGCTATGGGTGCATATACTGCCTTATATTTTTTCTTAATTACTCTCATACTAATAGGATTAAGATGCAATTAATGTAGGTACATCGACTTATCCAAATAATAAAACCTATTTAGGGTCCGTATTACTATGGAGTTTTAGCAGTTAAATTACACTAATGAAAATGGCCTTCTTTAGGTGTTTTAGACAAAAGGTATGGTAGGATATATATTACTTCTATACCGGACTTGCTCCTGGTGCAGAAACTAAACAGTTGCTCTCTCCTACATAGAACAGCATTCTTAGCTCTCAAGAGCATAGTATGTGCCATCAAGCACCAAGAGCAGGAAATTCCTTTGCAGGAAAGTCCCTATCTTTTGTGCTTACTGGATCTATTGATGGCCTGCGCTAAAAGTTAAAAGTTTGCTTCTATTGCCGGAACATCGACCAGAATAAACGTGGCATCGGCAGATCCATGAATGGTAATTAATTCCTGATCCTCTAACCTGATATGATCGCACTGATCTGCTTCAACACCATTTATAATAACAGTACCTGTTAGTACATAAAGCAGCGTTTTTCTGATTTTAAAGGTTCTAAAGTCCAGCTCCTCTCCTTGCGACACCGAACCATAATAAACAGTGGAATTGGAGTTCATAAAAACCACATCTTCCAGCACTTTCTGCCCGGTTACCAGCGGATAAAGACTTTTTGTAACTGTCAGAAACTCTACATCCATTTGTTCAAAGGCAGGCGCCAGGCCACGTTTGTTTGGCAGAAACCAAAGTTGAAGCAAATGCAGCTCTTCTTCTTCAGATTCATTGCTCAGGGTGTAAGTAATACCAGAACCGGCTGTTATACGCTCTACTGCTCCTGCCTGAATTTTACTTTCATTTCCGAGCTGATCTTTATGAGTGAGTTCACCGCTAAGCACCACAATCACCACCTCCATATCGGAGTGCGGATGCGCTGGGAAGCTGCTCTTCGGTGCCAAATATTCGTGGTTAAAAACACGCAAAGGTCCAAACTGAATATTAGAGGGATCGTAATAGTCTGCAAACGAAAAAAGGTAGTTAGAAATAAGCCAGTCTCCTACTTTAGCTTCGTGGCGTTCTGAAGCTGTGATTAGTTTTATCATTGCGCTTTATAGTAAATGAGTGTGCAAAAGCATAAATATTAAGTACTATATATTGCTTAGCCTTTACGCATAAAGCGCGAACTGGTTAATAAAAGCCGTTTCTGCTTTTGTTTTCTGGGCATAAACAAAAAAATCCTGCCCGTATAGGTGCAGGATTTTTTTGCGGCTAATAAACTGGTATTAGTCTAGTTTTTTCAGTTTCATCACCTCTTTCTGCAGGTCGAGCACGATAGACGAAAGTTTATCTAAAGACAAATCAGCAATCGGGAAAGTGGAGCTGATATAAGACTTTGCTTCCCAAATCTCTAAAATATCTTCCACGTGCAGTTCATAAGGCGAGTACAAAGGGTTATCGGAGTGTAACCGAAGGATAGACGCATTTTGAATTTTATTGTAAAGCCGCTTGAAAACCACACCTTCTTTCTGGCTCACGATTATACAAGGAGTTCCGTCTTTGATAGATTGCCAATCGTCGATAAAACGGCCCACAATCACTGTTCCGGAAGAGATTGGTAACATAGAGTCGCCACTGATCTCAAAGGCTCTGAAAGTTCCGTTGTTACCCAGCATAGGAAGCTGGAAACGAGGCAACTCTTCAATAAACTCAGGATCGGCATACCCATTCAGGTAACCGGCACTCGCCTTGTAAGGCACGAGTTCAATGTTTTCTTTCTGGTCCTGGTCTACAGTTATAGCCAATACCCGTAATTTGCCACCAGCACCAGTAGTAGCCTCAGCGCCACCTTTTGGATTGTTGGTAGAAAGATCCAGGGTAATCAGATCATCTAGTGTAATATTAAAGTGCGCTGCAATATTAATGAGCGTACTCAGCTTTGGCTCTGCCCTGCCCTCCTCATAGGCGCCGATCAGGGAACGTTTTATATCCAGCTTTTCAGCCAGTTGTGCCTGTGTATAGCCGGCACTTTTTCTCAGATGCCTTAAATTAGAAGTTACCATATCCACAAATTGCCAAATGCATTAGTTAAAAATAAGGCAATACCCTCTTTGAGGGCTTATCCTTGTAAACATACTAAATTTTTAAACAAAAAACTAATATGTTTAGCATTTTTATCTAAAGTTTTTTATGGTAATAAAAGTTCCTGTCGACACAAGAAAGATTGAGAATAAAGAAGCGGGAAGGTCTTGTTCAAATAGTTTCGGCTGCCTGCCTCTCTATAAAATAGCAAGGCTCCTGCACTGGCTTCTCTCCTTTAGTAATACAAAGAAATTTAAACGCTACGGCCTTAGGTCGGTTGCCCTTAGGGTCCCACAGCTTAAAACAGCTCCGGAGGGCCTTTTTCATTAGCATAATTTGAGCTCTCCTTGGCAGTTACTGCTCCAGGTTTATTTGCTATGTTGCTTTTTATAAACTGCCTGCGATAGTCTGATTTTAAAGTATTCGTAGCCTTCGCCAAGCTGCTCGTAGAGCTCTTTCAGTTTGGCTTCGGGACCTAAAGCTTCAATGGCTTCAGAAATAGTGTTGTACTCGGATTTGGTGAGAAAATCAGAAACTTTAATGGAGTAGCCCTGCTCATATAAGGTGGCCAGGTGCGAGTAAACGGTTACCGGGTTCAGTTGTCGCTGCTCCGCAATCTGCTCCGGTGAGAGCCCTTGCTGATAGGCATCAAACGTAACTAAGTGGGTTGCTCCTTTTATTTTGTTGCCCTTGTTTTGCTCCCCAGTCATAAACTGAATGATCTCGTTGATAAATTCTTCGCCATATCGCTCGAATTTCTGAGCACCCACCCCGCCAATAGCCAGCATCGCCAAGCGGTTTGTCGGCTTCTCAGCCGACATTTCCTGCAAAGTGGTATCGGTAAACACCACATAAGGCGGCACATTGTTTTCATCAGCAATGCGCTTTCGCAGGGCGCGCAGTTTATCAAACAAGGCATCCTTAATCAGCTCTTTCTTCGGTCTGGCTTTTAGAATTGGAGCCTCTACCTGCTTCACCTCTTCAAACTTCACAAGTTCTACTTTTCGGTTTTCAAAAAGTACCTGTCGGCTCTGCTCGGTCAGCTTCAGGCTGTAGTTTTGGTCATAAGCCATTTCCACTAGCCCGGCATTTATCATTTGGTGCAGGTAGCGCTGCCATTCCATAGAATTTACATCGCGGCCAGCTCCATAGGTCTTTATTTTATCGAAGCCTGATTGCAACACCTGGCTGCTCCTGGAGCCACGAAGCACGTCGATCAGCAGGCCCATATTTGCTTTTTCCTGGGTGCGGGCAATAGCCGATAGTGCCTTTTGGGCAATCAAGGTACCATCGAAAGTAGTAGGTGGATTTCGGCAGATGTCGCAATTTCCGCAGTTTTTGCCGTGGTTCTCGCCGAAGTATTGTAGCAAGATGCGTCTCCTGCAGATGGCAGCTTCAGCAAATTGCTGCATGCGCTCCAGTTTCACCAGTTGCAGCTCCGTCTGTTTCGACTCTCCCTCCTGGAGCATGCTGCGAAGGTTCATGACATCAGCATAGCTGTAAAACAGCAAGGCATCCGATTTGGAGCCGTCCCGCCCTGCCCTGCCGATTTCCTGGTAATAACTTTCGATGTTCTTTGGCAGGTTGTAATGGATAACCCAGCGCACATTCGATTTATCGATGCCCATACCAAAAGCAATGGTGGCACATACCAGCTGTACGTTATCGCGCAGAAAGTCTTCCTGTGCTTTGGCTCGCTGGTTAGCGCTCATGCCGGCATGGTAATAGGTGGCATTGTACCCTTCGCGCTTCAATTTGCCTGCCAGCGACTCAGTTGAGTTTCGGCTAAGGCAGTAAATAATGCCGGGCTGTCCACGGTGCCGATCCAGAAAATCCAGAATGCGTTTGTAACGATCCCGGCCGGGCTTTACAGAAAGGTTAATGTTAGGCCGGTCGAAAGAAGCAATAAATACCTCTGGTTGCTGTAACTGCAACTGCTCCTGAATATCTTTTTGGGTAAGCCTATCGGCGGTGGCAGTTAAGGCAATAACAGGCACCTGCGGAAACTGCTGCTTTAGTGCGCGCAGCTGGGTATATTCTGGCCTGAAATCGTGGCCCCAGGCCGAGATGCAGTGCGCCTCATCTACTGCGAACAAAGAAATCTTCAGTCGTTTCAGAAAAGAAAAGAAGCCGGCCGAAAGCAGTTTCTCCGGCGATACATACAAAAGCTTTAATTGCCCGTTCAGGCACTGGTTCTCTATCTCGTACTGATCCTGCGCATTCTGGGAGCTATTGAGGTAAGCCGCCGGAATTCCATTTACAAGCAGTGCCTCCACTTGGTCCTTCATTAGGGCAATAAGTGGAGACACCACCACGCACACCCCCGGCATCACTACGGCAGGCACCTGAAAACAGATAGATTTTCCGCCACCCGTCGGCATCAGCACAACGACGTCCTTTGCCGCCAGTACGTTTGTAATAATCTGTTCCT
Source organism: Pontibacter sp. 13R65 (assembly GCF_047525655.1). Lineage (NCBI taxonomy): Bacteria > Pseudomonadati > Bacteroidota > Cytophagia > Cytophagales > Hymenobacteraceae > Pontibacter > Pontibacter sp. 13R65. Next base: position 210,206 of record NZ_JBLIQL010000002.1, read on the forward strand.
GCATTGGCCTGAACTGGTCGTAGCCAAAATAAAGTTTAAGTGCTTCGCGTGCCTCTCTAATGTCCATCTGTAATATAATGCGGTGCCGGTACGGCTGTAGGTGTCAGTATTTCAACACCAAAGATAATCAAAATTATGCTTCCAGAAGTTCCAACCAAGGTAGCAGGGCAAATGTTCTCGAGCTTCATCCCTTGTATGCATGTATTAACTTTTTAGTATCAAATTTTCTTTAACTAACTATAACAAATTGACCTTCAGCATAAAAAACCTTGCTGGTATAACCTGCTTGTTCATGCTACTGTAAAAGCTTTCTGCCATTCTGTCACATACATTTGTTTCTTTTTGTATATTTGTAGCTGTAAAGGAATGAGAATGGAATCATTAGTAACAGATTTAGATTTTATTGACAACCGCACGCCAGAACAGGCCGCTGCTGCCGCCTGCGACACCAAGGTGACACAGGAGACAAACACGGGCCGGGCGCGGAAACTATATATTGAGAGCTACGGCTGCCAAATGAACTTCTCAGATAGCGAGATAGTGTCCTCTATTATGTTTAAGGAAGGTTTTGACACTACTTCTCAGATAGAACAGGCCGATGTCGTGTTTCTAAATACTTGCTCTATTCGGGAAAAGGCGGAGCAGACTGTGCGGAACCGTTTGGGGCAGATCAACTATTTCAAGAAAAAGAAACCTGGCCTGGTGGTTGGTGTGCTGGGCTGTATGGCGGAACGTCTTAAAAAATCGTTGCTGGAGGAGGAGAAAATTGTTGACCTTGTTGTAGGACCGGATGCTTACCGTGATCTGCCAAACCTGATAAACGAAGTGGATGGTGGCCAGAAAGCAGTTAACGTATTGCTTTCGCGTGAAGAAACATACGCCGACATAAACCCCATTCGACTGAACAGCAACGGGGTATCAGCCTTTGTCTCTATTATGAGGGGCTGCGACAACATGTGCTCTTTCTGTGTAGTGCCCTTTACCCGTGGTCGCGAACGTAGCCGCGATGCACACTCTATTGTGGAGGAAGTAAAGGACCTGGTACAGCAAGGCTATAAAGAGGTTACACTGCTAGGTCAGAACGTGGACTCCTACAAGTGGGCTTCGGAAGACGGTACAGAAGCTGTAAACTTTGCCCAGCTTCTGGAGAAAGTGGCATTGGTGCACCCGGACCTGCGCGTAAGGTTCTCCACCTCTCACCCTAAAGACATTACAGATGAAGTCTTGCATACCATGAAGAAGCATGACAACATCTGCAAATATATTCACCTGCCTGCCCAAAGCGGCAACTCCCGTGTGCTGGAGCTCATGAACCGTACCTACGACCGAGACTGGTACATGAACCGTGTAGATTCCATTCGGGCTATTTTAGGCGAAGATTGCGGTATTTCCTCTGATATGATCTCCGGCTTCTGCTCCGAAACCGAAGAAGAGCATCAGGATACTCTCTCGCTCATGGAATACGTTAAGTACGACTATGCCTACATGTTCTTTTACTCCGAACGGCCAGGCACGTTAGCTGCCAGAAAACTGGAGGATGACATTCCGCTGGAGACCAAAAAGCGCCGTTTGGCAGAAGTAATCGATAAACAGCGTGAGCACTCCTATATCCGCAACCAGCTGGCGCTGGGCAAGGTGCACAAAGTATTGGTTGAGAACTTCTCTAAAAAATCTGACGAGTTCCTGAGCGGCCGCAACGACCAGAACAAAGTGGTAATCTTTCCTAAAAAGCACTACAAAAAAGGAGACTATGTGAACGTGTTCGTAAATGACTGCAGCGTAGGCACCCTGTTCGGAGAAGCTGTTGATTAATGTGCTAATATTTAAGTGTGCTGATGTGCTAATTAGTTGATGAAATAAGGGTATGATTATCTACGTGCCACTTATCAAAAGTATTTCACCTGATATCACATCTGCACATGAATCTTTAAGCAAATTAGCACACTATCACATTAAAGAATTAGCACATTAAATAAATGCGCAATATAGATATCCAGAGTATTAAGCAGCGGTTTGGGATAATAGGTAATTCGCCTTTGCTCAACCATGCCATACAAGTGGCAGCACAGGTGGCTCCTACCGACATGACCGTGATGATTACCGGTGAGAGTGGTAGCGGAAAAGAATCCTTTTCAAAGATTATTCATAACATGAGCCCGCGCAAGCATGGGCAGATAATTGCCATTAACTGCGGCGCCATTCCGGAAGGTACCATCGACTCTGAGCTTTTCGGCCACGAAAAAGGATCTTTTACCGGCGCACAGGAAGCACGCAAAGGCTATTTTGAAGTAACAGACGGAGGCACTATTTTTCTGGATGAAATTGGAGAAATGCCGCTTGGAACGCAGGCCCGCCTCCTGCGTGTACTCGAAAACGGGGAGTTTATTAAAGTTGGCTCCTCTAAAGTGCAGAAAACAGACGTTCGTGTGGTGGCAGCCACTAACGTAAACCTGCTAAATGCTGTAGAAAAAGGGCAGTTTCGCGAAGACCTTTATTATCGGTTGAACACTGTTCCAATATCTGTTCCGCCACTGCGCGATCGTGGTGATGACATTTACCTTCTTTTCAGGAAATTTGCCAGCGATTTTTCTGAAAAGTATAAAGTAAAACCTATTACCCTTACGCCCGATGCCATACAGGTATTATTGCGCTACAGATTTCCGGGCAATATCAGGCAACTGAAGAATATAGTGGAGCAAATTTCCGTTCTGGAATATGACAGAGAAATAGATTCTGCTAAACTGCTGCACTACCTCCCCAAAGAACAGTCGGGCCTGCCGGCCCTGTTAAACAAAGAGGCACAGGCAGGAGATCATTCCTTTTCGGAGCGGGACCTGCTCTACAAGGTGCTTTTTGACATGCGCCGCGATGTTTCGGAACTTAAAAAGCTGGTGTTTGAGTTACTTACTCATGGCCCTACCGACAATGACTTGCTAAAAGAGCATAGCCACCTCTTCGAGAACATAGAGCACCATGGCTACAATGGCAGGCCATACCAGCAGGAGCACCCCGATAGCTATTACCTGCCAGTGAGCCAGCAGAAAACCGACGATTACGAAGAAGATCAGAAAGTGGAAGATATTCCGCACGAAACCGAAGAAGAAAGTCTGTCGCTGGAAGATAAAGAGAAAGAACTGATTCTGAAGGCTCTTAAAAAGCACAACAACAAACGTAAATACGCTGCCCAGGATCTGGGAATTTCTGAAAGAACACTTTACCGCAAATTAAAGCAGTATGATATTGAAGAGTAAACTATTTTTAGCTGTAAGCTGCCTGCTGCTCCTTTTTACCAGCGGCTGCGGGGTCTACTCGTTTACGGGCGTTAACATTTCGCCTGATATAAAAACGATTTCTATCCAGAACTTCGAGAATGCTTCCGGCGAGGGACCCGCCAACCTGACACAGGTGGTGACCAATACTTTTAAGCAATACTACCAGCGAAACACTAACCTGAACATGCTGCAGCGCGAAGGCGACTTGCAGATTGAAGGAGAAATTGTTAGCTTTAGTATTACTCCGGCAGCTGTGCAACGCGAGGGCGATTTTGACCGCGCCAGCCTGAACCGCCTTACCCTGGGTGTAAAAGTTCGGTTTACAAATACCAAAAATTCAGAAGACGATTTCGACCAAACCTTCTCCATCTCGCAGGATTTTTCTTCGACTGTAGATATAACCCAAATTCCAGCTCCCTCTATAGAGCAGCTGGCCGAGCGCCTGGCAATCGACGTGTTTAATAAATCTTTGGCTAACTGGTAGTTGGCCTGGTATCAGAAAGCTTCGCTTCATGAATAAATCAGCCTTCTTACAATTGATACAGCATGTATCAGACATATCAGACCAACAAACACATGAGTTGGAGAAGGTAGCTGCTGCCTTTCCTTATTGCCAGACAGCACACCTGCTCCTGGCGAAATCTGCACACGATAAAGGTAGTATGCTGTCGGCTCAGCGCTTGCGCCGCGCTTCGTCGTACGCCACTAACCGGCAACTCCTTAAAAGAATTATTTATACGGCAGCTCCAGCTCTGGAACCTGTTTTTGAAGAAACAGAAGCAGCAGAAACTGAGGCAACGGAGGCAGCCCTGCAACCAGAAACAGTTGCCACTGATCTGCAACTTGTACAACCTGAAGTAACTGTAGAGGACCCCGAAGATACTATTGAGGTTGAGCAGCAAGAGGAAAATATAGCTATAGGCAATAGTGAAGCTTCTGTTGAAGAAGCAGAAGTAGAAGACACAGGTTTAATCGTTTATGAATCCGCAGCAGTTGCAGAAGAAGCTATCGAAGTAGCACCTGCACCTGAAGTTGAGCCGGAGACGAACGAGCTATATTCCGAACTGGCCATGCTGCTTACTATTGACAGCCTTAACCCCAGTTCTACCGATTTACTTGCCCAGGCAGCTGTAACTACTCCAGAAGAAACCACCACTCCTGCCCTTGCCTCTTTTATGGAAGAGCTTCAGGATAACATGCAAAGCTATGCCGAAGCCTTAGGTGAAGAAAACTCTGAGGAAGATGCAACGGAGGCAGTAATAAGTGTAGACACATCAGATACTTATTTCGAAGTACCTGATGAACAGCTTTTTGAAGAAAATGAGCTGCTAAATAATTCAGCTACAGTTTTTGCTGCCGAAGAAGAGGCAATAGAAGAAACTCCGGCTATAAGTGTCGCCGGTCAGGTTAATTATAGTTTCGATGAAATAGACCGCTTGTATGCCGACGACCTGCTGGGTTATTGCATGGGCAACAGCCGCATGGGCGAAGTTCTTCAGCTAAAGGACGAGTATACCCGCCCAAGGCCCCAAAGTTTTCACCCGGAGCTGATATTGGAATACAGTAAAACACACGAATTGGAAAAGGCGGTGCAGCCGGCGAACCATATTTTAAGCAACCAACTCGATATTATAGATCAGTTTCTAAAACTGAACCCAAGGCTTAAAACTATGGCTAACCTTAAAATAAAGCCGGAACCACAAGAGGATTTATCGCTGAAAAGCACCAAGATACGCAAAGGAATGGCATCAGAGAATTTGGCCAACATCTTTATTCAGCAGGGCAAAGCCAAGAAAGCTATTAAAATATATGAGCAGCTGATGTTGAAAAATCCGGAAAAAAAATCTTACTTTGCCGAACAAATAGAAAAATTACAAAACTTAAACTAAAATGTATATCGCCTTAATCAGTATCATTATTTTTGTTTGCGTACTGCTCGTACTTGTTGTGCTTGCCCAAAACCCTAAAGGGGGCGGCCTATCCAGCCAATTTGGAGGCGGTGGAGCCAGCCAGCTGATGGGCGTGAAGCGTACAGGCGACTTACTTGAAAAACTGACCTGGGGTTTTGCTGTGGCGCTGGTGGTATTAACACTAGGTACACACATGATGCTAGACTCCTCTGGCGAATCTAATATTAACAGAAGCGTAAATGAAGAGCGTGCACGTCAGTCACAACTTCCTGCTGGTCCTGCTGCCACTATTCCAGGCGAAGACAGCACCATGGCTATTCCTGACGCAGCTGAAATTCCTGACATGATAGATACTGCGCAATAACATTTTGCAGCAAACTATATTAGAAGCCGGCCCTCCGCCGGCTTCTTTCATTTTAGGGCTGTTTAAAGTTTTTTGTTAGCAAGGCTTTTACAATGCTGGAACTATCGGTTCAGCTTCTTATCTCCAGCACAGCTCACAAGCCTTAAATTAATGAGATGCGCATTTTGTAGGCAATTAGCACCGCAAATATGGGCCAATAAGGCACCATAGAACAGGCAAGGCTGTCAGCTATGTTCGTTGACAAAGGCCAGCCGCCGTGACAAAAACTGGCAGTCCTGACAATTTTGTCAGAACCGGAGCTGCAAAAATGGCTTAAAATGGCAGAAATTAACCATTGGCACAAGAAATGATAGTAGCCACTATGGTTTCAAAGCTTAAATATCAACCATATTAAAACTTAACATTTATACAAACTATGTCAATCAGCATTAAACCATTAGCAGACAGAGTAATCGTAGCTCCTGCTGCAGCAGAAGAAAAAACCAAGTCAGGTATTATTATTCCTGATACTGCTAAAGAAAAACCACAGCGTGGTGAGGTAGTAGCCATTGGCGAAGGAAAAGTATCTGAGCAAGGCGCTCTGATGAAGCCTCAGGTTAAAGTAGGTGACCAGGTTTTATATGGCAAATATGCCGGTACTGAAATCTCTGTTGAAGGAAGCGACTATCTGATCATGCGTGAGTCTGACATTCTGGCTATTCTTTAATCTATCAAAACAAATCTTAATCAGAAAAAATAACCATGTCTAAAAACATCACATTCGATAGCGACGCTCGTAGCAAGATTAAAGCTGGCGTTGACAAACTGGCTAATGCTGTTAAAGTAACGTTAGGACCAAAAGGCCGCAACGTTATCATCGACAAAAAATTCGGTGCCCCTATGATCACCAAAGACGGTGTATCTGTGGCAAAAGAAATTGACCTGAAAGACCCAATCGAGAACATGGGTGCGCAGTTGGTGAAAGAGGTTGCCTCTAAAACTGCTGATCAGGCTGGTGACGGTACTACTACTGCCACTGTACTGGCGCAGGCTATCTACACTGCCGGTATCAAAAACGTAGCGGCAGGTGCCAACCCAATGGACCTGAAGCGCGGTATCGACAAGGCGGTTGCTATTGTAGTAGAAAACCTGAAGTCTCAGTCTAAAAAAATCGAGAACTCTTCTGAAATTGCCCAGGTAGGTACTATTTCTGCCAACAACGATCCTGAGATTGGTAAAATGATTGCCGATGCCATGGACAAAGTTGGCAAAGACGGTGTAATTACTGTTGAAGAAGCAAAAGGTACTGAAACTGAGGTTAAAACTGTAGAAGGTATGCAGTTTGACCGTGGTTACCTGTCGCCTTACTTCGTAACCAACGCAGAGAAAATGGAAGCGGAGTTCGACAACCCTTACATCCTGATCTACGACAAAAAAGTGTCTACCATGAAAGAGCTGCTTCCTGTATTGGAGCAAGTGGTTCAGACTGGTAAAGGCCTGATTATTATTTCTGAAGATGTAGACGGCGAAGCCCTTGCTACTTTAGTGGTAAACAAACTGCGTGGCTCGCTTAAAATTGCCGCTGTTAAAGCTCCAGGCTTTGGCGACAGAAGAAAAGCAATGCTCGAAGATATTGCCATCCTGACTGGTGGTACTGTTATTTCTGAAGAGCGTGGCTACAAGTTAGAGAACGCTACTCTTGATTACCTGGGTACTGCTGAGAAAGTGATCATCGACAAAGACAACACCACTATTGTAAACGGTGCCGGTCAGAAAGATGATATCGTGGCTCGCGTAAACCAGATCAAGTCTCAGATGGAAACAACAACATCTGATTACGATAAAGAAAAACTTCAGGAGCGTCTGGCCAAATTATCTGGCGGCGTGGCTATCCTTTACATCGGTGCTTCTACTGAAGTTGAGATGAAAGAGAAGAAAGACCGCGTAGACGATGCTCTGCATGCTACACGTGCTGCTGTTGAAGAAGGTATTGTAGCCGGTGGTGGCGTTGCCCTGATCCGTGCGCTGGATTCACTTTCAGAAGTGAAAGCTTACAACGCTGATGAGCAAACTGGTGTTCAAATCATCAGAACTGCCCTGGAAGCTCCTCTTAGAACCATCGTATCTAACGCAGGTGGTGAAGGTTCTGTAGTAGTACAGGCTGTTCGCGAAGGTAAAGCCGATTATGGTTACAATGCCCGCGACGACAAGTATGAGAACATGTTTGCGGCCGGTATCATCGACCCAACTAAAGTTACTCGTCTTGCCCTGGAGAACGCTTCTTCTATTGCTGGTCTGCTGCTTACTACCGAGTGTGTAGTTTCTGAAGATCCTGAAGAAGAAAAAGGTGCACCAGCTATGCCAGGTGGCATGGGCGGCATGGGCGGCATGATGTAATCATCCTTTCCCATAGTTACCTTACAAAAATACCCTCACCAGAGAAATTGGTGAGGGTATTTTTTTTGCGTCCTACCCTTGTGCTTACAAATGCTTTGATGCCTCTGGAAGGTCCTTTTCATTAGAAGAATTTAGGGATAAATATATTTGATAAGTAAAACCAGAAAAACTATGCTAGCACTATAGTAGTAAAGCCTTTATATAAAAGCCACAAGAAGAGTTCTGGAAGGCCATTTTAATTAGAATAATTTAGAGTCAACATCTGCAAGGATTAATGAAGTTAAGTTTATGCTCTGTTAGGGGAGGTCCTTCACAACAATTTTTATATCATGTGGGGCCACTTCATCTCCTCCAAAATATGGGTAAAGCATGTAGCCATCTGCCTGATCGTAGCAGGCTCTTGGTAGCGTTACCTGCTCGCCATTTACTTTAAAAACATAGCGTCCCTCCTGCCGTTCCAGTTCGTATGTGTACGTCTGCCCCAATGCAACAGTCGAAATAAGAGCTGATTTACGGGTGCCATTATAATAGGTGTATGCATGGATTTCCAGTTTGTTATTATACCATCTCCATCCAAAGCGTGCACTGTTGCTCTGGTGTAAAGATCCACAATCAGAAAACCCATACAATTTGTTTATGTCTCCCTGGTTTGCAGGATCTATAGACGTATAAATAGCTGTACTGTCAAAAGTAGCCTCAAATTTAAGATTTGGAGAACTTACCTTTTGAATCTTGTTTATAGCATGATGCTGGTTCTTGTGAATGACATAGGTAGTGCTAGGTACTGGTTCGGTCTCTACCACTATGGTGTCTGCACCAGAAATAATTTCGCATGAAGGCAATAAAGACAAGAAAATAAATAAACTTAATAGAAGTAAAGCTGGGATTTTCAATAGAATGGAGATAAAGGATGAAAAAGATCTTTGAATCATTGTTCGAACATTAGATTTATGGTAATAGTTTTATACAAGTACAAAAAAGCCGCTGCTATATACTTAGCAGCGGCTTTTTTGTATTCACTTGTTGATTCTATGTAGATTATATCTTATTCATAATCAGGGCTAAACCTTTTTAAGCACTGTAATTTTGATGGGCAGTGTCTCAAAAAAATATTATTTAACCCCATGCATCAGCTTAACCAACCTACCCGATAATAAGAATAGTATGATAGACGATACAGCTGCAATACCTACAAATATCAGGAAGAAGGTAGACATAGACTGGGTTTGCGCCATTTGATCGATCATACCTGCCAAGGCACCACCTATGTAGTTACCAATAGCAGAAGCAAGGAACCAAACACCAAACATTACGCCGATCAGCCTAACAGGTGAAAGCTTGTTCACAAACGAAAGCCCCACTGGCGACAGGCACAGCTCTCCCATGGTATGCAACAGGTAAGCGAACACAAGCCACAGCATGCTAACACCTGCAGCTTCAGCACCTTTTGGAATAGATAATGAACCCACCACAAGCACTGCAAAACCAAGCGATAGCAGCAACAGTCCAATGGCAAATTTGTAAGGCCCGGCTGGGTTTATGTTCTTCTTGGTCAATTTTACCCATAACATAGAGAAAATTGGTGCTAAGGTAAAAATGAAGAAAGCGTTAATAGATTGGAACCAGGTAGCAGGAACCTCAAAGTTCAGGAAATCGATTGTTCTGTCGGTGTACTTATAAGCAAAAATATTCATAGATGACCCCGCTTGCTCAAAGGCTAACCAGAATAATATAGAGAAAAAGGATAAAGACAAGATAACCTTAAGTCGGTCGCGTTCCACTTTGGTAAGAGGCTCTGCTGGTTTCGCATCTACAGACGGATCTTTAGGCTCAGGCTTCAGACCGATCTTACCTAACTTATTCCGGCCAATATAGAATTGTGTAAGGCCCAACACCATACCGATACCGGCTGCACCAAAACCATAATGCCAGCCTATAGCCTCACCCAGCCAACCACAGATCAGAGAACCTAAAAAAGCCCCAAGGTTAATACCCATGTAAAAAATGGTATAGGCAGAGTCTTTCAGTTTACTTCCTTCCGGGTACAACTGGCCAACCATAGAAGAGATATTTGGTTTAAATAAACCATTGCCAATGATCAAAAGTCCTAAACCGCTATAAAAGAAAGGCATCGATTCAATGGCAAGTGCTCCGTGACCAATCGCCATTAACAAACCACCGATAATAACAGCAGATCTGAATCCTAAATACCTGTCGGCCAGGTAACCTCCAATTAAAGGAGTTACATATACTAAACCCGTATAAATACCATATAACTGGCCAGCTTCAGCAGAGGTCCAGCCTAAGCCGCCTTTAGAAATTTCTGAGATCAAATACAAGGTTAACAAGGCTCTCATACCGTAGTAACTGAAACGCTCCCACATTTCTGTAAAAAAGAGCATGTAGAGTGCACTGGGATGCCTATTGTCAGATTCTAAGGAAGTGGCACCATAGGGTATGTTGTGCTTACTGACCTGATCTGAGGCAGGACGATCTTTGAAGGACATAGATGTAGTTAAATTAGAAGTGTAGTTTTTGTTCGTGAGAAGGTAAATATATCAGTTTAAACAATTATTGACAAATCCTTTGCCCCACCTAATCTGCTCCGAATCCGTAAAAACCTGCATATAAGAGCATGCTACTCTGTAAATTACATCACGCCACAAACTACTATTGGAAAAACTAGTGCATTTCTTAAAATCACATTTTTTAACAAACTACCATCTACATGAAAAAATTTGGAAAGAAAGTACATCCGGAGGACCTGGAGAGCCTGGGTATTACAAATGCGGCAAAGGTCTACTGGAACCTTAGCCCCGCTGAACTAATAGAAGAGGCAATTAAGAATGGGGAAGGTATGCTGGCCGACACAGGTGCACTGATGTGCGACACAGGCGAGTTTACGGGCCGATCACCAGAAGACCGTTTTATTGTGAAAGATGAGACAACAGCCGATGTTGTATGGTGGGATAAAATCAACATCCCGTTTGAGCCCGCTAAATTCGATAAGCTGTACGACAAGGTGGTTAAGTCTCTGGAAGGGAAAAAACTTTATGTGCGCGATGCCTATGCCTGTGACCATCCTGACCACAGACTCAGCGTTCGGATTGTAAACACGCAGGCCTGGCACAACTTTTTCTGCTACAATATGTTCCTGCGCTTCTCCACCGAGGAGCTTTCCTCTCATACACCAGAGTTTACCATCATCGGAATTCCTGAATTCAACGCATCTCCTGAAGAAGATGGCACCCGCAGCAGAAATTTTTCTATTATCAACCTCACCAAAAAAATCATTTTGATCGGAGGCTCTGGCTATACCGGCGAAATGAAAAAAGGTATTTTTTCGGTGCTGAATTTCACTCTTCCCCACGAGAAGAAGGTATTATCTATGCATTGTTCGGCCAACGTAGGAAAAGAAGGCGACACGGCTATTTTCTTCGGACTATCAGGTACAGGTAAAACCACCTTATCTGCCGACCCGGACCGCTACCTGATCGGAGACGATGAACACGGCTGGACCGACGACGGAGTATTTAATTTTGAAGGCGGTTGCTATGCGAAAGTAGTAGACCTTTCCCGCAAAAAGGAACCTGAAATATGGGATGCCATTCAATTTGGGGCGCTCCTGGAAAACACCCGCTTCTATGAAGGAACACGCACTGTAGACTACACCAACAAATCCGTTACTGAAAATACTCGCACTGCCTACCCCATACATTTTATACCAAATGCCTTACTACCATCCCGAGCCGGAATTCCAAAAAATATTTTCTTTCTCACAGCCGATGCCTTTGGCGTGATCCCTCCTATTTCAAGGCTTAACCAAAGCCAGGCCATGTACCATTTTATATCAGGTTATACCGCAAAGGTGGCAGGTACCGAAGTAGGTGTTACAGAGCCTCGAAAAACGTTCTCAGCCTGTTTTGGAGAGGCCTTTCTGCCCCTGCACCCTACGCGCTACGCGGAGCTGCTTGGCGAAAAAATGAGCAAACACCAAGTAAACGTATGGCTCGTAAACACTGGCTGGACAGGCGGTCCCTATGGTGTTGGCTCTCGCATCAAGCTTGCTTATACCCGGGCCATGCTTACGGCAGCCCTTACTGGTGCCCTTGATAATGTAAATTATGCCAAGCATCCAGTATTTGGGGTGGAGGTGCCAAAAAGTTGCCCTGAAGTACCCGAAGAGGTACTAAACCCGCGCGATACCTGGTCCGATCAGGAGGCTTACGACGCTAAAGCAAACGAATTAGCGCAGTCCTTTGTCAAGAACTTCGGTAAATATGCTGAATTTGCAAATGAAGAAATTCTGGCAGGTGCCCCTCATGCTGAAGTAATAGTTTAAGGCCGCTGTTAACCTAAAGAAGCCTCTTTACGCTAAAAAGTAGAGAGGCTTCTTTCCTTTGAGGAAGATTTTTATTTTTATGCTTATCTTAGTTGTTGCTTAAAACGGCTAAGGCTATAGGCTAATCTTATATATAACGTTAAAGAATTCTAAAGTGCATCTTTTCTATACCCCCGATATTGCAGGAGAAACTTACACCTTACCCGAGGAAGAGTCGAAACATTGTACCCGTGTGTTAAGACTGCAGCAGGGCGATACCGTATACCTGGTAGATGGGAAAGGTGGCCTCTATACCTCTATTATCCAGGATGCGCACGCCAAACGCTGCCAGTTACAGATTATAGATAAACAACTGGAATATGGCAAGTTGCCTTACGTAGCACAAATAGCAGTAGCACCAACTAAAAACATAGACCGGATAGAATGGTTTGTAGAGAAGGCTGTGGAAGTAGGTGTTAGTGAAATATATTTTTTAGAGTGTGAGCATTCTGAGCGAAGAAATCTGCGCCTCGATCGGCTGGAAAAAATAGCTGTAAGTGCCATGAAACAGTCGCAAAAAGGGTATTTGCCTCTGTTGCACGACATAATGCCAGTTAAAAAATTTATGCAGCAATGTTCTCCTGAGCATACCTATATTGCTCATTTAGAAGAGGACGCGACAAAAAGTATAAAAGATTACTATAAACCAGGAAAGCCACATTGCATTATGATAGGCCCTGAAGGAGATTTTTCAGAACAGGAAATTGCACTTGCCTATCAAACTCGCATTAGACCTGTAACCTTAGGCAATAGCAGGCTGCGCACCGAAACAGCGGCTTTTGTAGCTTGCCACACCCTGCATATACTGCACGACATTTATGCCCCGTTGTAGTATATCAATACTTAGAATCTGACGAGAAAAAACATATGATAAAATCATTTTGCTGCACACTAGTTCTTGTGTTGATCTGGTCCCTGTCGATGTCGCAGGCACCGAACTTTAGAATTGCTAAACTAAAGTACAATGGGGGCGGCGACTGGTATGCCAATAAAACCTCTTTGCCCAACCTGATTCGATTTTGTAATCAAAATCTGAGCATGAATATTGCCCGCGAAGAAAGTGTGGTGGAAGTAGGAAGTCCGGAGCTTTTTCTTTACCCTTTCGTGCACATGACCGGCCATGGCAATGTCGTATTCTCGGATGCGGAAGCCCTGAACCTGCGCAACTACCTGCTGAGCGGTGGCTTTCTGCACATAGACGACAACTATGGTCTGGATCAGTACATCCGAAAGGAAATGAAAAAAGTATTTCCGGAATATGAGTTTGTGGAGCTGCCTTTCTCCCACCCCATTTATCACCAGAAATATCCTTTCCCGAACGGCCTGCCTAAAATACACGAGCACGACAACAAGCCGCCGCAAGGTTTTGGAATTGTGCACGAAGGTCGATTGGTTTGCTTTTACACCTACGAAACAGATTTAGGTAATGGCTGGGAAGACCCTGAAGTGCACAACGACCCGGAGAACAAACGCCAGGAAGCTTTACGCATGGGCGCCAATATTCTCACCTATGCCCTCACTCAGTATCTGTAATATTACCTTCTATTTAATGATTATGGAGTAGTTACAACAACAGCTTCATAAATTAGTTGACTTTAGCTACTTCTAATTTTATTCCAGGCAGCTCGGCTGCACCGCCTATATACTAATCAACCTAAATTATTCCCTGGTGAACATAAGATTTCAACTCCTAACACTGCTGACGATCCTGTACTTCAGCAGCTGCCAGCAATCACAACCTGAAGAAGCAGAGGCTAAGGAGGCAACGGAAATAAATATAACTCTAGAAGAAAAGAAATTAGATGAGCATTCGCCTCATTGTACGGCAGGTGTAGATAGTTGTGCCCATGTGGAAGTTACCTATTTTAAGGCGACAGGTACTCCAACAGCGCTTCAGGATAGCCTAAACAACTACATACAAAATTTGCTGATCAGGTTACAGCTCGATTTTGATCCGGATGCTAATACTTTGGCTCCTGCAGAAGATCCAGCTAAAAAATTGGCTTCTAGTTTCTTGCAGCAATACGATGCATATGCTACAGATGCCTCTAAATCAGGATTCCCTGTAAGGCCATGGGAATTAACAGTTAACGCGGGGCTACTTTATAAATCAGCTTCTGTCCTGTCGGTGAAAACGGAGCAGTATAGCAATACCGGCGGGGCGCATCCTAATTCCAGTACTGCTTTACAAAGTTTTGATGTGGCTGGCAAGAGATTGTTACTCTCAGAGATGGTAACAGACACGGCAGTGCTGATACAACAGGCAGAAAAAGCGTTACGCCAAAAATTTCCGCAGTTACAAGATAAGCCGTTAGCCGAGGCAGGACTTTTGTTAGATTCAGATGCCTTGCCTTTACCACTTAACAGCGCGCTTAGCGCGGATGGGCTGTTGCTGCATTACAACCCGTACGAAATTGCACCTTATGTATTCGGACATATTCAGTTGCTTCTGCCCTACTCACAATTAGAAAATATAATAAAACCTGCCTACAAACCTTAATACTCTGGAGTTTTAGCGCAGACACAGGAAAATTAAAATTGCTTCCGCTGTAGTACCTCCGCCAAAATAACCGCGTCTCGTACAGTCTGAGGGTTTTTGAGCATAGCAGCTATCCGGTGGTTGCTCCCAACACGCTTTGGTACAGGCGCCTCCGGTATGCTGATGGCAGCTTCTCTTGCAGCTAAACGTTTTTCTGTTCGCCTGTCTTCCTCTACCTTTCGCCTGGCCTCAATAACCTCCATCGGCACCTCCAACGATTGAGGCTTTGGCTTATTCAGTTCATAGTTTTTAACGGGTACAGGTGCTGGTACTGGCAGAGGCTTAACTTTGTCCTTTGCTGTATCTACGGCGGTGCGCCCCTGCTCCTTGGCACGATCTACTTTTGGTTGCAGCTCACGCAGAATATCCTCAAAAGATGTTGGGGGGCCTACAGCTTGCTGCGGCTTTGGCTGAGGCCTGGCAGCTTCAGGCCTTCTGTTTTGCTCTGGCAGCTCGTCCGGCGGCTTAACCTCCGGATTGTCTTTGAAAGCCTTTCGCCAGAAAGAATAAACAAAATAGGCTACTGCCGCCAGTACATATAATATTGGTTTAATATCTTCCATAGTTCGCCTTTCTATTCAAATATAGCAAAATCAGAACGCTTCTGAGCAGGCATCACCAAACTATTTACTCAAACGGAATCTAAAATGTAAATTATTCTAATGCAAAAGCCCTATCAGAGACTTTTGATAACATGCAAGATACAGGGCATAACAGACGCTGTTTCATGTATTAGAGTATGTATCACAGGACTAATCAGGTCTTTAAACGGTCATTCAATCACTATTCATGTTGTCATTATAGCTCTTGAACTATCAAGTACGGTACAAATAATCACTGACAGGCAATTCTTCTAATGAAAAAGGCCTTCCGGAGCAGCATTTTGCTTGAGAGGCCCAAGGGTATATAAAGATAAAAGAAGGATGTGCAGAGCCTGGAGCTAAAATTTAGCCTCTAATTCGCTTTAGCCTCTCAACATAACAATTTAAGTCTTAATTTTGGGTTTAGTTTGAAGAATACCCGCGGACGCGAATGCAAGTATCAAGATTAGAGATAAAAGGATTTAAAAGTTTTGGAGACCGCGTGGTCATCAATTTCGACGAAGGAATTACGGGAATTGTAGGTCCGAACGGCTGTGGCAAGTCTAACATCGTAGATGCCATTCGATGGGTTTTGGGAGAACAACGCACCCGTAACCTCCGCTCCGACAAAATGGAGAACGTGATCTTTAACGGTTCCAAAACACGGAAACCTGTCCAGATGGCAGAGGTCTCCATCACCTTCGATAACAATAAAAACATTCTGCCAACAGAATATTCACAAGTCACCGTTACCCGAAAATACTATCGGACCGGCGACAGCGAGTATATGTTGAACGGGGTGGTCTGTCGCCTCAAAGACATCAACGAACTGTTCCTCGACACAGGTATCGGCTCCGACAGCTACGCCATTATCGAGCTGAAGATGGTGGACGAGCTGCTTAACGACAAAGAAAACTCTCGCCGACTACTGTTCGAAGAAGCTGCCGGTATCTCTAAGTTCAGGGTACGTAAAAAGCAGACGCTAAAGAAGCTGGAGGAAACAGATGCCGACCTGGAGCGCGTGGAAGATGTGCTCTTTGAAATAGGCAAAAACATGAAAACACTGGAGCGGCAGGCAAAGCAGGCCATCAAGTATTTTCAGCTGAAAGACGAATACAAAAAGCACAGCATTGAGTTTGCCCGCCGTAACATCTCGCAGTACCAGGACACACTGCAGCGTTTAGAGCAAGATGTGCAGCAGGAAACAGCCCTGAAGGAGAACTACATAGAAACGGTAACAGAGGCTGAAAATGCCATAGCCGACCAAAAAGAAGAGCTTAACCAGACACAGGAGGCGCTTGCCGAAAGCCAGAAGACCATGCAGGTCCAGACGGCCAAACTGCGCCAGCTGGAAAACGACATTAAGCTGAAATCCGAAAGAAGCTATTTTCTGAAGGAGCGCATGCAGCAACTCCGCCAGCAGATCAGCCAGGATACCGCCACCCTCGACCATACCAAAGAAAGTATTGTGCAGCTGCGGGAAGAGCTCGAGGCGGTGCAGGATCAGTTTGCTGAGGCCGAAGAGCAGGTGCAGGCCCTGAAAGAGCAGCTGCAGGAAGCAAATGAGCAGAAGCAAACCATTCAGGAAACGCTACAGGACCTGACGCAGCAGCAGCGCCAAAAACAAAACGAAGTGTACCAGCTAAATAAATCACTGGAAATAAGCGAGGTACAAATCCAGAACATCAATACGGAGATAGAGCGCCTGCAACAGCAGCAACTTACCGCCGACGAAGATGCGCGGGTGTTACAGGAGCAACTACAGGAGGCCCAGGAAATTCTGGAAGATAAAACCGCTATGCTCGTGCGATTGCAGGCGAAAGAAGAAACCTTACTGCAAGACATAGAGAAAACCGAGGGAGACATAGACCTCCTGAAAGAGCAACTCGTGGAGCTAAATCGTGCCCTCGATGCCAAGCAAAACCAATATAGCCTCACCAAGTCGCTGGTAGAAAACCTCGAAGGCTTTCCGGAAGCTATTAAATATTTGTATCAGTCCGACAATTGGTCTAAGCCAGCCCCACTCCTATCGGATATTATAGTGGTGGAGCCTGAATACAAAAACCTGATCGAAAGTTACCTGGAGCCTTACATGAACTTTTTTGTGGTGGAGGCCCTGGAGGATGCCGTAGAAGCCACAGAGCTGCTGAAAAAGGAAAACAAAGGCCGCGCTAACTTTATTATTTTAACGGAAGTAGAAGAGCTGGAGCCGACCGGAACCTTCTCAGAAGGCAAAATGAAAGCAGCCTATGAGGTGGTAACAGCTGAAAAAAAATACAGCAGCCTGCTAAAGTACATTCTCAACAATGTATACATAAGCGACACTACCCCCGACGATTTCTATGACAACGACTATCGCACCATTATATTAAAAGACGGCTCAGCCATTAAAAAGCCCTTAAGCTTATCGGGCGGCTCGGTTGGCATGTTCGATGGCAACCGCCTGGGCCGAAAGCAGAACCTCGAAAAGCTGGAGCAGGAAGTACAGGAGCTTACGCAGCAGGCCGACCTGATGCAAAGCCGCATTAACACGCAAAACCAGATTCTGCTGAACCTAAAAGGAGAATCTCAGAAAGACACCATAAAGCAGCTCGAAAAAGAAGTCTCCCGCCAGCAACAGGAACTCCTGGCAGTGCGCATTAAGCATGAGCAGCACCAGCAAAATATCCAGAACTTTAACCTGAAGCATGCCGAACTGCTCCAACGCCTGGAAGAGCTGAGCCAGCAATCGCAGGAGGTATCGCCGCAGGCAGAAGCCGACCAGCAGGAGCTGAAACGCCTGGAAGAAGAAATGGCAGTTTATGCCAGCCATGTGGAGCGGCAACAAGAGCAGATTGCCGTCATTTCCAGCAAGTATAACCAGGAAAACATACAATACCACCAGCTCAAAAACCGCTTTGCCAGCTTGCAGCAGGAAATAAGTTACAAGCAAAAATCTGTTGAAACGAACCAGGAGCGCATAGAAGGTCTACGACAGGAACTGATACGCGCAGAAGAAGAAACGGTGCAGGCAGCTGCTTTTATTGAAGAAAACGAAGCAGTAGTTGTAACCATGACCGAAGCCCGGCGCGAGTTTGGCTACGAACTGGAAGAAATAGAAAAGAAATACTTTACACTACGTGGCGACCTGGAAGAAGAAGAAAAGGTGATCAGGGAGTTGCAACGCAAGCGCCAGAATGCCGATGAGCTACTCATGCGTATGCAGAAAACCATTTCAGATACGCAAATCAAGCTGGTATCGGTGCAGGAGCGCTTGGTTGCCGAGTTTAACTTGAGCCCGGAAGACCTGCAAAAGGAGCCGGAAACGCCAACAGAACTGTTTGCCCTTACCAACGAAGAGCTGAAAGTGCAGATTGCTTCCGTAAAAGCAAGCCTCGACAGAATGGGACCTGTAAACGCAATGGCAGCAGAAGCTTACAGTGAAATAGAAGAACGCAATAAATTTATTACCGAACAGCGCGACGACCTGGTAAACGCAAAAAATACCCTCATCGAAACAATTAATGAAATCGATACGGTAGCGCGAGAGAAATTCATGGACGCGTTCACTCAGATCAAAAACAACTTCATGCTGGTATTCCGAAGCCTCTTTACCGACGAAGATAATTGCGACCTGGTACTCACTGATCCTAAAAATCCGCTGGAATCTAAAATTGAGATTATGGCGCAACCAAAAGGGAAACGCCCACTTACCATTAATCAGCTTTCCGGTGGAGAGAAAACGCTCACGGCTATTTCGCTGTTGTTCGCCATTTACCTGCTCAAGCCAGCTCCGTTCTGTATTTTTGATGAAGTAGATGCTCCTCTCGACGATGCCAACATCGACAAGTTCAACAACATCATCCGGAAATTCTCAGACGACTCTCAGTTTATTGTGGTAACGCACAACAAGCGCACGATGGCCTCTACTGATGTGATGTACGGCATCACTATGATTGAGGCAGGTATTTCGCGTGTTATTCCGGTTGACCTTCGCCAGATTGCCTAATGCCTCCTTTGCTGTAGATGCATAGTGCTTATAGACTCACTGCACCTACAGCCTTACTTAAAAACAAGCAACCCTCCGCTGCAATTCACTCTTCAGTGACTCCAGCGGAGGGTTGCTTGTTTTAGTAATGAAAATAAGAGAGAAACTCTTTTATTTCAACTTCAGGTAGAACAACTAGTTATAATTTCCAATTATTCTAATGAAATTCCCCTTCCAGCGTAAATGTAGCCTCAGTAATGCCAAGGCCAATGCAGGCTCCACACCCTTACGATTTACCTAAATTTGAATTGGAGGTACTTAATTGGAACACCTTCCTGCAAATACTGCTTCTCATATTTGGTATAAATACCCATTGTATGCTCCTGCAATTCCGACTGGTAAAGGTCTGTTGTGGAAATCAGATTTTTAATCGGAGCTTCCTGCAGCACCTCGAGGGTATACTCAAACAAGCCCAGGTTATCGGTTTTTAAATGTACAATTCCATCAGGTTTCAGGATGTGCTTGTACAGCGCCAGAAACCGCGGAGAAGTTAATCGGCGTTTAATATCCCGATCTTTGGGCCGCGGATCCGGAAAAGTAATCCAAACTTCAGAAACTTCCCCTGCAGCAAACTGGTCACTGATTTGCTCTACATAGGTCCGCAGAAACGACACGTTCTCCAGCCCTTCTTCTATGGCAATAGTACTTCCCTTCCAGAGTCTGGCCCCTTTGATATCAACTCCGATAAAATTTTTGTCTGGGAATAGGCGAGCCATACCTAAGGTATATTCACCACGGCCACAACCTATCTCTACTACTATTGGATTTGTATTTTCGAAATGAATTTCATCCCACTTTCCTCCCAGGTGACCGTAAAGTTCGTTCCCCTCTTCCAGCACGTTTTCACGCTCTGCAATTTCACTGAATTTCTTTAGTTTAGATCTCGACATTGTTAAAGTTCTTCTATCTCTGCAACTACAAAAGTACTACCTCCAATGAAAATAACCTCATCCGGAGCAGCATTTGCTTTGGCGGCCTGAATAGCTGCTGCCACGGTAGCATAAGGCTGGCCCTGAAGTCCATGTGCCAGAGCCTGTTCCAGCAACTCCGTAACAGCCAGGGCACGCGGAATATTTGCCTGGCAGAAATAATATTGGTAGTTTTTAGGCAAAAGCTCCAGAACAGAACTAATGTCTTTGTCGTTTACGGTGCCAAAGACCATATGTACTTGTTTCGGCTTTATAGCCTGCAGTTGCTGCACTATTTGTTTAATGCCGTCTGTATTATGACCTGTGTCACAAATTGTTAACGGATTTTGGTTTAGCACCTGCCACCGCCCCTTGAGGCCTGTCAAAGTCTTTGTATTTGCCAAACCCTCTTTCAAGGCCTCCTCCGAAATAGAGAAGCCTGCTTCTCGCAAAAGATGTACCGTCTGTAGCACGCCGGGAAGGTTAAACTGCTGATAATGCCCGGTCAGGTCAAGTTCTAGCTGGAAAATGCCGTTAGATTTGTCTACTACTTCCAGCAATTGTCTTTCTGAAGTAGCTGACAAGATGCTCATTTTTAAATTATCAGAAGCAAAATATAAAGGAGCTGCTTCCTGAGCCGCCTTCTGGGTAAATACATGGGCTATATCTGGTTGGCGGGTACTTATTACCGCAGAAGTGTGTGGCTTTATAATACCTGCCTTCTCTCCTGCTATAGCCTCCAGCGTATCGCCAAGCAGCGCCTGGTGGTCGTAGCCAATGTTGGTAATCAAGGATACCTCCGGTTGAATAATATTGGTTGAATCCAACCTGCCGCCAAGCCCTACTTCAATTACGGCAATATCGACGTGCCTATCAGCGAAATATTGAAAGGCAAGCGCCACTGTCATTTCAAAAAAAGACGGCTTAATTTGTTCAAAAAGAGGCTTGTGCTGCTTTACAAAACTGACCAGGTAATCCTGCTCCAGTTCTGTGCCATTTACACGAATGCGCTCCGTAAAAGATTTAAGGTGAGGTGAGGTATAGAGGCCAGTGGTGTAGCCTGCGCGCTGTAGAACAGCTGCAAGCATGTGGGAACTACTTCCTTTACCGTTGGTACCCGCCACATGAATTGATTTGAAAGCATGCTGTGGCTGTTGCAGGGCATCGCAAAGGCTGATAATGTTGTCGAGGCTCTTCCTAAAAGCAGCATTGCCGATGCGTTGGTACATCGGCAATTGCTTGTAGAGATACTCAAGGCACTCCTGATATGTCATGAAAATACTAGTTCGATTTGATTACAAATGTTACAGTACCAGTGGCTCCCGCATTGCTGTTGCCGCCACCTGTCCGGATAAAGGAGGTTCTGCGCAGTTGATCTTCGTACCATTTCTTAACCTGCGGCGAAACATTACTTTCTATAGTAGAAATATTAGTTACCTCACCGTTACCATTGATAGAGATTCTGAACTTTACAATCCCAGACTCATTGCTGTAAGGGTCCCGCTTCGGCTCAATTTCATATCGCCAGCCAGCCATGTCAAGGCCACCGGAGCCACCACCGGATTTGCCATAGAGGGCTTTTGCATCTACCTTACCATCAGGTGATCCTTTGTCGCCCACTTTGTTCACATCGTCGCCGTTATTGTTACCTGTGGCTTCATTAGAAGTTCCTGCTTTACCGGTACCGGTACTCTCGGTTGGTTTACCAGGGTATAACGATTTTGGCTTCTCTGGCTCCTTCTTAGGCTCCTCTACCAGTTTTACGGGCTCTTTTTTGGGCTCGACTTTTGGCTCTGGTTTAGGAGTTGGCTTAACTACTTCTTTTACTTCCTTAACAGCAACTGGCGCCTCTGCTGTAGTAGTCACTACCTTTGGCGTTTCTACTGGTTGTGTCGGGGCCGGAGGTGTAGCAGCCACTGGTTTAGGCTCAGGCTGAGGATCTGGTTGTGTAGGAGCTGGTTTACTGTCCTGCACATTCTTAGATTCATTAGGGGTAGCTGTTGTCTGCACATCACCACTTCCTACCGCGTCCATACCAAAATTAAGTTCAATACCTATTTCTTCCGCCGGCGGGTCTTGCGGGCGCCAAGCCATCAGGTAGAACAAAAGCAGAATAATAAGCGCGTGCAGCACCACACTGACAACTGCCGCAATCTTTTTATTCTTTTCTTCCTCCTGTGTTAACGCTATATCCATCTTCTTTCATTTTACTCTGGCTCAGTAGCCAGCGTTACTTTAGCATTAAGGTTAGCGGCAATGCTTGCCACTTTCACAAGTTGCTCTACTGGTACAGCCTTGTCTACATGCAACACCACAACCCCTTCTTCTGTTCCCTGTAAAAGCCCTTCTAATTGAGGCTGCAGATCAGAAAAAGCTACTTCCTTTCCATTTAGCGCAAACCTAAGGTCTTCTGTAATAGTCACGCTAACCTTTTGCATCGTAATGTTAGATAACGTGCTTTTGGGTAAGCTAACCGGTAAACCGGTTGGGGTCACAAAATTGGAGGTAAGCATAAAAAAAATGAGCAACAGGAAAATAATGTCTGTCATGGACGACATGCTGAAGTCAGCACTGATCCTGTTTTTTGAGCGAAGGTTCATTCTTAATGCTGTGGTTCTTGTAAGAGATCAATAAACTCGATAGAGGTATACTCCATGTCATGCACAATGCTGTCGATCTTAGATACCAGGTAGTTGTAGCCAACATAAGCAGGCAAACCTATAATCAAACCGGTTGCTGTCGTTACCATCGCCTGGTAAATACCAGCAGAAAGTAATTGTGGGCTAACTGAGCCTTCTGCCTGTGCAATCGCGATAAAGGCCTGAATCATACCGGTTACAGTACCCAGGAAACCCAGCATAGGTGCAGCACCAGCAATAGTTGCCAGCGCAGAAAGGTTTGTCTCCAGGCGTGCCATTTCAATTTTACCAGTATTCTCTATAGACGTCTCTATGTTTTTCAAAGGATTACCAATTCGGGAAATACCTTTTGCAAGCATTTTAGAAACTGGGGTACCTGTCTGGGCACATAGCATTTTAGCACCGTTAATATCGCCTGCCAAAACCATGCTTTTTATTCTGTCGCGGAAACCTTCCGGGTTCTTGGCAGCTCGCTTCAAAGTTAAATACCGCTCCACAAATATGTAAACGGCAACTAACGATAACAGTGCCAAAGGAATCATAGCCCAACCGCCGGCGAGAGCAAGGTCTATAAGTCCGACAGAAGCATCAGCCGATTCAGCACCAGGCGTAAGTGTAGCAGTAGTGTCCGTAGGGACAGCAGGTGTGATTTGTAAAAGAAAAGATGTCATGTTAATTATTAAGTACCCAAATTGTTTCTCCGAAAGTTTTTCTATAATCTCCTATAGCTGCTGCGGCCTCTTCTGGGGTAGCAAAATCGGCTACTGATACCCGCAGTAATTTATGACCTGGCGGAGGAAGAAGTATTTTAGCTTCTATTTGTTTTTTCTTTATTTCAGATCGGCTCACTTCTGCATTCTTCAGGCTGGAATAACCTCCTGTGATAATGTAAAAACGGCCGGTTTTGCCTGACAGTATATGAGAAGGTTTTTCTTCAGCAGCAGGAGCATCTGCTACCTTATTCTCTGTAACAACCTCGTTTGCAACTATTTTATCACTGCTATTTAAAGTAATAGCTTCATCAAAAGCATCAGCAGGTGCCTCATCTAAATTGCTTTGCTGCTGGAATAATGGACCTTGCGGCTCGGCTTCTGCGGCAGGTGTTTCTACCGGAGATATTGCCAAATACCATGCCAGGCGCTCCTCTTCAGTAAAAGGAATATAATCTGGAGCGTATTTAGAGAAAACTTTAGCTTCAGTTGTCTTGCTGCTCATACCTGCCAAAGACAGCGGGTTCAGGCTGCTCAGATTATAGTCGGTTTGTAAAGAAAGTAAGTAAAGCGCCGAAACCGTAAGCCCCCCCATTAAAAGGCCTGCTGTTACCGTATAAGCTTTTTTAAGTCTGCTTTTAAAGGTTGATCTGACTGCCACTGGTACCTGCTGCCGCTCTTTAATTAGCGTTCTGAGCACAGCTGGCTCACTCGCTCTTAACGGCCTGGCTACCAGTTCAGGTAAGCCAAAGCTATTATCAAGCAGGTTTTCGCCTTCTAAAAATTCAAACTCCAGACGCTGCTCGGCATTGTACCGGAACGAGCCAATATTTTGAATGTCAAAGCGATTTTCTTCTTTCAGCTTCTGCCTTGCCTGATATACAAAATCAGCTACTACTCCTTTTGCCTCTTCCAGGCTAATATTCCTGTTCTGGGATATCGCGCTGATGAGCAAGCCATCGTTCAATACCAACTTTTCATTGAAAGCGATCCTCTTCGAAGGAGGCATCAGCGCATGTTTCGTCGGCTGTATCCGGGCCGAGACATAGCGGGCGATCAATCCACCAAAATCCGGTATGATGACACAGTCATGCTCGTGGAGCAATTGCTCAATTTGCTTATCAACCATAGGCTTTAAAATGAATAAGTTATACCACCAATTAAGTTTACACTCTTATTCTGGTAATTCACGAAACGCTCATATTTCTGGCCAAGTATGTTATTAGCCATTACAAAAGCGGTGAACCTGCTGGAGAATTTATAATCAGCCTTCAGGTTCAGGTCCACGATATTGTCCGTTTCACGAATTACTGAACTTCCGTCTGTACGCACAATACGGCCAAACGAGCTACCAATATAGTAAAGTTCTGAATTAAAGAGAATCTTATCGTAGAAGTTATAGGTGGCAAATATGCTTGCCATCATTTCCGGCCGGTGGAACGGATGCTCTAACCTTTCGGTCCTATAGTTGTTATAATCAGCCTTTAATCCTACCCTTACTTCATCAGAATAATTAAATACAGCCTCTGCATATAAATTTAAAACATTTGTTACGCCATCGTCATACAGAAGCTCAAACTTGGTAGAGTCAGTACGGGAGTTATTAAAGAAATACAGGTTCCGGAAATTCTGGTAAGACACACGACCGGTAATGTGTACGTAGTTCGCGATGTTAGCAGATAGGCCTCCATACAACTCCAAGGTTTTGTTTACGTCGGCCACTAACACGTTTGGAGCCAGAAACGGGTTCTCCTGGGTCAGCTGAGACATGGTAGTACGCTCTAAGTCGCCGCCAAATCCACCGTAAATTTTCAGTTTGCCTTCAATTGGCTCTACCCCCAGGCGCACCACAGGATAGATATTCATGCTGCGGGCATTATTTACCGTGTCGCCAGTAAAGGCAAGCCGTGCTCCCAAACCAACTGTCAGTACGCCTAATTTGCGCTCGTAGGTTGGAGTCAGCTTAAAAAACTGGCGGTTTATTTGTGCAGAATCAGTGTGAGTCAGCATAGACACAACCGCGTCTACTTTAAAGCCTGATTCATCATCTATTGTATACTCACCATTAATATTAGCGGCAATATTAGATTCCTTCATGTCGTACCGGTCGTTCAGGTAATTAAACCCGAGCGTGGCTCTGTAAATAAAAGGAGATCCTGAGGTTTCGTTGTGCAGAAAAGCTTCAGCATTAAATCGGTTAAAGACCTGTTTTATAGAGTCTTTGTCTATAACTGTTTCAAGCGAAGGTTCATAACCATAAAAGTATACCTGGTCGCGACCATATCCTGCTCTGCCACCTACTGTCAAACCTTTTAAATAGCGTTCGCCATGTGCGCTGATGCTGGAATTAGAAACACCAGAGTTAGCACGATCTACCGGTCCACGGGAGGAGGCAACATGGCTCACTTCCGCACCATAGGCTCCTTCTGTACTGCGTTTGTTGTGGAAGTACCCTTTCAGGTACAGGGTACCATAATTGCCTATACCGGCTTTCAGGTAGTTGCCGTATAACTTGGTAAGTTCATCCTGCTTAATGGTAAGTACGCGCATTTGCAGGTTAATATCTTGGGAAGCAAGGCGATAATCGCTAAAACGGTAGCGTACATTTCGTTCCTGCGGCTCCGGCGCCTCAATCCGAAACTTTTCGAAGTTACGTGCGGCACGCGGCAACTCAATTACTCTGTTCTTTTCTACTACAACCTGTGCATCTTCCAGTTTGGCACCTTCGCCCCAGCCTGTTCCACCCTGCGCCTGCACATTGTTCATGAAACTATAACCGACACTAAAAACAATGGCAAGTGAGGTTAATTTTAATTTATTTTTCATGTTGCTAAATCTCTCTTCTGCTAATACTGAAAATAATTACCGGGGCTGAATTTGAATGGTATCTCCTGTTCCACTACCAGCCGGAGCCATTTTGGCCAGTTTCTGCTTGGCTTCTTCCACCACCTCCACTACCGGAGATCCTTCTATAATAGATTCCAGTGTGGCACGCGCCTGGAAAGTTTCGTTCTGGGCAGCATAATTATCGGCTATAATCAGGAAGGATCTTCCAAGCCAGTAATCGTAGTTAGAGTATTTGTTGTTGAACTCGTATGCAGCATCAATCGACTCTTTGTATTTCTTCTGTTTGTAAAGAATCTCAGCTACCAGGTATTGTGCTTCAGCGCCGTTTACATCAGAAGCAGCTTTTACAGCCTCTCTGAACTCTGTAAGCGCCTGATCCATATTACCCTGCGCATAGGTAGACTTTCCTCTGTAAAGCAAAGCTGTATTTCGTGCGTTTAGTGCGGCATTACCCTGGCTGATCAGGTCGTTGGCAATACGCTTGGAGCCGGCATAATCTTTCGTCAGATAATAGCTCATCATAAGGCCGGTAAGCGCGTTTGCCTGTTCATTGCGGTTAGAAGCCACATCTCGCAGCCTGCCGTAGTATTTTATAGCTTCAGTGTAATTTTTAGCTTCAAACTCAATTTCGGCTATTTTTAATATGGCACGGTTAACATATTCCGACCTGTTTTCGGCAATAACCTGCTTCATTCTTCTTACACCCTCATCCTTATTGTTTTGGCGCAGATAAGAATCAGCCAGGAAATAGCGGGAATCGCTTATAAACGGACTTTTCGGATAAGCACTGATATAAGCTTCAAACTTTGGTATTGCCTGTGCATATTTCTCACTGAAATAAAGTGTTTTGGCCGCCTCATACTCAATGCTTTCTAAAGCACCGCTTTCCGGGTTAGATGATTTGTAGCGAGCCAGGTAACCGTCAAACTCTTCGCTGCGATCCTGGTTAGCTAAGGCATCCTGTAAACTGTATAAAGAGCTGCTAGCCACCGGCGAAGCAGGATACTCATCGAGCACACGTTTAAAGTCCACTATGGCATCGTTATAACGCTGCACGTTGGTGTAAGCAATACCTCGCTTCTGCAGTGCGTTCGGAATCAGCTTGCTTTCTGGTTTCGTTTGAATGAGAGAAGAAAAGCCTGAAATGGCTGGCTGGTAATTTCCTGCTTCAAAATCGATGAGCGCGCGCTGATACTCGGCTGCATCGGCATAGCGGGAGTTTGGAAACTGCGTTTGCACCGTTTGCAGGTTTTGTAAGGCCTGGTCGCGTTTGCCTGTAATGCTCAGCACCACGCCTTTCTGGAAGAAAGCATAGTCGCGGTCCGGTGAGTTGGAAGCAATTACGCGTTCATACAGGCCAAGGGCATCGCTATACTTTTTATCTACATAGTAACAGTCGGCCAAACGCAAGGTGGCATCATGATAGTTCACATTGCTTGGCTGAATGGCATCTAGGTATGCTTTGAAGTGCGTCAGGGCCCGGTCATACTGCTTGGTATTATAATAGGCATAACCAGCGCCGTATCTCGATTTTATATAATACTCTGAAGAAGTGGAGGGAGCATTACGGAAAACGGCACCATAGCTGTTGATGGCATCTTCGTAGCGCTGGCCAATAGAGTAAGCCTCGCCTTTCAGGAAGTGGCTGGCAGCTGTCACTTCTTTGTCGTAAGGATACTCCAGCGACTTATCGAGCATGGTTACGGCCTGAGGAAACTTGGCATCGTTAAACAGATTTACTGCGTGGAAGTAAGTTACCCGCTGATACGTCTGCAGGATACGCCAGCTCTTTTTAGGCAGACTCTCAATGTGGCGAATAGCTTCCGGATAGTTGTTTGAGTTAAAGTACGCCTCGCTTAGCAAGTTGTCGGCATCCGCCCCCTGCTCTGAGTCCGGGTAATCGTTGGTGAAGTTGGCCAAGGAATTAATGACTTCCCTGAAATTGCCAAGCTCGTAATTTACCTGGGCGTATTTAACGGTAGCAGCCTCCGTTACACTTTTATCGATGTTGTTTTTGCGCGCCTGGTCAAAAGCGGTTAGGGCAAACTGCTTATTATTTTCGCGCAAATAGCTTAAACCGAGGTAGTAGGCGGCGTTTTGTCCGAGAGCCGTTTTCTTAAGCGCGATATCTTTAAAATTAGCAATGGCATTTTTAAAGTTATCGTTCTTGTAATCCGTGAACGCTATTTTGTACTGCACCACCTCATCCAAGGTGCGCTTGCCTTCGGCGTATTGATTAAAATATTTGGCAGCTGTGGCATAGTCCGCTTTCTGATAATAGGCATCGCCTACGAGCAAAGCAATCTCATCGGCCTGCAGGGGTTTTGGTGTGGCAGCCAATGCAGCTTCCCCGTACCGGATTACTTCAAAAATATCGTTCTCTTTGTAAAGAATCTCGGTGACCATGTAAGGCACGATCTGCTGGTAAGCCTCATTCTTCTCGGCTATTTTCAGGTCGTTTTTAGCTGCCGCATAATCTCCATTGCGGTAGGCGATATAGCCAGCATAATAGTTGGAGGCGTAGGCAAAGCGGTGCTCGTCAGTGCGGAAGCCGGTAGTCTTGTTTTTATCGAAATAGATTTTGGCGTTTTCAAAATCCTTGGTTGCAAAGTAAGAGTAGCCCAACTTAAACTCCAGTTCCTTATTCTGCTTTATGCCAAGCAAATGCGTTGGTGCCTGCACCAGAAATTCCACCGCTTTTTTGTAGTCTTTGTTTTCGAAGTAGTACAGCCCCAGTTCGTAGTTAGCCAGCGCCGTTTTAGGGTGCGCCGGAAATTTTCTGGTGAAGGCCAGAATCTGCTGCTCCGCGTCTGGGTGCAGGAGGTACAAGCCACTAAGGGCATAGTAATACTGTGCATCAGCGGTTTTGGCATCGTCACCGATCAGGCTGATGTACTTCTGAAACGCTTCCTGCGCCGAGCCATACTTAGCCCGGTCAAAAAGCTCTACCCCCTCATGGAAGTGTCTTTCTTCAGCGGTAAAAACCTGCGTATGCTGTGCTTCAGCCAAGTGTGCTCCGCCAGCCAATACCGATGCAAGCGCTACTTTGTAAGCTATCTTCATATATTCTTATAGTGCCCCAAAACAGGACTAAACGATGATCTTATTTTCAATAGTTAAGGTGGCGACAACCAAGGTCAAAGTTAATAAAAAAAGCTTAGGTGCAGTCTTTTCTGCACCTGCTGCAGCCAAAGGTTTGATTAAAAAATTCTCCTTCGGATTTACTTAATGCAATGAGCTTTATGCTTTAATTATTGTGTGCAGTTCCAATTTTCTTTGCCTGTCTCCCTGCTTTTCACTTGTTACCTCGGCTAGCCCTCTCCAATTTCCCGGCCTGCTTTGGCAATCACCAACACCGAGAGTATAAATTATTCTAATGAAAATGGCCTTCCGGAGGTAAAATGGTTTGCTTTAGCCTGAGGCCTTAGTAGGCTAGCGCCCGTGGCACCGGATGCATAATCTTGAACACCAACTCTCTGAGAATTTCAGCATCGGTCATGTTGCCACCCTCTATACCTTTCACCTGCAGGTCGGCCACCCGTACAAAGTGGATAATGTCGATGGTGCGCTGGGCCGGAAAAACACGTAAAGCATGCATATACTCTTTGGCCAGGAAGCCGCGGTTCCCCAGGCTCTTACGCACGGCGGCCTCCGACTTATCTGCGGCCATGTGCAATACCAGTAGCTTAGAAAAAAAAGAAAACAACAACGACAAATTGGGAATAAGCGGATTATTCTTAGGGTTGGACTCAAAATAGTGGATAATGCGGTGCGCTTTGAGAGCATCCTGGGCAATGAGCGCCGTTTGGAGTTCAAAAATATTATACTCCTTGCTGATGCCCACATTCTCCTGCACTACCCGCTCATCTATAGTCTGCCCCGGCTTCAGGTTCAGAAGGAGCTTGTCAATCTCATTGGCTAGCCTGGAGAGGTCCGACCCAATGAACTCGCTCAACAGCAGCACAGCTTTAGGCGTGGCTTGCAGTCCTTTCTCCTTAATGTAGCCAGACACCCAGGTAGGTATCTGGTTATCGTACAGCTTTTTAGTGGAGAGTAGTACCGCGTGCTTTCCGACTGTTTTAGCCAGCGATTTACGGCCATCCAGCGATTTGTGCTTGTAGCAGAATACCAGAATGGTACTGGGCAGTGGGTTCTGGAGGTATGTCTCTAATTGCCGGATGCCATCATCCTTCTCTATGTCCGGGATCGACTGCGCCTCCTTTACAATTACCACTTGCCGCTCTGCCATCATCGGGAAGCGTTTGGCCTGCAGCAGCACCGTAGCCACATCTGCATCCTTACCATACACCACCACCTGGTTAAAGCCTTTCTCGTGTTCCTGCAGCGCATGCGCTTCTATGTAATCCGAAATTAGATCTATGTAATAAGGTTCTTCGCCCTGCAGAAAATAAACTGGCGCAAACTGCCGTTTTTTCAGCTGTTCAAGAATACCTTCGGGTGTGTGAGACATAAGTGGTGCTGTAATTACTGTAATTTAAGGAGCTTAGGCTGCGCCACTACCAGATAGGACTCTACCGGCAGCCTATTTTAGCCTGCTGCAAAGGTACGCTTTCCGAGTTAAAATCTGAAGGGTAATTCAGCCAAAGCTCTTTACTGCTATGGCAGGTCAGCCAATAATCTTGCCACTAATTCTGCTAATAAAAATGGCCTTCCGGAGGATAAAAGGTACCGGATGCACCAAGGGGCTACCGATTACAGTCTGGTGCATTAACCTTATGCCGTTCAGCCCGTACCTTCAGCACTGAGGGGTTTGAATTTGTTTGTTTGATTAAGGCAGTCTAAGGAGTTCGACATCAGATTTTTATCCTGACCCACAATTCTTTACTGCCTCTCCAGTACACCTCCTCCTGGCCTTATCTTTCTCAAAAAAATTATTATGCAACAAATTCCACCAAAAGACTGGCATGCCTTAACTCCTGTAGAAGTAACTACAGCACTTAAAACAGACGCTGACAGAGGATTATCGGAACAAGAAGCAAAAAGCCGGCTCGAAACCTACGGCCCTAACCTTTTTACACAGGAAGAAGGGCAATCGAACCTGGTGCTGTTTCTGCTGCAGTTCCACCAGCCCTTAATTTACATTTTGCTGGCAGCTGCCATCATCACGTTTTTCCTGAAGGAGTATATCGACTCTTCCGTGATATTTGGGGTTGTAATTATAAATGCCATAGTGGGTTATGTGCAGGAGTCTAAAGCCAAGCAGGCCATAAACGCGCTATCTAAGGAGCTGAAGACAGAGGCACAGGTGATTCGGAATGGCGAAAAGCAAAAAATCGATGCCGAACATTTGGTTCCAGGCGATGTGGTCCTGCTAAAATCAGGCGACCGGGTTCCGGCAGATCTGCGCCTGCTGGAGGTAAAGAATCTGAAAGTAGATGAGTCGGCCCTTACCGGGGAATCGGTGGCCGTAGACAAGAGCCCTGAAAAAGTAGAGGCCGACACCGTGCTTGGCGACAGGGTCAGCCTGGCTTTCGCCACTACCAATGTTTCTTTCGGAACAGCCAAGGGGGTGGTGATTGCAACCGGCGACGCCACTGAAGTTGGCAAAATATCTGAGTCTATAGCCAGTGCTGTAGACCTGGACACCCCCCTTACCAAGCAAATTGCCCAATTTAGCCAGGTTTTACTTTATGCGATCTTGGGTTTATCGGTTATTTGTATTGTTATCGGGCTTTCGAGAGGCCAGGAATTTACAGAGATTTTTATGGCAGCAGTAGCGCTGGCAGTAGGTGCCATCCCGGAAGGATTGCCTGCAGCCATTACCATTATGCTTTCGCTAGGCGTATCTAAAATGGCTCAGCGAAAAGCTATTATTCGTAAACTGGTGGCGGTGGAGACGCTGGGAAGCACAAGCATTATTTGCTCAGACAAAACCGGAACTCTCACTGAAAACCAAATGACGGTGAAAAAGATAGTGGCAGGCGGTCGAACTTACAAAGTGGGTGGTCAGGGATATGAGCCAGAAGGTAACATCAGCCAGAATGAGGCGAATGTAGACCTCCAGGAGCACCCGGCACTGCGGGAGCTTTTATTTAACGGCATCCTCTGCAACGACTCTGATTTAAAGCAGAAAGATGGTCAGTTTATAGTAGAAGGTGACCCAACTGAAGGAGCTTTAATAGTAGCCGCTCAAAAAGCAGGACTTGACCGGAAACAGTTAGAGCAAAAATTTAAAAGACTCGACACAATTCCTTTTGAATCAGATTACAAATACATGGCTACGCTGCACCCGCACGATGGCAAAAATGTAGTGTATGTAAAAGGTTCTTTTGAAGCAATAGCAGACCGTTGCAGTACCATGCTGAATGCACAGGGGCAGGAAATAGATTTTAAAAAGGAAGAGGTTGCTGAAATAACCAACTCCATGGCCTCCGAAGGTTTACGCGTGCTGGCCTTTGCCAGCATGGCCACAGATAAAACAGATGTTTCGCACGAAGACCTGACAGATGGGCTTACGTTTTTGGGTCTGCAGGGCATGATTGACCCTCCACGGGAGGCAGTGAAGCAGGCGGTGAACATGTGCCAGCGGGCTGGGATTACTGTAAAGATGATCACCGGCGACCATGCCCTCACCGCCTCCACCATTGCCTCACAGATTGGGCTGAAAGGGCGTGAGGAGAATGGGAGGCTCGTGGCCTTGACCGGCCGCGAACTTGCCAAAGTGGCGGACGAGGACATAGCTGACGTAGCAGAAAGTACCGCGGTTTTCGCACGCGTGTCGCCAGACCAGAAGTTGCGGCTGGTAAAAGCACTGCAGAGCAGAAACCACATTGTAGCCATGACCGGCGATGGCGTAAACGATGCCCCCGCTTTAAAGCAAGCCAATATCGGTATTGCCATGGGTATAACTGGAACAGACGTAGCCAAAGATGCTTCGGACATGGTGCTGACCAACGATAACTTTACCTCCATAGAAAGTGCCGTAGAAGAAGGCCGAAACGTGTTCGACAACCTCACCAAGTTCATTGTTTGGACTATACCGACTAACCTGAGCGAAGGACTCGTGATCTTAGCTGCCGTTGTTGCAGGAACCGTGTTGGCAGCCACTCCTGTGCAAATTCTTTGGATTAACATGACGACAGCTATCTTACTTGGTCTTACGCTTTCGTTTGAGCCGCAGGAAAAAGGATTAATGGAACGCCCCCCCCGAAAACATGACCAGCCTATACTCACCAAAAGCCTTGTATATAGAACACTGCTGGTGGGTTCGCTGCTGCTTATTGCCACCTTCGGCCTTTTCCATTATGAACTCGATGTTGAAGGCGCTTCCCTCGAAGAAGCTAGAGCGGCAGCCTGTACTGTTTTTATAGTCTTGCAGTCATTCTACCTGTTAAACTGCCGCTCCCTTCGGTATCCATTTTTCCCGTCTGGCTTTTTCTCCAACCTCTGGATTTTCTACGGCATCGGGAGTATGTTGCTGCTTCAGTTTGCTTTCGTTTATGCGCCTTTCATGAACAAGCTTTTTGGCACTGCCCCTATTTCGCTTATGAGTTGGGTTAGAATTATAGCGGCTGGCGTGGTCATGTATTTTATAGTGGAACTAGAGAAATGGCTACGATATAAGCGCAGAGAGCGGATCAATGAAAAAATTCGAAGTAGATAATCTTCGATTTTAGACGTTTAATTATTCTAATGAAATGTATCTTCCGGAGCCTTTTTCTACTTAGCTAAGCTTAGGGGTAGTCTCATTTATCTTTTTAAACACCAAACTCCCAACTCTTTTTTATCTTTGCTGCCGAATAAGATGAAACAGGCTACATGAATCTGATTGAAGAATTAAGATGGAGAGGCATGCTCCACGATTTCATGCCGGGCACAGAAGAACAACTGGCTTCCGGCATGACAACGGGTTATATCGGTTTTGACCCAACAGCTGAGTCGTTGCACATTGGCAACCTGGCTACTATCATGCTCCTGGTGCAGCTACAGCGTGCCGGCCATAAGCCAGTGGCCCTGGTAGGTGGTGCCACCGGTATGATCGGTGACCCTTCTGGCAAATCGGCAGAGCGCAACCTGCTCTCAGAAGAGGCCTTGAGTGCAAACCAGGCAGGCATACGCAAGCAACTCGAGAAGTTTCTCGACTTTAACAGCGGTGCCAACTCAGCCGAAATAGTAAATAACTACGACTGGTTCAAAGAGTTCAGCTTTTTAGGCTTCCTGCGTGAGGTCGGCAAACACCTGACCGTAAATTACATGATGGCCAAAGACTCGGTAAAGAAGCGCATCAACGCCGACGAAGATGGTGACCGCACCGAAGGCTTGTCATTTACCGAGTTCTCTTACCAACTCATACAAGGGTACGATTTTTACCATTTGTATAAGCACAAAAACGTGCGGTTGCAAATGGGAGCCTCCGATCAGTGGGGAAACATTACGTCAGGCACCGAGCTTATACGTCGCATAGATGGCGGTAAAGCTTTTGCATTGGTAGGCAAACTTGTTACCAAATCAGATGGCACTAAGTTCGGAAAATCAGAGGGAGGCAACGTGTGGCTCGACCCGAATCTGACCTCGCCTTACAAGTTTTACCAGTTCTGGCTCAACCTCTCTGATGAAGAAGCCGAGAAGCTGATAAAGGTGTACACACTGCTGCCACAGGAAGAGATTGCAGCTATAACGGAAGAACATAAGCAGGCACCGCATTTGCGTGTTTTACAGAAAGCCTTAGCTAAAGATGTTACTATTCGGGTACACTCCGAAGAAGACTATCAAGCTGCTGTAGATGCCTCTGAAATATTATTTGGAAAAGGGGATTTAGAGACCCTGCGCGGCTTAAAAGAAGATGTTTTGCTGTCGGTGTTCGAAGGTGTGCCGCAAGTGCAGATAAACCGAGATGCCTATCAGCAGGTGCCGACCGTGAGCGATCTCCTTTCTGAGGCTACAGAAGGCCAGGTATTTGCCTCCAAAGGCGAAGCCAAGAAAATGATCAAGAACGGCGGCGTAAGCATTAACCGCCAAAAGGTACAGGGGCCAGATGATGCCTTGGCGTTCGAGCTGCTACAGCAAAAGTACCTGGTGGTGCAAAAGGGGAAGAAAAACTACTACCTTATTAGCGTTATTTAATTGAATTACAGTAGATTACAAATAAAAAAGGTGGCTTTAAAAAGCCACCTTTTTTATTTGTATTAACAATATCTGTTGCTTATTTAGCCTCAGATGAGTTTTTCATATCCTGCACTTCCTTACGAATGTCTTGTGCCAGGTTTTTCAGATCCTGCATACCTTTACGTACACGAGTACCGGCAGCCGCATTATTCTTGTCGTAAAACTTCTCGAAGTCTGATTCCAGAGACATTACCAAGTCTTTCAGTTTGCTGAAGTTGTTGTTCATGTGAGCTATTAGTTTGAGTTAAACATTTTGTTTTATCGCTCCAATATACTAATTAAATGATAACAAGCAAAAATTACGAATTTTTAATATATGCGATTTTGGCTGTTTAAGCGGTAACTGTAGACTTGGAGTAAAGACCCTTGTCCAATTTAGATGCAATTTTCTCGAAGGCAGCAATGGTCTCTTGTACGTCCTCTAAAGTGTGACTTGCAGTCGGAATCAGGCGCAGCATGATCACGTCTTTTGGCACTACCGGATATACAACAATCGAACAGAAAATGCTATAGTTCTCACGTAGGTCGAGTGTAAGCTGGGTAGCATCCGGAATCTGGCCGTTCAGGAAAACAGGCGTAACCGGAGACTCAGTTGTTCCGATGTTAAAGCCTTTCTCACGCAAGCCAGACTGCAGCGCATTCACCACCTCCCACAGCTTAGACTTAAGCTCTGGCTGTGTGCGCAGCAGTTCCAGGCGCTTTAGGGCACCTACCACTAATGGCATTGGCAACGATTTGGCAAAAATCTGAGAACGCATGTTGTACCGCAGATACTCTACTACTTGCTCGTTGGAGGCAACAAAGGCACCAATGCTGGCCATAGACTTGGCAAAGGTAGAGAAGTAGATGTCTACGCCATCCTGTACACCCAGTTCTTCGCCGGCACCAGCTCCTGTGGCACCCATCGTACCGAAACCATGCGCATCGTCTATAAACAATCTGAAATTGAACTGCTCTTTCATGGCCACAATCTCCTTCAGCTTGCCCAGGTTACCAGACATACCAAATACTCCTTCTGTAATTACCAGAATAGCACCACCTGTATTCTCAGTCCAGCGCGTGGCACGCTCCAGCTGCTTTTTCAGGTTGTCCATGTCGTTGTGAGTATACACAAATCGTTTGCCCTGGTGCAGGCGCACGCCATCAATAATACAGGCATGAGACTCAGCATCGTAAACAATTACATCGTGGCGATCTACAAGTGCATCGATAATGGAAACAACGCCCTGGTAGCCGAAGTTCAGCAACATAGCGTCAGGCTTTTTCACAAAGTCAGCAAGTTCCGCTTCCAGTTTCTCGTGCAGGTTCGTGTTACCAGACATGATCCGGGCACCCATTGGAGTTGCCATTCCCCACTCGGCGGCGGCCTCAGCGTCCGCTTTACGCACCTCCGGATGGTTTGCCAGCCCCAGGTAATTGTTAAGGCTCCAGGTCAACACTTCTTTCCCCCTGAACTTCATGCGTGGGGCAATTTCTCCCTCCAGCTTCGGAAATGTGAAATAGCCATGCGCGTAATGTGAGTGGCTGCCTAACGGACCTCTGTTGGTCAACAACTTTTCAAATAAATCCACCTTGTGTAATGATTTAGTTATCCAGATAATTTCAGAAATAAAATTTGCCTTCTATAGCCATGTTCTTTTATTGCTATAAAATCCAGCGGTGCAAATTTATGCTTTTAAACGGTGAATTACAATTTAATCAAAATATCATATATAGCATTTTAAAAAGCAGTTTTTTAGTTTAAGAACAAAACCTTTTCTTTGGAATTGAATAAACCTGAGCTTCTGCATGAAAAAGATAAAAAAATTACTGGTGGCGAACCGTGGTGAAATTGCGTTACGCGTCATGCGGTCTGCGAAAGAAATGGGAATAAGCACGGTGGCAATCTATAGCGAGGCCGATCGCAATGCCTTACACGTACGCTATGCCGACGAAGCGGTATGTGTTGGGGGCCCTAAATCCAGTGAATCTTATTTGCGGGGCGATGTAATTATAGATGTTTGCCGGCAGCTACAAGTAGATGCCATTCACCCTGGCTACGGATTTTTATCAGAGAATGCAGGATTTGCCGGAAAGGTACAGGAAGCAGGAATTATTTTTATAGGCCCCTCTCCAGAAGCCATTGAACTCATGGGCAGCAAACTCGCAGCGAAAGCGGCAGTAGCTAAATATAATATCCCGATGGTGCCAGGCACCGAGGAGGCTATTACAGATGTAGAGGCAGCTAAGGAAATCGCCAAACAGGTTGGTTTCCCTATTTTAATAAAGGCAAGCGCCGGTGGCGGTGGCAAGGGCATGCGGGTAGTGGAACGTGTGGAGCATTTTGAAGAGCAAATGCAGCTGGCAGTCAGCGAGGCGACCTCCGCCTTTGGCGATGGCTCGGTTTTTATCGAAAAATACATCGGCTCACCTCGCCACATTGAGATTCAGGTGCTTGGCGACACCGATGGTCATATTGTGCACCTGTTTGAGCGAGAGTGCTCCATTCAGAGGCGGCACCAGAAGGTAGTGGAAGAAGCCCCCTCGGCCATACTTACGCCAGCCCTACGCGACGAAATGGGACGTTGTGCCGTGAATGTAGCCAAGGCCTGCAACTATGTAGGAGCTGGCACAGTAGAGTTTCTGCTCGACGAAAACATGAACTTTTACTTTCTGGAAATGAATACCCGCCTGCAGGTAGAGCACCCGGTAACCGAACAAATTACTGGCCTGGACCTGGTGAAAGAACAGATTCATATAGCAGAAGGTAACGCTTTAACTTTCAGTCAAGAACAGTTGCAGATACACGGCCATGCATTAGAGTTGCGTGTTTATGCCGAAGATCCTGCCAACAACTTTCTGCCGGATATCGGTAGGCTTCAAACATATAAAAGACCGCAAGGCTTAGGCGTTCGCGTTGATGATGGTTTTGAACAAGGTATGGACATTCCGATTTATTACGACCCGATGATTGCCAAACTGGTGACCTTTGGAAAAGACCGTAAGGAAGCCATAGAGAAAATGCTCCGGGCCATAGATGAATACGAAATAACCGGCATCGCCACGACCCTCCCCTTCGGAAAGTTTGTACTGGAGCACGAGGCTTTTGTTTCCGGCAACTTCGACACAAAGTTTATAGAACGCTACTTTAAACCAGAAAATTTGGAGCCAGCTTCAAACGCTGAAACCGATGAGATTGCTGCTGTGCTGGCAGGAATGCTTTTTTCGAAGGCACGCCCTACTCCTGCTGCCTCAACAGAACGAACTGCCACTACAGCTGTTTCTCCCTGGAGAAAGAACAGGCTGCGCTAATGAGGCCAAACTGCTCCTCAGCTTGTGGAGCGGCTATATTTTTGACTTGAGCCGAAGGAATGCTACTGTTCTAACAGGGCATTAAACCAAGATAGGTATAATCTTTACAAAAAAAGGCACTGCTTAAGTAAGCAGTGCCTTTTTTAATTTTATTGTTTGTGTAGCTAAATCAGGTCAAACAGGTTTCTGACACCAATATGTCGTTCTTTTGTAAAGCCTTCGCCGTAAGTTACACCAATAGAATGACCAAATTCCAGGGCACGCGCCTCCACAAATTTTAAAAATTCAGGCGACGATATGTAGGTGTTAGGGGAAGTATCGTCCGGATTGTAAAATTGAGAACGAAACGCCCTGATCGATTCCATCTTTTGCTCCCAAAAAGGAGTTACATCTACAATGAAATCCGGCGTAATCAGGCGGTCCTGGATAAAATGGTATACTACCTTCGGCCGCCAGGGTTGTTGCGCCTCACCATCATCTCCAAAGGTATTTATCATTCTTAGGCCCGCCATAAAGCACGCATCTGATACAAGCGAAGATCCTTTGCCATGATCAGGATGCCGGTCGTGTACGGCATTCATGAGCACGATCTCAGGTTGGTACTTCCTGATGGCTTGAACCACGCGAAGTTGGTGCTCTTTGTCGTTCTGAAAAAAGGCATCGGCAAAACCAAGGTTTTCGCGGGCAGTAACACCTAAAATCTTGGAGGCGGCCTCTGCTTCAGCTGCTCTTACCTCTGGTGTACCGCGAGTTCCTAATTCGCCTCTTGTAAGATCTACGATGCCTACTTTTTTACCTGCAGCTATGTGTGCAATAATGGTTCCCGCACAACCGAGTTCAATGTCATCGGGGTGTGAGGCAAAAGCCAGTATGTCTAGTTTAGTTATGTTCATTATCTGATTCTCAGCTTTCTTCCAACTTTAAGGGTAGTACGTGTAGAAATACCGTTTAGCCTGGTTAGCTGACTAACTCCTACGCCGTAACGTTTGGCAATACCGGACAAGGTATCGCCGCTCCTAACGGTATGGTAAGTAGATCTACGGGCACCAGTGGCTGAAGAGCTTTTGGAGCGGTTATAATAATTAAATAAGGCGGAGGTGATTTGGAAATTCTGGTCTTTGATAAGATAAGCCGGAAATTCATACACGAGCTCCGGATCGATTGGGTTGCCCTGGTAACGCACCTCGTAGTGCAGGTGAGGCCCTGTACTGCGGCCGGTGCTGCCGCCTAGCCCTATCAATTCCCCTGCCTTCACAAAGGTGCCGGGTTCTGCAATGGCTTTGCTCATGTGGCCATAAAGCGTCTCCAGGCCATTGTAATGGCGCACTACAATGTAGTTACCATAGCCACCGCCATCCCACTTATTTATCCGGACAACACCATCAAAAGCAGCAAAAATAGAGTCTCCGGTGTTTAAGTCAATATCGGTGCCGTAATGCCAACGGGAGCCTCTGTGGCCAAAATGGCTGGTAACTGGCGTTTTTTCGAGAGGCATTTTATAGTCGCGCTGGGCACGAGGGTCGTAAAGAGTAATGTCTATTGTGTCTTTCAGCTGGCGACCGTCCATCCGGTATGGGTTAATGTTCCGGGTGTCCCAAATGGCGTAGTAGCTGGCAATTTTAATCCAGGAGGAATCTATGAGCATCTCTTCTGATACCTCCACAATGTGCTGCTCTCCCAGGTCCAGTTCAGTTGTATCTTCGCTGACAATAGAAAGCTCCTTCTTCGGATTAAAAATAATGGACTTTCCGGCATCGGAGCTTTCGTTTGGAAACTCTTCATATTCGATCAGGATAGTTGTATCCGGCCTCACATATTGTATTTTAGGCGACTTCACCTTAAAAAGATCCTTCACCTTATTGTTCTGGGCAGAAGCTCCGCCAGCAGTACAAAGCAGGAAAAATACAATATATAAAGTTGATTTAAATTTTAACATTGTACATGAATTAGGCAGTAAAGCACCTCTTTTCATCGAGCTGCTTGCTATCTTTAACTGCTTTAGAGTATTTTTATTGTTTCTGGCAGATAACTAAATATTACCTTGCTTCTAGGTTAATTCAAAAAAAGTTTTGGTGATGCTAAGTATTATTATATCCTGTTGTATCTGAGCCCTAGGCCCTATTTCTATAAAAATGCCTCCAAAAGGCTGTTTTCATTAGAATATTTTGCTCTACGATTGTTAGTTGCTGATTACTAAAATAGTAACTGGTAAGCTGGACAGGAAGCTTTGGCAACCTTCGTTTTTTGGTGATTCTACAACTTCGGTTTACTAATATTCTAACGACTAGCCAATTAGCCGCTCAACAACTAAGGCAAAACTGCAAGAATAAGTCCGGAAATGGCCACTTTACAGCACATTTCCGGATTTAATTAATAGGTATTTTGGGAGCTAGTGTATATTGCTGGCAGCCAGGTAACGTTCCGCATCCAGTGCAGCCATACAACCAGACCCAGCTGCTGTTACAGCTTGCCGGTATGTATAGTCCTGCACATCGCCACAGGCAAACACACCATCTATATTTGTTTTAGATGTTCCCGGAATCGTGCGGATGTAGCCGTTTTCGTCCAGGTTCAGGTAATCTTTAAAAATATCGGAGTTTGGCTGGTGTCCGATAGCCACAAAGAATCCTGTTACCGGAATCTCCTGCAGTTCATCGGTTAGTACGTTACGCAAGCGAACACCTTCAACGGCATGCTGACCCAGAATTTCGTCGGTTACGGAGTTCCAGATAATCTCAATGTTTGGTGTGTTCTTTACACGCTCCTGCATAATAGTAGAAGCACGCATTTCCTCGCGACGAATGATCATGTAAACCTTGTTACAGAGATTAGCAAGGTAGGTGGCTTCTTCTGCAGCTGTATCGCCGGCCCCTACTATGGCTACATCTTGTTTGCGGTAGAAGAAACCATCGCACACTGCGCAAGCCGACACGCCACTTCCATTCAACCGTGCCTCAGACTCCAGGCCAAGCCATTTGGCAGAAGCACCTGTAGAGATAATAACGGTATGCGCCTCGATTACTGTCTGATCATCGATAGTAACTTTGTGGGGCTGCGAAGAAAAATCTACGGCTGTGGCAATGCCATAGCGTACGTCGGTACCAAAACGCTCGGCCTGACGCTTAAAGTCGTCCATCATCTGCGGACCGTTAATACCATCAGGGTAACCCGGGTAATTCTCTACGTCGTTCGTAATGGTTAACTGGCCTCCAGGTTGAATACCTTGGTAAAGCACCGGATTTAAACCGGCTCTGGAAGCATATATGGCTGCTGTGTATCCGGCAGGACCGGATCCTATAATTAGGCACTTAACTTTTTCAATTTCCATTCTGATAGGGTGCTATTTGCAATTTGGGTGCAAGTATACAAAATTTATCTGCCTTCGCCTGCATCCGGTTCTCAAAAAGGCGCAACCGCTGAGCAGGCCGGCAGTAAAACACGAAAGCCCTGGTGTTGGCCAGGGCTTCGATCTTGTGATTATGCTACTAGCCTAAGTATGGCTTCAGAGCTTTGCTTCTGGATGTATGGCGAAGTCTGCGGATAGCTTTCTCTTTAATTTGCCTTACACGCTCACGGGTCAGGTTAAACTTCTCACCAATTTCTTCTAAAGTAAGGGAGTGTTCACCGTTCAGACCAAAGTAAAGCGTTATAACATCGGCCTCACGCTTAGTAAGCGTAGAAAGGGCGCGCTGTACTTCTTTACGAAGCGAATCGTTCATTAGACCAGTGTCAGGTGATTCTTCGTCTTCGTTTTCCAACACGTCAAGCAGCCTGTTTTCCTCGCCTTGTACAAAGGGAGCGTCCACTGATACGTGGCGACCAGAAATCTTGAGTGTGTCAACAACCTCAGCTGTAGTGAGTTCAAGCACTTCGGCAATCTCTTCTGGAGATGGCTCACGCTCAAATTTCTGTTCCAGTTCTGAGAACGACTTAGAAATCTTGTTAAGAGATCCTACACGGTTTAGGGGAAGGCGCACAATACGCGATTGCTCTGCCAAAGCCTGTAAAATTGACTGACGAATCCACCAAACGGCGTACGAGATGAATTTGAATCCACGAGTCTCGTCAAAACGCTTAGCGGCTTTAATCAGACCAAGGTTCCCTTCGTTTATCAGGTCGCCTAGCGATAGGCCCTGGTTTTGGTACTGCTTGGCTACTGACACCACGAAGCGTAAGTTAGCCTTCGTCAGTTTCTCAAGTGCAAACTGATCTCCCTCCTTAATCCTCTGTGCTAACGACACCTCTTCATCTGGAGTAAGCAAATCGACTTTACCAATCTCTTGTAAATATTTGTCAAGCGACTGGCTTTCGCGGTTTGTAATCTGTT
The DNA here is from genome assembly GCF_047525655.1 of Pontibacter sp. 13R65. Lineage (NCBI taxonomy): Bacteria > Pseudomonadati > Bacteroidota > Cytophagia > Cytophagales > Hymenobacteraceae > Pontibacter > Pontibacter sp. 13R65. Next base: position 253,504 of record NZ_JBLIQL010000002.1, read on the forward strand.
TGCTTATCTTGAGTTGTCTCATCAGATTTGTATATTATAAATATTGTTGTGTAAATGTGTAATTCGGGCTCGCAGTGGTAACAACAGAAAATCGCGCAAAGTTCTTATATTTTACAATAAAATCAAAGAGCCGAACAGGTATTAGTCTTATAAAAACGCACGATGCCACGCCTGCTAAAGCGCAAGATGGCATCATGTGTTTGGAGAAATAGAAACTTAGCCTTGCTGTGGAGCCTCAGGCTTAGGCAAAGCAGCTTTACGGGAAAGCTTGAATTTGCCTGTTTTTTTATCAATATCAATCAGCTTCACTTTTACTTCTTCGCCGATTTCCAGAACGCCATCCATTGTTTCGAGGCGCTCGTGCTTAATTTCGGAGATGTGCAGTAAGCCATCTTTACCTGGCATGAACTCTATAAAGGCACCGTATGGCTGAATAGACTTCACTTTACCGATGTACATGTCGCCAATTTCCGGCTGCGCCACAATGCCTTTGATCTTAGAGATGGCATCGTCCATGGCAGTTTGGTTGCTGGCAAAGATATTCACATGGCCCTTCTCATTTTTCTCTTCGATAATGATAGTAGCACCTGTGTCCTTTTGGATCTGCTGAATTACTTTACCGCCTGGTCCGATCACAGCACCAATAAATTCTTTATCAATTACGATATTAAACGAGCGTGGTGTGTGTGGTTTGTAATCTGGGTTAGGAGCAGAAATGGTTTTGTTCATCTCATTCAGGATATGCTCGCGACCTTCTTTTGCCTGAGCAAGTGCCTGGCTCAAAACGTCATGCGACAAACCGTTTACTTTGATGTCCATCTGGCAAGCTGTGATCCCTTTTTTAGTACCGGTCACCTTAAAGTCCATATCACCCAAGTGGTCTTCATCACCTAAAATATCAGAAAGCACAGCGAATTTACCTGTTTTCTCATCGGTGATAAGTCCCATAGCGATTCCGGAAACAGCATCCTTGATAGGGACACCGGCATCCATCAGAGCTAAGCTACCAGCACATACAGTTGCCATAGAAGAAGAACCATTTGACTCCAGAATATCAGAAACGATACGGATAGTATACGGATTCTCTCCTTCTGCAGGAAGCACTTTCTTAAGTGCACGTAGCGCCAAGTTACCATGACCGATCTCACGGCGGCCAGGCCCTCTGTTTGGCTTTACTTCGCCGGTAGAAAACGCTGGGAAGTTGTAGTGCAGCAGGAACTTATTGTAACCGGAAGTCATGGCGCTGTCGATCATCTGCTCGTCCAGCTTAGTGCCTAAGGTTACAGTGGTTAAAGATTGAGTTTCACCACGGGTAAATATAGCAGAACCGTGCGTAGCCGGAAGGTAATTTACTTCAGACCAGATAGGGCGGATCTGGTTTAACTGACGACCATCCAAACGAGTGCGGTCATTCAGGATCATGTTCCGAACAGCCTCTTTCTCCACATCGTGGTAATAGGTCTTGATCAGGCTAAGGTCATACTCATGGTCAGGGCCTAAAGACTCTACAAACTCAGCAAGAACGGCGGCAAAGCCCTCTTTACGCTCTGATTTGTTAGCGTTGCCTCTTTTTGCTACCAGATAAGCTTTAGAGTAAGTGGCATCGTAAATTTTTTGGCGAAGCTCCTCGTCATGTGTTTCGTGGGAGTATTCGCGTTTCTGCAACTTGCCCACTAGTTCCGAAAGCTCCAGCTGCGCCTGGCACTGTACCTTAATGGCTTCATGGGCAAAGCTGATAGCCTCAAGCATTTCTTCTTCAGAAACCTCGTTCATCTCCCCTTCTACCATAGATACGCTCTCCATAGAGGCACCTACAATCATATCGATATCGGCACGCAGCAAGTCGGTGGCAAGTGGGTTAATTACAAATTGTCCGTCGATGCGGGCTACACGAACTTCAGAAATAGGTCCGTTGAAAGGAATATCAGAAACTGCCAGGGCAGCAGAGGCAGCTAAAGCGGCCAGTGCATCAGGCAGAACCTCCTTGTCAGCGGAGATCATGTTTATGGTTACTTGTGTCTCAGCGTGGTAATCGCTAGGGAAAAGCGGACGCAATACGCGGTCAACCAGGCGTGAAATCAGGATTTCGTAGTCAGAAAGTCTGGCTTCTCTTTTCAGGAATCCACCAGGTATTTTACCGGATGAAGCAAATTTTTCCTGATAGTCCACCGACAGTGGCATAAAGTCTACCCCTTCTCGGGCTTCTTTATTGGAAACAACGGCGGCAAGCAGCATGGTGTTACCCATTCTTACTACTACAGATCCGTCGGCTTGTTTAGCTAGTTTACCAGTTTCAATTATAATCTCCCTACCATCAGGGAGGGCAATAGTTTTTGTAATCGCGTTCTGTGACATCTTCTTGTATCGTTTATAGCATCAAAAAAGACAGGGCTACCCATTGTGGCCACTGTCGGTACTGGCAAAGAGGAAGGGAGGAAGTTTACTTACCTGCTCTTGTGTTTAATCTTAACGAAGCAATGTGCCTTTACGGCATGTGGCTTGGCGAGAATAAATTCAGAGACAGGTTCAAAGAAAAAAAGATTAGGGAATCCTTGCCGGAATTCCCTAATTCAGATAAGCTTATTTTCTGATACCAAGCTCTGCAATAATGGCTCTGTATCTTTGGATATCATTTTTAATCAGGTAGTTAAGAAGTCTTCTTCTTTTACCTACCAGCTTAAGAAGGCCAAGGCGCGTGCCGAAGTCTTTCTTATGTATTTTAAGGTGCTCAGTCAGGTCAGAGATGCGCGTAGTGAAGAGCGCGATCTGTGCTTCTGCAGAGCCTGTATCAGCCTTTGATTTGCTAAGGCTATACTTTTCAAAAATTTCTTGTTTCGCTTCAGTAGTTAATTTCATTGCGTATAAAAAAATATCAAACTGTTTTTCTTGGTTCAGATAGCTATATAAGCCGCAAAGATATAAAAATTTTATCGTTAATAAAAATTGTTATCGGATTGAAATGTTTTAAAAGTCAGAAAGATTTACTGACTTCAAAAGGCACACTTCTACCGGCTCCTACAACATTTTACCACTCTTTGGCTAACGATCTAAATCCCAATAAATTATTCTAATAGAATTTGCCTTCCGGAGGTTGTTTCATTCACTATAACTCCAGGGCTATGAAGGAGCGGCTTTACAGAGAAGAACCTACAATACAGTTGCGTCATCCCCTCCCACATTCAATTTCAGCTTTTTTGTTTTACACATCCAGCTTATTGCGGCGCAGGCGGGCCATCAGTTTTCTCCAAAAGTCTACTTCCAGCAGGCTGGAGTCGTTCTGGGCCTGGTACAGGAAAAACAAGCCAATCGGAAAGAGAATGATGTTAGCGGCCCACATACCAGCCTCTACAGGTATTATTCCTTCCCTGGCCCACTTTTCGCCTAAAATCGACATTACATACATCAAAATAAAAAATACGATGGATATGATAACCGGAACACCTAAGCCCCCTTTTTTGATGATAGCTCCAAGTGGTGCACCTATCAGGAACAACATAAATATGGAGGCGGATTGCGTGTACTTGCGCCAGATTTCAATTTCATAATTATTGGCTTCGCGCATAGTCGTGTTTACACGCTCCACATAATTAGATGTAAAACTTTTGATGTTCCTGGCTTTATTGGTGGCAACAGACAAGATATCTGGGTTTTCGGGAGGCAATTCTCTTTCTATGGTTTTGTCGAGTAGTTTGAACCCGTTTTTGGTACTGCCGGTATCTGCTTTAAAATAAGCGTAAAAAGACTCTACATTAATTGGGTAAAGCTCCTTTTCGCGTTGCCCGTGCCGGCGCAAAGAATCGGTTACCACCTGCAGCTGGTTGATGTTCTTCATCATCTTGTTATCAGAAAAATACTCCTCACGGGTACGCTCCATGTTGAAAGATGACAGACTGAAAATAATTTTACTCTCCTCGAAGCGCTGGCGAACAAATTGTTCAGATGAATTTCGGATGCTTGGGTCATCCTGATCAACATAAGTATTGCCATCAAAGAGCTCCAAAACCAGGTAGTTATCGTTGTACTGGGTGTACATTTTCCCTGTTTCGGCCAGAATTACAGTAGTATTGGCACCGCCTTTGGAATGGTCATATATCATGATATCCCGCAGCGATTCCCCATCTTCCATCTTTTTGTTGATCTTGATGCTGTAACCAGGCAGCCCGTTGTAGAAGGCTCCTTCCTTAAAATTCATGGTTGGTTTTTTCTGGCGGATATCCCACAGCAAGCTGTAAGCCTTCAGGTTGGCCTTAGGCACAACTTTGTTGTTGAAAAAAAAGGCTCCAGCCGAAACAACCACAACCAGAACAAGAACAGGGCGCAGGATACGTGGCAGGGCAATGCCTGAGGTCTTGATGGCAGTAAGCTCGTGGTGCTCGCCTAAGGTACCAAACGTCATCAGCGACGACAACAGCACGGCCAATGGCAATGCTACCGGCGTCATGTTCAGACTAAAATAAAAGAGCAGTTCCGCAAACACCTCCCCGCCCAGGTCTTTGCCCAGCAGTTCATCGAGGTATTTAAGCATATACTGCGTGAGCAATATAAACTCTACTACGGCAAAAGTCAGAAAAAAAGGGCCGATAAACGACCGGAGTATAAGCTTATCTAGTTTCTTCATGTCAGCCAAGACGGCGTTGAGGCTTGTTTGGGTGCCTGGTGCCAGTTGTCAAACACCATGTATCCAAAAATCGTGCAAAGATAAGCATTTTTGGCAGACGTATTAGCCTCCCACTGTTTCACGCAGATTTTGTAGCAGGTATTCCCACCGCTCCTCCATTTCTTTTTTATCTTGTTCCTCAGAGTACTCCACCACCTTCAGAAACTGCTCCTGTGTTAGCTCGCTAGACTCTATGCTGAGGTCGATGTACGATGGATCGTGCACATGCTTTTTCTTTTCATCCAGAAAAAGGAATCGGATCGATTTGTTGGTGCGATGCCCGGTCATTTCCGCGTAGTGGCTTCTGCCGTCCCAAATGAAATTGAAGATTTTATTTTCGTCCAAAACCACGTCGTCGCAGAACCACTCTGCAAGGCCGCTTGGTGTACTGAGGTATGGATAAAGCAGCTTGGCAGAAGCGTTTATCGGATACTCGCAAACAAATTTAAATTTAGTCGTTTTATTCATACAAGCCCTTCAATAAGTGTTTGAGTAAGTATAGTATTTATTTCCCACTCTTTAAACATACTAAAAATAAAATATTTTTTTTTGAACGGAAGTGTTGCGTTTATTTAAAACTTTTCTCTACATTTGCACCACAATAAGGCGGGGTAGCTCAGATGGTTAGAGCGCAGGATTCATAACCCTGAGGTCGGCAGTTCGATTCTGCTCCCCGCTACAAGGCTCCGGAAATACTTCCGGAGCCTTTTTGTTTCACCACAGTTAGTACCATGCCCGCTACTTATTTTCTGCATATCCTCCTGATTAAGATTACCTTATAAAACTTCCCTAAAATAAGAGTTGTCTGGAGGCAATCAAATTCCCGCTGCTTTCTCCTCAAATTTCATTGTTTCAGATTACAGATCTTCCTTGGCAAGCTTTAAGAATTTAACCTAAACCGTCCGGTAAACCACCACATTTAGGTCAGGCAATTGGTTGACTAAAAAAACTAATTTTTCAGGAGGAAAATTTTCTTCTTTAAAGGACAGAATCGAAAGATGGGAGAAATAGAGCTTGAAGCATATTTTTTATGTTCAGCCAAATTGCTAAATCCACTCAACTCTAATAGTAGTAACACCTGCTATTAGATTCCTACCGGCAGGCTCAAAAGCGACGGCAATTTCTTGTTTGAAATGAATTAATTTAGTTGTAATAAGACTATTTGAAGAGTAGTCATCAGACTGATATCATCCTAATAAGTACCGGCAGACCAACAAAACACCTGCCTTGGGAGTTATGAGAAAAGGCGATAAATCTAAAGCCGGCGGCTCAAAGACTTCATTACCACCACAACAAGACCTTGAACCCAGGTTGTGATATTGTGCACCTCCCATAATAACAAACCGATACAAGTAGTTAATATTGAATTATTCTAATACAACTGGCCTTTCAGGGGTAAATCAAAGAAGCTTAGTACAAGAAGATAAACTTCAGGCTTTTTCTCACGTCCCTCCAATAGCAGTAAGACTTCTTAACTCTAAGTCACCTAATCGGTTGATGTGTAACCTCCTCAATTATTCTAATGAAAATGCCCTTCCGGAGCTGTTTTTAGATTCCAAAAGCAAAGTCTATACTGATCAACTAAAATGTAAGTTTTATACTTTACCTCACTCCTACTATACTCTTTTGCAACTTGCCACAATTAGTAATTAATGGCTTGGTAAATAGATTTAAGTTAAAACATAGCATATTAACGACTTATATTCGTACCCAGAAGCAGGTATTTTTGCAAAAAAATTAAAAATAACAAAACATTTACATTGAGTATTTCCGTTAAGTTAAATATATTGTTATCACCACTACACAAATAATTAACATGCAGGCGCTAGCTACTTTTTATGAAAAATTGAGTACCTGCGATTTGATTGTACTTACACCTGTTTCTGAAGAGCGCTGCTACTGCAGGTTCTATTCTTGTGGTGTTTACTTAGACCGGTTATTTATTACAGATAGGAACCTGCTGGCAGAATTGCAGGAGCTAAGATTGGAAGATGATGTGATAGATGCTGAAGGAGTGAAGCAACTGCTGGATAAATTTGGAACTCTTTTAAGCAGCACCCAAGAAGAGACGCTTTAAAATAAGATTTCAGCAAGTTTATTAAGAAGCTTTACTGAATAAAAAATTGGTAATCAGGAAACCACTCACCATTCCTTTTCGTACAACTGATCGGCTAAAAGTTGAAAATAATTTTAAAATATAGGAAGGCTCTCCTTTTTGGGGAGTCTTTTTTTATGGCCCTACTGTTATATGATAACTACACTATAATATTTTATTACTACTTCAGGAACTGCTTCAGTTTCCGTAAAGGCTTCAGAAAACGAGTATAGATTTTAGGCTTAAGTCCATTTACCACCCAAGCATTGTAATCTTCCTGGTTTGCTCTTATTCGGTTCTTTAGCGTCACGTTGCTTTTCCCTCCTACCCTCATTCTTACCAATACCTCCGGCAGGTAGGCAGTACTAATTTTATGTTTATATAAGAAGCGTAACATTAGCTCGTAGTCAGCTGCGCTTTTGAAGGTGGTATTGAACAAGCCATACTTTTGATAGCACGCTCTTTTCACATAAAAAGAAGGATGTGGTGGCATCCAGCCATACAGGAAATTTTTGCGATCATAGTCTCCAGATACCCAATTACGCACTGTTTTAGAGGTATCTTCTTTCTGAACATAGTGAAGGTCTCCATATACACTGTCTGTTTGATGAGTCGTAAACATTCTTGCAATGTCTGCCACTGTATCTTTACCAGCCAGCATATCGTCGGAATGCAGTAATCCTATAACCTCTCCTGTGGCTAATCCTATTCCTTTGTTAATAGCATCATACAGACCTTTATCTTTTTCCGAAACAAACGTTGATATCCTATTCCCATAGCTTTTAACTACATTTACAGTCCCATCAGTCGATAGGCCATCTATAACAATGTATTCAATATGAGGATAGGTCTGGCTCAAAACAGACTCAATTGCATCTGCTATAGTTTCCCGGTTGTTATAAACGATGGTAATAATGGAGATTTTCACTAGCTGTTTTCAGGGTAAATATGGGATGCTTAATAAAACAAGATGCGATGTAGGTGGATCTGTATAGGCAATTTAACAGGATGCTGTAGCTACACACTATATTTGAGATTGCCTTAAATGTTTATTCAATGTTCCTAGCTCTTTTAGGTACAGCTGGGTTGCCCTGATAGATAGTGTAAGGCTGCAGATTTTTAGTTGCTACAGAGCCTACGGCAAGTACACTATGGCTACCGCAGGTTACGCCTGGGCATACCGTAGCCTTGGCTCCTACCCAAGTACCTTCCACCAAGGTAATTTTACCTACCTGCAAATCAAAATTTGTTGTCTTATAATTGTGACTGCCCGTGAGTAGCATGGCTCCCTGAGAAATTGTAACATGATCTTCCAACACAACTTGCGTCAAATTATCGATCCATACATCCTCACCCAGCCACACATGATTACCTATACTCAAGTACCATGGGTATTTGATATTGACACCCGGTTTAACGACTACCCCCGTTCCCACTGTAGCTCCAAACTTGCGAAGCAGCCATACTTTAAGGCCATTAACAGGGTTAAGAGGGTTCATAAAAAACAGAACGTTAACAAAGTACCAGATAGTCCGTTTCAACACACCCGCACCAGGGCTGTACCAGTCGTTATTAAAGCTGGAAAGGTCTACTTTCTTATGTCCCTCTTTTACTTCCATTTTTATCAAAGGTCCAGCCATTGCGCCACCTAACCAAAAGAAATCAATGTTACTAGCAAATTAGCATGCTGTAATAAACACTAATAAATATCGCGATCTCAAATGCGGCAGCTTGTATAGCTCTAAAAACCGATACTCTAAATTTGCAGCTTACAATTTGAAGAGGTTTTACGACCTTCTTACTACTTAACAAAAGCCTATTCTTATTTAGGAAAGATGGTAATTTTGTTTCGGTTTTAATATAGTTGCTTATTTTCAATTACTTCGCATCAGAATAAAATGTAAAGCAATCAGATAAACTATTACTACATCGAGCTGTACAAAATGCCAATAAAGCTATCCTCCTAGTAATAGGAAAAAAAATATAATGGAGCCTCTGCTGTAATTTATAAATCATGAGCAAATTTGCAGAGGCTCCATCTTTGTAATACCAACTTTAGCTGGCAAGTATTATAAACGAGCATCCACCAGATCGCGGTCCAGGCAAGCTTTTGTGTCAAAAATAACTACGTTGTCACGTTTGAATTTTGCAAAGTCGAAACTCAGGAATTCATTGTGTGCTACTGCTACTACTATAGCATTATACACTTTATCGTCTTCTAACTCTCTTTCTATCTGTACACCATATTCATGCTCCACTTCCGCGGCATCTGCCCATGGATCGTAAATATCTACATCCATTCCAAATTGAACTAATTCATGGTAAATATCTACCACACGAGTATTACGCACATCAGGGCAATTCTCTTTAAAAGTAAAGCCCATAATTAAAGCTTTTGCACCTTTAATTTTGTGGTCCTTATTAATCATCAGCTTCACGAGCTTATTGGCAACAAATTGCCCCATGTTGTCATTCACACGGCGACCTGAAAGTATTACCTCCGGATGATAGCCTAAGGATTCAGCTTTATGCGCCAGGTAATAAGGATCAACACCAATGCAATGTCCTCCTACCAGTCCGGGCTTGTATTTCAAGAAATTCCACTTTGTTCCTGCGGCTTCAATCACATCATTGGTGTCAATTCCGATCCTATCGAATATCAGTGAAAGTTCGTTCACAAACGATATGTTTACGTCCCGCTGGGCATTCTCAATCGCCTTAGATGCCTCAGCAACTTTAATGCTAGGAGCCTTATGGGTACCTGCCAAAATAATAGAACGATACAGATCATCCACACGGGACGCAATTTCAGGCGTAGAACCACTCGTCACCTTTTTGATCTTGGTCAGAGTATTGATTTTGTCACCAGGATTAATACGCTCTGGCGAGTAGCCAGCAAAGAAATCCTTGTTGAAGGTAAGCCCGGAGAACTTCTCCAGCACTGGCACGCAATCCTCTTCCGTACAGCCAGGGTATACCGTAGATTCATAAATAACTAGGTCACCACGCTTCAGAATTTTACCGAGCATCTCCGAAGCCTTTATCAGCGGTCTTAGATCAGGAGCCTTAAACTGATCTATGGGCGTAGGTACGGTTACAATAAAGGTGTTATACTTCCGAAGTTCCTCCGTATTGGAAGAAAAACCTAATCCAATCCTATCCTTACCTTCTGCTTTCTTTAGAGCAATTACATTTTCCAGATCCTCTACATTGGCTTCCTGTGTTCGGTCCTGGCCCTCACTCAGCTCTCTTACACGCCCCTCATTTATATCAAAACCTAACACGTCATACTTTTTGGCAAGCTCTATGGCAAGCGGTAGACCAACATACCCTAATCCTATGATAGCGATCTTAGCGTTTTCTACGACTAAGTTATTACTGTTATTATTCATTATTTTAGATTAACAGAATTGTGGCTCTTTTTAAATTCAGAGAATGATTTAATGTATTTTTTTAGACTAAATTTGGCATTAATATTACAAAAAATAATGTTATTCCAAGTAAAAAACTTAAAAGATTTGCTTTTTATGTTAATGATGGTTACCATAAATCGAATAAAGCCCGATTGGCAGCTAAAGTTCCCTTATCCTCTAAAACTCCCATTGCATATTTTCTAGCGTCATCCTGCATCAGTCTGAATGTCTCCTCGGTCATATTCAACATCTTTTCTATAGCTTCTTTAAATTTGGTTGGCTGCTCCAACGGCAAGTCAAAACCCACATTAGCCCACTGAAGGTTTCTCCAAGGTGTTTTGTCACTAATAATAACTGGTAAACCTGCTGTTAAGCTTTCAAGAATTACATGGCCGAAATTTTCCCCTTTGGTGGGTAGAAAAAGAGCATGGTATTGCTGCATGATCACAGGCACTTCAGTATTTTCAATGCTTCCTTTATAAGTTACTTTTACATTGTTGGGCAACTTTGTAATCAATTCTAAACAGGTTTGCCAGTAACCAGTATCGTTTACTTGGCCATATAAATCATACCAAATCTCACCATCAAATGAGTTACCAGCTAATACCTCTAATCCATAATGTGTGTTCTTTTCAGGCGAAATACGTGCAAAACTAACAAGTCGAAGTTCATTAGCCTTTTTTGGACATCCTTCATTCTGTATCTGCTTCCTCTGCCTACTGGCAAGGTTTGAAGCAACCATTACAGCAGCACGCTTTCCTAATACCTGCTGTATATGACTGGCCTCCATATCATTGGATGCATGAAAATTAACAAATTTGTACAATCCTATATACTTGGCAATTTTAAAGAAAAGCTGCTTCTTCCCTCCTTTCACCTCCCGAGCCCCTGGCGCAAACATACCTCTACCTGCCACTATCACTCTTCTAGCTTTTAGCGACCGGCTTATGAGTAGTGGAAAAATAGAGAAGTAGCGTGAGAAGATGCCATTAATATAAACTATATCTGGCTGCACCTCCTTCATTACGTTTTTCAGAGAACGGTATGCCAATTGTTCCTCTGAAAAATAAAAAACTTGCACACCATCCTTTTGCTGCCAACGATTAGGGATAATATTAGCATAAGGTTCAGTAGAATTGTAATCAATGTTCCGAGTGATAATGTAAAAGTCATATTCGTTCTTCAGGTGGTCTACCAGGTTTGCGCAGGATCTAATAGGTCCTCCTGCTTTAAAACCAGGCAAAAACCAGTCAATAGTTAATAAGACCTTCAATTTCTTTTTCATGATAGCATACTCTCGTAAAGCTCAAGGTAACGTGCGGCAACTATTTCAGGACGATATTTCTTCACATTCGCAATGCCATTCTTCACGAGTCTTTCTCGCAATTCATTATTTTCGATAATTTCCAATATGCCACGGCGTATATCTGCAACATTTTCAGGGTCAACTAACATGGCAGCTTCAGCCCCTACTTCTGCCATGGCCCCAGTGTTACTAGTTACTACAGCTCTACCAACAGCATTCGCCTCAATTATTGGCATTCCGAATCCTTCAAATGTAGAAACAAAGGTAATAATATCTGCTTGAATATATTCCAGTAACAACGCTTCATTACTTAGTCCTGCCTTATTAACATATTCTATCTTGTGCAGCCGCAATAACTGAATCTGAGCATCAGACAGCTTACCTATAATAGTTAACTGGCAATCTAATCCAGCAATGGCTGGTATCAATTTCTCTAGATTTTTATTATACTTAGTGCCAACCTGTAACAGATGCGGCTTCTCATTTCTGAAAGGCTTAGGAGTATATTGGTAGATCTCTGAGACAGGATTTGGGATAACAATTACTTTTTCAGGATCGACTATGACCTTCTTGAGAAGCTGAGATTTTGTATGTTCAGACACAACAGTAATTTTCGCTACAGCCTTAGCAGGTAGTACTAACCAGAAATAATAAAGTAATTTGGCTGCAAGCCCCCCCTGCCGTTCCAAAGATTCGATATCATGTATCGTTAGTATGGATTTGTTCTTTGGTAGTGCCAGTGTAATAAAATTAATATCGCCTGTTACATGGTTTATCTCCCCTTTCTTTTTAGCGGCTTCTTTTAGTAACAGTAATCTATTTTTAAAACCGGAACTTTGGCAGGTCATGTATTGATTATTAATTCCAATTTTACCTTTCAGTTGTTGCTGTACTGTGTTAAATAATATTTCGATACTATATGCACCCTCGCGTGGTTTGCGGAAAAAAAAGGTGACGGTAGTTGTTTGTGCCAAAATCAGCTACAGCTTTAACTTCAGAAAAAATGGGAACGACTTGTATAAAAGCCAAGTAACAAAACAAGCTTTTACTAAATGATTAAACACTGTTGTAAAATCAGTCTCGGCCTTTACAACCTGTAAAAAAATTAACGGAAGCCAAAGTATTAATGAAGGATGGAATCTTGCAAGTTTATAAATAGTAGCAAGAATAATGTTAAAAATCATACCAAAGACAAACATGAAAATTATTCCACCTGAAGAACCAAAATTACCATATGCTTCACCCAAAGGACTTATATTCATACTGGTGCCTTCAGTTAGTGTCAATCCAGAAAACCTAGAAAAATATTCTTTGCCTCCTGCCACATACTTATCAGGATTAAGAAACCGAGGTAAAATACTTGCGGAAACCCCTGACACTATTGTTTCACCATTTGCATAAGGCTCATAAGTCGGTACATGATACATCACATTACCTACTATCCAGCCTTGATTTATTCTATAAATAAAACCATTGATACTTTTGTCCGAAAAAAGAATGCTCATATCTGAAATTCGCTCTTCGATTAAACCTTGAAAGAATTCTGTCTCTTGTCCTGGAGGTATGTTCCCAAACCAAAGCGCATTTCTATATTCTCCTTTAACTGATTGAACCAAAAACAATACAAAAAAACCTATTATAGCTGCTGATAGTTTAATGATGAAATGGACTTTCTTTGTTAAAGTAAGCAGCATAGCTACAAACACCATCCAGAGAATCAGGTCATGAAACATAGAGCTTGTTACAGCATTTATCGCTAAAAGACCAAAAACTAAAAAAAATAAGGTTGTCTTTTTATTTGACTCGGAATAGAAGAGATAAAATACTCCGATAAATTTCAGATTTTTCAATAAATAGAAAAAGAAAGCTAATCCTCCCGGCACTACTTTTACTAAATAAGAGGAAATAAATCCAATTCCGATCAAAACTAAAGCCACTTTTTCTTTATCAGCTAAATATTTTTTTACTGCAGATAATATTTCAAAACTAAACTTTTCCTTTGAAATAGGTAAATAAAGTCCAATTATCAAAGCAATTATAGCTGGAATTGCAAAGCTAAAATACTCTGCTTCTGAAACTGGTATTGAATAGTAATCCCAATTCGGCAAATAAATAAAACTTAGAACAGGGCCAAATAACAATTGAAAGGAATAAATAAATGCTATCAGCCCCCTGATGGCTATCTCTTTATTAAGTTCCTCTAATAAATTCAGAAAAGTAACAATACATAAACTCAAGGCCAAAATAGAATAACTGTTAAGGCTTAGATAGATGTTTAAAATCAGTATTAAGAAAAAAAATACTAAAAGATACTTTATATAATAAAGCGCATAATGCCCACGAATATAGTTGCTACCAATAATCATTAAAACATATTAATTAAGTTCCTGTATTATATTGTAATATACCTTTTCTGCAAAATAGGTATTATTAACTTCTGGTAACCCTTCTCTATCAATAGCTTTTTCCACATCAAACTGCAGAATATTTTCAAAATCAATTTTGATAACCTTGGGAAAGGTATTTTCTGTAATATAAGGATAAGTGCCTATCATTTTATCAGAAAACCAAACATCCAATCCACAAGCCATGTATTCAAATAGTTTATTAGAAGCACAATATTTACTATTATTAGATAAGCCTCTATAAAGAATCAAACCGACATCATAATCCTTCAATATTGCTGGAAGATCCGAATACTCTATACCACTAGAAAAAAACCGTACTTGGGGCATATTTAAGTTGCATAGATAATCAGAAGTTTCCTGATCCAGGTTAAAGCTATAAATGTCAAATGTAACATTATGCTTACATGATGCTAACCACGTGCAAAACTCCTTAATATAAGTTGCTTTAAGTGACAAGGAGCCAACATAAACTAATTTAAGCTCTTTATTATCATCTGGAAAATTACAAACCTTGTTATTCAGCAGTTCCGACCAAACAAAAGGAGGATAATTAGGTAAAACCCTGAGTTTGCTTTTTTGTAAAAATGGGTAATCAGCCAAAAAGAATTCTACCCTGTACTCATTAGTTTGTGAAATGAAATAAGCTTTCTTAAAAAGAAAATCAACTTCAATTTTATGATAAAGCTTTACAAGTTTCATTCCTCCCTCATACCATTCCTTTGAAAAATATTCATGAAAATGGATAAGTAATTTTGCTTCCTTATTAAAAAATTTTAAATATAAGTAAGCTGGAAAAGCAGAATAAGTTTCATAGTACAGAACTACATGAGGCCTAAAAATAAGGAGCCGCAGAAAAGTAGAAAAATTAAATAAAGCTTGTTTAAACAAGCTTATAATGAAGCTGTCTTTCTTCTTCGGAAAAGAAGCACGATTTATTTTGATTTTTCTAGAAATATAGGGTGCTCTATTTAGCTGATTCTTAGACGTGAATACATACACATTAGCATTTAAATTTCCCTCCAAGTACTGTAAAAAGTTTGTGGTTGGGGGATAATATTCTAATGGCTGATAATGTATTATGGCAACTTTTTTCACTTATTAATTTCTTTAACAACTTCTTGCATCAAATATCCATATTCAAACTTGTTCTGCACCTTATGGTAGCCTTTCTTAGTCAACAACTGCAACTCATCAGGATGAGAACTGTAATATTGTATTCTATTAATTAAATCGGGGATATCATTATAAAATATAACTTCATCTTTCTCAAAAAATGAACTTGTTTCTATATTTGCTTCAGTTAATAGAGCCGTACCACAAGCCGGAATTTCAAAAGTTCGTGTTGTATGTAGCTCCGGAATCCATTTTGAAACAGATCCTAATGCAAAAAGTGAAGACGAGATTAAATTTGAGTATGCATCACCAAAAACACCTGTTCCGCAATAAATCAAGTATTCGTTATTTCTATTCTTTCTTACAAAATCCTCCCATTTGATTCCAGCCAGTTTTACTATAATTTTATTATCTATTAACGCCTGTATAGCCACCCCTCTCTCTTTCTCAAAGTGACCTATAAAAGACACACCTTGCTTCTCAGAATAATGATGCCTAGGGTAATGTATATTTTTATCAAAGCCTTGTGTAGCATAAATAATTTTGCCATTGCACTTCCTTTTGTAAATATCAACTTCAAATAATTTTGTAGTTACCAAATAATCATAGTTCTTACAACAGGCATTAAAATGAGCAGATTTATGAAAGGTAAACGCAGGATCCGGTGTAAAGTGCACCAACTTAGATGTTAAATTTCTTACTATAGCAATCGTAGATTTATTAATGTATATGCCTTTATCTATCCAGATCAGATCATAATGAGTATTTTTAATTCTATCCAGGATATACTGATTTAATTTCTTTATTACGGGTCCTGTTTTAAAACGGAATGCTAAACTCTTAAAAATTCGGGAAGAGTTATTATATGGAATATTTGTGTCAATAACAATAAACTCCATGTGACTAAATATTTCTTTTAACTTTTCTCCTCTCATTTTTGAGGTAGATCCATCAGAATACTGTCCTATATAGAGAAATTTGGCCATTAGTGCGAAATTGATTTATAAAAATGGTCTCCTACACGATCCCAATTAAACGTTGTTGTGCTGAAGTGCCTGACTCTTTTCCGCATTTGGGTGTAAAATTGCCTGTCGGAACATAACTGCTTCATCTTTTGATAAGTATCTTCAACAGTAATAGGATGGTTAAGCAGTAGTCCTGTTTCGTTATCTTTTATAAGTTCAGGAATGGCAAAAGTCTGTGGCGCTATAGAAGGGCATCCATAATAACCAGCCTCACTAATCACTAAAGCATTCGTGTCTTTACTGGTAGGATGTACTAAAGCAAAGCTATTATAAAAAATGTCTTTTAACTTGGCGTATTCTTCAGGTTTAGTTTTGCTTAAAAATCCTGCATATATTACATTTTCCATAGCAAGAACTTCTTTGGGTGGTTCTTCCCCTACAATTACCAATTTGGCCTGAGGAAAATCTTTGAGAATCCTGTCAAACGCTTTAGCACAAAACTCCCCCCCTTTTGGAATAAACTCCTTTGAAATAAATAAAAAATTAAAATCTACATTTTTTTTAAAAGTTTCAGGAATCTCCATAAAGCCTCCTAAACCAGCTACGCTAAAATTACTACCATCCAAACCGTAATGCTTTTTAGTCTCGTTTAGCGCCCATTGACTCCTAAAAAAAACCTTTGTTGCATTGTTTAACCATTGCGCTTCTGTAGAAAAAATTCTATCTAAATCTCGCTTAGAAAATTTGATTTCTTTATTATATATAGATACATAGGTTGCAAAACATGCATCAGAATAGGCATAATATGGCAAATTACTCTTATACTTAATCCAGGAAGTAAAACCATGAAAGAAATTTATATCAGCATCTTGTTTGATAACAGACGTAACATGATCTGAAATCCTACTTAGCCTATTGTCAGAGAAAAAATGATAGTTTCCGGAAAGTCCGACGCTTCTAAGTATTTTAGATTTTAACTTAGAAATTGAGTCGGAGGGTAAATTAACAGGACCACAATAATTAACTTTATAAAATCTATTAAGCTGTTCAAAGGTCGCAGCATTTACAGCAGAACCACCTCCAGAGGTTTCAGCAATGGGTAAATTTGTAATAAAGTTAACTTCCATTCTTAATTAAATTTCTAAGTTTAATTGCATTAGAGAAGCCTACAAATTTTGCGAGCGTTCTAAAACCTGAGCCTCCAATTGAAGATACTCTTCTAACGTTTAACTCCTTTATATTTATATTTGCTCTTCTGATTAAATGAGGGTAATGGGGGGAGTATAAATATATAAAATTACAGAAATTAAGAGCAAGCACTTTCCTTATTTCGATAGAATCATAACTCGGGAGAATCATTTTTTTATAAGATTCAAAACTGCTTAATAACGACTCCGCTTTAGCCTCCGATTTATTTGATTTTGATATGCTATTCTCATTATCAGACCTATAATAGACATATACAGATTCGCAAAATTTTATTGCCTTTGCATGCAAAAGTACCCGTGCAAAAAATTCTCCATCTTGGTTAATTTTAAGATCTTCGTTCCATGGACCGGCTGCCTCTATTAGGAACCTTGGTACAAGCCAAACTGACGTTTGTGCCGAACCTTTCCCACCCCAGGAATCAATTAACCAATTTACTGGTATATCATAGTTTTTGTTGATCTCCTTCTCTTCCGCTTTAAATTCAGTAACAGAATTTACAAATCGTCCCCAAACACAAGTAGCTACTGTTCCAGGCAGGCTACTACTTAATATTTGAAGCTGCTTCTCAATTTTATCAGAAGAAAGTAAATCATCAGCATCTAAATACTGAATATATTCCCCTTTAGCTACAGAAAAGGCAAAATTTCTTGCAGCGCATGCCCCTTTATTTGTTTGTTTGTAAACCCGCACCCTTTCAGATTCCATTGCTTTAGCAAGGGTAAAGGATGAATCTGTTGAACCGTCATCGACAACAACTATTTCAATATTATTCCAAGTCTGGTTTAATACTGATGTTATTGTCTCTGCAATATACATTTCAGAGTTGTATACTGGGATCAATACGGATACTAATGGTAAGCTCATTTTAGGTAGTCAGCACTATAAGGATTATTCTCGAAATTAACTCTCAATGGCTTAACAGAAGAAAAATCAGAGAAAGGATCCTTAAATTTACGTGCTTTTAAATAGTTAGAAATTGTAGAAATAGGTAAGTTGAGCATTTTAATTAGCTTAAATGCATCAAAAAATTTAAACTTCTTCATCTTATTAATTACAACCTCCCATTCAACTTTACTAATATTAAAAAAAGCATCTTTCTTTTCCTGATCTGATAAGGGACATTTGGGATCTGTTAAAAAGCGTTGATACATCTGATGCTTCAAACGATAAAACCACAAATTATCTGTCAAGCTGGAAGAGGCTTGGCCAGGGGTTTGTCTCCACCAGGTAATATTATCGTTAATAATCAATGAATTGTAAACAGTGGCTATTTTAAGTCTTATATAATCATCTCCATTAGGATACTCCAAAGATAAACCACCCACTGCTTTAAGAATAGACGTTTTAAATAAAATACTTGTAAAAGCAGTACGCATAAACGACTCACCTAAAAAATGGCTTACATAAAATTGATGTGGCGTAACTACTATAGGATAATAAAAACGGGGATTTCGTCTTGACATTAAGGCCATTGCACATGAAGGAAACGCATGAAGCATTTTAACCATAAATTCTAAACCATGCGGATAAATCATATCATCCCCATCAATAAAAATAAAGTATTCTCCTTTTGCAAGATTAATCACTTTATTTCTGTTAGGGTACTCTCTTAAATTAACTTTGTTCTCATGAAGCCTTATCCTACTATCATTAAAAGTTTTAATTTTAGCTATAGTGTCATCAGTGGAGCAATCATCACTTATAATAAGTTCGAAATTAGTGTAGCTGGAACTGAGCACACTTGAAATAGCATCTTCAATATATTGACCCGAGTTGTAAGTTACCATTCCCACTGAAACCAAAGGATTCCCTTCTATACTATCAATCATATTATACTTTTGACTTTAACTGATCCTTTAAAAGGAAGGAATTACTTGAATACAAATTATAACCTTATGTAATTATGCATTAATGTTAAAAGCTGCAGAATATTTAACAGATTTAAACAACTCCAGCATTTTACTGATTCTGGTTTCAGGTCTAAAATTATTCAATACCCTTAGTCTGCCTGCTTCGCCCATCTCCCTGATCAAATCTTTGTTTTGCAATAAAATTAAGATTTTTTCAGCCATTGCCTCATAATCATACTCCTTCACAAGAAACCCAGTAACACCCTCAAGTACATTTTCTGGTATTCCGTTATGAATAGTAGAAACAACCGGGAGTTTTAAAGATGATGCCTCTGCCAGGCTTATGGCGAAACCTTCCTGATCACCCTGATAAGAAGTAACACTATGTTGAGCATAAACCCAGTGTTGTTTTAATATAGCTAAAGCATCCAACTGACCAAGTTTTCCATGTAATTTTACATTTTCCTTTAAATCAAGCTTAGCAATAGTATAAACAACATCTTTATATAACGGGCCATCGCCAATAATAGTAAGTGTAGCCGTAGGGATCGTTTGTGTGACGATTTTGAAGGCATGCAAAAGAGCAATTGGGTTCTTCTTTGGAGTTAGGCGCCCCAGGAAAACTACAGATGGCGTAGTATAAAATTTTTCTTCCCAAGATACAGGTTGAAAATTAGCGGCATCAATTCCATATTTAATTACATGTACTTTTGCTTCATCAGCACCTTGCAGTATAATTAATTTTTTAATATGATTAGATGCAGCAACTATGGCTCCTACGGAAGCAAAAAGTGACTTGATTTCATTTCTATAATATAAATTATTCAGAGCTGACGTAATGTCAAACCCATGAAAGTGAACTATATAAGGAATACGATGAACCTCAAGTAGTTCTCGTAATAAAACAGCAGTAGTGCCATAATCAATATAAGCAATATCAAAAGTATTTTTGCTAAAGAAATCTTTTAAAGTATTCTGTACATAATACTTATCAAACTTCATCCGACTTTTGTGTCCTAAAATTGAAAAGATCCGACTTGTGAGCTTACTATATTTATAGGGGAATTGTCTTCTTTCTATTATGACGTTATTGAAGCTTTCCCCTTGATCCGATGTAATTATAGTGAGTTTAACTTCTTTTGATAGCCCATTAATTAAATCAGAAATAAATGTTTCTGATTTAGATATTCCACTTGCAAAATAGGCTACATTTAGTGTCGTCAATATTTAAGTAATTAAACTAGTTAAAGGATAAAATAAAAATTGAATTCCTATAATTTGTAGGAGGCAGTGCTAAAAAAGTACTGCTTAAAATTACCCGTTAGAAGAAACTAAAGATATTGGTTGATTTTAGTATTACTAAGGTTGCTTTTCAAACTAACCTTAAACATCGTGCCCTATCTAAATTAAACTAACTCTCTGAGGATAGTTTTAAATTTTGAAGCTATTACAGCCCAAGAAAATGTTGATATATATCGTTCATAAGATGCATTAGCAAGGGCTTGTAATAAATTATCATCATAAATAACACGTCTTATTTGATCTGTGAATTCATCCGTTTCATCTGGATTAATAAGTATACCGGCACCACCCATCACTTCTGGTATTCCTCCCCTGTCTGATCCCATTACAGGTAGCCCCTTTGCCATTGCTTCAGCGATAACCATTCCAAAAGGTTCCTCCCACAACGAAGGACAAACGAAAAGTGTAGCTTTAGAATATAAAGCAGAAAGTTCTTTATGCCCCAGGAATCCTGTAAAAACTACATTACCTTGATAGGGTGAAGCGGCCTCCTTGATAGCTCTGATATAATCAGTCTCTATGTAGCTACCAAAATCATGGCTACCAACAATAAAGAGCTTTACCTTGATGTCCCTCTTTAAAAGAGGAATAACTGCATTAATAAGTTCCAAAACACCTTTTTCCTTGACTAATCTTCCGGCAAAGACAATATTGATATGTTTCTTGGACTTTGAATCGAGTAATGAAAAATTATTATTATTGGCACCATTATATACAACTTTACATTTAGGCTGTATTTGGTCACCTGCCCGATTAATTATTTTATTCTGTATAAATGTACTACAAGAAATAATTAAATTAGATTGCAAAACAACTTTATTGAAAATATGATCTGGCAGAGCAGACATATGATCATTTTGCATATGCAGAATAATTTTTGCCTGAGGAAAGAACTTCCGCACAATCATCACGTGACTAGGCCGGTTTAGTATGTGAACAACATTGATGTTATTTAACCTTGCATAAGATGTTATTATGAAAGGATACAGATTATATTTAAAATGATGCTTTAAATTGCCACCGAGTATATTGAAAAGATTTGAATTAAATTGAGGAAGCTTGATTATTTTATCATATCTATATAATGTTTCACTCTTAATTGTAAAAATATAAGTTTCATAGTCAATAAGAGAATAAACTTCGAAAGCCCATCTAGCTAAAGCACCTCCATGAACAGGCGAAAAAGGTTCAGAATCAGGTAAAACAACAGCAATCTTCATTTTATATCTTTAAGTTACTACTAAACGATCTGTATAACTGCCTCAAAGTTAATTTATCAAATAAGAACCTAAAACCCACACATCTGATCCCAAAATAAAAGGTTTGTTTGATTGCTTTTCGATCTTCCAGAATAGTGGCATAATACCTCATTTTGCTCAATTTTTTGCGCACTGCATTAATATAAAGTTTAGTATCCTTTTTACTTAATTTAATGTCTTTTATTAATTCCACCCATTTATTTAAACTAAGTAAGTGGTTTTGGTACATCTTTAAATAATTTCCCTTACTATTATTAGCATGTGACCTAATAAGTACATCGTTAGAATTAACAATAGAAAATTTATACCCGCTCAAGGCACACCTAAACCAAAGATCCATATCTTCACAACCCCACAATTCCTCATCCCAACCTCCTACTGAAATTAGAACCTCTTTTTTAAGTAAAACCCCACTTGGACTAAAATAGGTATCAAACCAAAAATCAAATGGTATTATCGGCTCTCTATTTATCTGTGGATTTAATATTTTATTTTTCCCATCAAACCAAACATATTGAGAAGTAACTACATCAGCATTTTCAGCTTGCATTAATTTAACCTGCTTCTCAAGCTTATCTATTTTCCATAAATCATCTGCGTCTAAAAACGCCACAAGATCACCTTTAGCCTCCATCCAACCTTTATTCCTTGCTTTAGATGGCCCCCCATTTACTTGCTGCAAAACTTTTAGGGAAGAATATTTTTTAGTTAAAGAATCTAACAGAGCAATAGAATTGTCTGTAGAACCATCATCCACAACTATACATTCAAATATTCTAAAGCGTTGAATATATACACTTTCTATTGCCTGAACTATGTATCTTGCATTGTTGTAATTCGGTATTACTACACTTACACAATGATCTTCTGTTGTCATTAGAGGAATATTACAAAAATCTTTTCAACAAAAAGCGATAGTTAATCATACCACATTTATGAAATTTTCGAAATCTACAAATTTAAAATCATGTTTAATTTAAGAACGAATGAGATTATTTTAATGTCAAATTTCGAAGTCAAAATTAATATGGGTTAAGAACGACCCAGGCTTCTTTCTGTAGCTTGTTAATTATCGGTTATATCTATCTATTATATTTTAATTTTCTTTTAAAGGTTTTAAAATTATCTTAAAGATGATTTTAAATTTTTCTCCAAAAGAAAAAGTGCCAACGAAAGGGAATTTTGAACTGAAAACTAATCTCAATGTGGAAAGGCTACGCCTATTATTAAAAATAACTGCTCTTTTCCACAACTCTTGTAAAAATTGTGCAAAGCATTGATCCGCAAACGCTTTAGTCTTTTGATTTGCACTCTGAAAATTAGAGATTAAATGGTATACCTCATCTAAAGTAACCTCTGTAGGTTTAGGTGCCCAAGTTAACAACCATAAATAAATATTTTTCTGTCTCTGCGTTAGCTCAAGCATTAACTCCTGTTCAACAAACTTTGTTCTGACAAGATTTGTATTTTGTATTTGGACATCCCTATATTTATAAGAGACTTGTTGATCATGAATCGTAACTTCATATAATATTTCAGGTAAATTAGCTAATTTAGTAACTTTAGTAAGTCTAGTTAACCATTCATAATCTTCGGCATGAGGAAATTCAGGATTATAAAAGATTTGATTTTTAGTGACAACAGATTTTCGTAGAATTGCAGTTCCATGAGAGAAATAGCAACCTCTAATAAAAGAAAATTTAATATCATTATGGTTATGAGGATACTTCTGCTGTACATAATCTCTCCCATTATTATACTCTAGCCAAGAGCCACAAATACCAACATCAGGATTTTTTTTCATAAAGTTTACCAGTTTAATAAATCTTTCTGGCAAACTATAATCATCAACATCCGCACGAATAATTAGATCTGTATTAGCGAGATTTATACCTAAATTAAGAGTATGTATTAGCCCCAAATTTTTTCTATTATAATGTACTTTAATTCTGTGATCCTTTTTGGAAGCTTCTGCAAGGACGGCAGCAGTATTATCTGTAGAACCATCATCAATAATTAGCAATGAAAAATATGGATAACTTTGACCTAGAATACTTTTTAATGCCCTCTCTATGAAACTAGCGCCATTAAAAACGGGGAGTAGTACTGTAATAAACTCCATTATTTATTATGAATATTCTTTGAAAACAATGACAAAAATAATGACTTCGCTGATGAATATAAAAGTTTCAATGAGACAAGATCTCTATCATATCTTAAAAATTTAAGAGCTTTTATAGCTAAAGAGCAGGCTTCTATATTTTTATTTTTTTTCAATTTATAATAAGAACATCTCTGATAATGCTGCATTTGTAAAGTAAAGTATAATTTCAATTCCATATTTTTTGCAGAGGTCTTACCTTCTCTTCTTTTTATGGCAAGTCCTATGACCTTCAAATGATTATCATGAGCTTGTAATGAATTTGAAAATAAAGAAATGCTTCCACTGTGCTGTCTATAATTGTACAAAGGTTGATTAATAAAGTGGACTGGGCCTGTTTCTTCTAATTTATAATATAAATCCTGATCAACAGCACTTATCAATGTTTCATCTATACCAATTGTTTGATCATAAAGAGCTTTTTTAAAAACAGCAAAATGTGATATTCCACCTCCCATATAAGATAGGTGTGACTCTCCATCAGGAATTGCACAATTATAGAGGCTTACCTTAATAGGTCGTAGATTTTCATCACAAAAAGTAAGATTAGAATAGATAATGCTATATAAAGGAAGATTAAAATGTGCCTTTACCATAATTGAAAGAGAGTCAGCTTCAATTGTATCATCAGGATCTAAAAAGGCACATAAATCTCCCTCTGCAAGATCAATACATCTCCTTTTTGTAAAACCACAACCTCTATTTTCAGGATTGTAGAAAACTTTTATTCTTTTATCTCCCTGAAATTGGTTATAAACAGAAACAGAAGAATCATTAGAAGCATCATCCACAATAATTACTTCCCAATTCTCATATGTCTGTTGTTTAACAGAATCTAATGCTTGATGAAGAAATTTGCCATTATTATAATTGGCAATTAATATAGAAACTTTCAAAACAAGGTATAATTTTATGGTTAAAATGTTATTTAAAAGTTCTATCCTACCAGTATATTAAATTATAGATATTAATTTATGGAAAGACTAATAGAAAAGGAAAAAGTAGCAACCACAATATGTTCCTTTTAATTCTGTTAAATAAAGTTTTGCAAAATTGTCCTATAATAAAAGCATGATACTCTCAAGCCTGCTGCATAAATGTTTATGCTCGTGTAACTGGGCTTTAGAAATACCAAAACAAATTTGATTTAAACGTATATCGTGATCGCCATCATCAAAAAATTTGGTTAGTAACTTGCTTGATATTTAGAAAACTATAACTTCTTTCAAAAAATTAAACTAATAAAGCATGAAAATTAATTTCTTTATAGATAGCGACATAATTTATAAGAAATGGATATGTGAAATATTTATGATATTGTCCTCTAAACCAAAAAACCGCAGAGCGCTTACATAATATTTACAATACTTAATTCCGAGGAGTATGACGTCATCTATATTAAAGGTTCTTAATAAACCATATTTGCTTATGGTGAAACCATTATTCAGAAAAAGTTAATGTTTACCTGAAGATAAAGAATTATCTATAACTTAAAGTATCTATAACTTCCCTCCACATTTCATTAGTAGAGGACTTTAAATTATCGATTGTACTTTTCGTGCACACTACATTTTTGTACTTGTCAATATGTTGCATAGTATCGGCAAGATCGTTGTCAAGATCTAAAATAGCATGCAAACAGTTATACTGTTTTAACAATTCTACATATTTATGTGACCAACTTGTGCAAAAAGTAGGAATACATTGATTAAGTCCGCTCGCAACTCCATGAAACCTTGATGAGATTAAGATTTTTACATGACTTATCACAGCTTTTATTTGTAAAGCATCTAAACCATCAACAATATCTACTTCTGTATTTAAAGCCTTAGTGATACTTTTTATTAAGTTTAGATCATCTTTTCCTTCATGATTTAAAAAAATAACTTTTTCTCCATTTTTTATGAATTCATTAGCCATGTCAGATAAAAAGGTAATATAATTCGTCTTTCCCGAATTACTATGGGTAACCATTTTCGAATTTGGAATAAAGCAAATGGAATCCTTAACTCTTTGAAATAAAGATAAAGATACATCGGAAGTAAGAAGTGATGTAAAATCGGGGGCTAGCCTTATTTTTGGCTGTTCACCAAATATTTCAATTAAATTATTATAGGAGGTAGTATCTCTTGCATATATAAGATCTGCACTTTCAAAAACAATTTTAATTAAAGCTTTTGATAGAGGTAAATCAAAAGGGCCAAAGGCTTGTGGTAAAAAAATAATTTTAGCTCCAATGCTTTTAAATTTATTATAATAGGAATTTAGTTCTGAAATACTTTTCTCACTATATATGTCTCCCCATTGATCGCCAAATTGAAATCCTCCTGCATCAAGCAGTACATTGATTTCCTCATGTTTAACAATACCAAAAGGATCTAATCTTTTTTGAGGCATTACATCTTCTATTCGCAGCTTAAACCTCTGAAAACTAAACTTTTGATACATACCTGCACGTCTTATTTGTTCAGGGGTAGCTGGGCCTCTACCAAAAACAAATTTAGGCTGAAGTTGAGATTCATTCTTTAATCGGTCAATAATTGACCAAAGCATTAATTCAGCTCCTTTATTTCTAAAACCGACTTGATCAATTTGAATATACATTTTATTCTAATTTTAAATTTTTGATAAAATTGTATTTATAGACTTTTTTTGTGAGAATGGGATTTGTCCATCTTCTAAAGGAAAACCTATTGAGATAAACATTACACATCTTTCAAAGGGTGAAAGTTGCAAAAATTTATCAAGGCTTTTCTCTCTATATTCAACATCAGGCCAATTAATTGGACAGGAAGATAACCCCAGTGTTTCAAGAGCGAACATAAAACTCATTGCTGCCAAGCCTCCGTCAATATATATAATATGACGGTCCCTCTCATCGGAATAAGCAGAAAGATCTCCGATGAGAATAGCCATCATCGGAATATTATGCGAAAATGTAGAAGTCCCCATAGGAAGATTTGCAGCTACTTTAAGCATCTCAGGGTCTTCAATTATTACGAATCTAAATGGCTGTCGATTGCAGGCACTAGGTGAATAGAGAGTGGCAGACAAAGCCTTATCGATAAGTTCATGTGGTACTTTTTCTTGTGTATACCACCTTATTGATCTTCTTTGCATACACAACTTGTTAAATTGCTCATAAGAAATATCAGATAAAACAGAATCTTTTCTTGCAAAAGGTAATGAGGGAACAGTTCCAGTATCGTGGAATTTAAAAGAACCTTCTAAATCTAAAAACTTTTTATTTGCTTTCACGACAGAAGATGTTTGCTCTACAATACTAAAATACTTACTTAAAACATCTCTAGCCCATTTAACAGTTTTAAAATCAGCTGATGATTTTAACATGAACTCATAAGAACTCACTGTTTCTTCTATATAATCTTTTGCAAACGAATTTCTTAAAGGCATTGTTGTCAGCCCCTTCTCCAATCGGTGGATATTTCTTCTAAGTGTAGCATCAAAAGACAAGCTATTATCATCCTTATTAATATGAGCAAGTTTTGCTTTTAGAACACTATAGTGTTCCCGATCAAACTTATTACTAAAGGCGAAATAATAGAAAGAACTTCTTCGAGGAGACCTAGTAGACCAAAATAATATTTGACTACTATACTTCGCAATTATGGTACTATAGAAGTTTCTAACCCTCCAGGAAATTTTCTTCTTTAAAGAATTAAATATCATCATATTAAATAACAGACCATGATTGATCTACTAATACTTTAGACTCCCTAGGATTAGGCAATTTACCATTACCAAAATAATCACCATTTTCTACAAAAAGCGCCACCGCATCTTCTATTCTATGGAAGGGCCTTCCATCAACATGAAGTGAAAAGTTAACAGTGTATTTCCCTTCAACTAAAGGCAACCTAGGAATTTTGCATTGAATAGTTCCAAATTTTTCTGTTAAGAAAGTATCAAAACCACCATAAATAGAACCTAAATGCAATATTTTATCGCCAAAATGGTTATAGACTCCAACATGTAACGAACATTTAAGCCCAAGCTCTTTCGCTCTGTATTTCACAATTATTGTTATGTCCTGCCCA
The DNA here is from genome assembly GCF_047525655.1 of Pontibacter sp. 13R65. Lineage (NCBI taxonomy): Bacteria > Pseudomonadati > Bacteroidota > Cytophagia > Cytophagales > Hymenobacteraceae > Pontibacter > Pontibacter sp. 13R65. Next base: position 281,300 of record NZ_JBLIQL010000002.1, read on the forward strand.
GTCATTACTTGATTATTTATACTATCATTACTTTCAATAAAGGCTGACTCTATCCAAACATAATCATTAATAGCATCTGGAGAAGCTTTGTAAGAAGTGGATGTATCTTTGGTATTTAATGAAAGATACTGACTTATAGCCTCCGCAACAGTATGGTCTGTATGCACTTGCCCATTTGACATCAATATTCCTCTTGTACAAAGAGTTTGAATAGAGGCCATATTATGACTGACAAACAACACTGTCCTTCCTTCACCTTGCGCAACATCCTGCATTTTACCAATTGCTTTACTTTGAAATTCAGCATCACCAACGGCTAAAACTTCATCAACTATTAGGATTTCGGGCTCTAAATGTGCAGCTACAGCAAAGGCCAGACGCACCCGCATTCCAGATGAGTATCTTTTAACCGGAGTGTCAATATAGCGTTCTGTCCCAGAAAAGCTTATAATTTCCTCAAGTTTGGAACGTATTTCTGCTTTAGTCATTCCGAGAATTGCCCCGTTAAGAAAAATATTCTCACGGCCAGTTAGTTCTTCATGAAATCCTGTCCCTACTTCCAACAAGGAGGCTATTCGCCCTCTTGCTTTTATGGACCCAGTCGTAGGAGATGTTACTCTGGATAACAACTTGAGTAAGGTTGATTTGCCAGCACCATTCTTTCCAATAATACCTAGCACCTCCCCTTGCTGTACTTCAAAATTAATATCCCGAAGTGCCCAAACATATTCACTATTCCCCTTTGAGGTTCGGTCATTTGTCTCACCCACTTTAAGATAAGGATCTTCTTTACCTCTTACCTGATGCCACCATCTATTTAAATCATGAGATATTGTACCTGTACCCAATACACCCAACCTATATTGCTTAGACAGGTTCTCCACTTTTATTGCTGTACTCATAACTATTTAAACAGTATCCATAAATGATTTTTGCACTTTATTAAAAATTACCAGCCCTATAAAAAAGATGACAATAGTGAATAAAGTAGAATACACCAGGTAATTAAGGTTTAGTTCACCTGCTCCCAAGAATGCAAATCTGAATGTTTCGATAATGCCAGACATAGGATTTGCAAGAATTATGAACCGATATTTTTCTGGTAAAGAAGAAAGGGGATAAATAACCGGAGAAGCATACATGGCTAACTGAACGCCAAACGTAACCAAAAATTTCAAGTCTCTGTATTTGGTGGTCATGGAAGATATTAACATTCCAAAACCCAACCCCAAGGCAGCCATTAAAATTATGAGAAATGGCACCAACAAAAGATAAAAATTCGGTTGTATCAGATCTGTAGTAACCAGATAGTAAATGAAAACAACTAAAAATAATGCTAATTGAACTCCAAATTTAAGCATATTTGAAAACACAATTGACAAAGGAGTTATTAACCGAGGGAAATATACTTTCCCAAAAATATTAGCATTCGTTATGAAAACAGTAGAGGTAGTATTTAAACATTCAGCAAAATAATTCCAACTGATTATTCCTGCCATATAAAAAAGCAAAGGAGGTACTCCATTTGTAGATATTCCAGCCACTCTTCCAAAAACAAAGGTGAAAATAATGGTGGTAAATAGTGGTTGAATAAAAAACCAAATTGGTCCCAGAATTGTCTGCTTGTAAACTGCTACAAAGTCTCGGCGTACAAATAACTGTAACAAATCACGGTACCGCCAAACTTCTTTAAGCTGTAAATCAAAAAGACTGGATCTAGGTTCAATAACCAATGTCCAGTCTTCTTCTTCTTCTTTCATTAGTATTGCTGTAAAACTGTTATTTATTTTTTGGACTTTAACTAAGTCACAAAAGTAACAAAAATGATTCACAAACTATACTATTGAACATTAAACTTAAATTAACATGTACTATTCGTGATAGTTTAAGATTCTATGCCCTCCTTCAGCCAAATAAGTATCGCGTTTAAAAAGTTCGATGTCAGATTTCATCATATCTTTTACTAAAGCAGCTAAATCATAGCTAGGCTCCCAACCGAGTTTAGTTTTTGATTTAGTGGCATCTCCAATCAGCAGTTCCACCTCTGTAGGACGGAAATAATTCGGATCAACACACACTACTTCCTTTCCAATTTCCACCTGGTATTCCGGTTCAGTACATGCCTTTACAAAGCCCTTCTCCTCAACTCCTTCACCTGTGAACTCAAGGTCAATTCCAACCTCGGCAAACGACATTTTCACAAAATCTCGCACTGTGGTTGTTACGCCGGTAGCTATCACGAAATCCTCGGGAGTGTCTTGCTGCAAAATACGCCACATGGCATCTACATAATCTTTAGCATGTCCCCAGTCGCGTTTAGCATCTAAATTTCCTAAATAAAGCTTTTCCTGCAGACCCAAAGCTATTCTGGAGGTAGCCCTTGTAATTTTACGTGTCACAAAAGTTTCACCTCGCAGCGGTGATTCATGATTAAACAGAATACCATTGCAGGCATACATGCCATAAGCTTCCCTATAGTTTACCGTAATCCAATAAGCATACAGTTTGGCTACGGCATAAGGTGATCGTGGATAAAAAGGTGTCGTTTCTGATTGAGGCACTGCCTGTACCAAGCCATACAGTTCTGAAGTTGAAGCTTGGTAAATACGCGTTTTCTCAGTTAAGCCTAAAATTCGTATTGCCTCCAGGATCCGCAGTGTTCCCAGCCCGTCAGCGTTGGCCGTATATTCTGGCGTATCGAAACTTACCTTTACATGGCTCATGGCCGCCAGGTTGTAAATCTCATCTGGCTGTGTTTCCTGAATGATTCTTATAATATTAGTAGAATCAGTCAGGTCGCCATAATGCATTTTGAAATTCACATTCTTCTCGTGCGGGTCCTGGTACAAGTGATCTACACGGTCGGTGTTAAAAAGGGAACTACGACGTTTCACACCGTGAACCTTATATCCTTTGCTTAGTAATAGTTCAGCTAAATAGGCACCATCTTGGCCTGTAATGCCAGTAACGAGGGCTGTTTTCATTTTATCTTAATTAGAAATTCAAAATTAGAAATTATGTTTATTGATTGGGGGCTGCTGTTGATCACCAATATTGAGATTTACATAGTAACTCGTCAACTTAAGCTTCTCTAAGATTTCTTATTTATGCATTAGGTAAATAATAGTTTCCTCAACAAGCTCGGAATGACTTTGGCAATAGTTAAAAAAATTTGCGGTTGTCTGATCCTCCCCTCAAACCAAGGAGGAGAATTAGGTTAGCAGTTCCTAGATTATCTTAACAGAAACTAAATGATCTTAATATCTAGCACATCAACCTTAAACCCTTAGCACATCAAACAGCGGTTACATACTTTTCTTTGAAGTCGGCGTAAGCCAAGGCAATGCCATCTTTTAACTCTGTTTTGTGCTTAAAGCCTAACTGGTGCAGTTTTGACACATCCATGAGTTTGCGCGGGGTACCATCGGGTTTGGTGTTATCGAAAACAAGTTCGCCTTCGAAACCAACCACTTCTTTAACCAACAAGGCCAGCTCTTTGATGGTCACATCCTCCCCCGTTCCGATATTCACCAGCTCACGCCCACTATAATTCTCCATAAGAAAGACGCAGGCTTCTGCCAGGTCATCCGCGAACAAAAACTCTCTTCTGGGGCTGCCTGTGCCCCATACGGTAACAGAAGGAGCACCGTTGTCTTTTGCCTCATGAAATTTCCGAATAAGCGCCGGCAATACGTGCGAGTTGTTTAGGTCGTAGTTATCGTTATAGCCGTACAGGTTGGTGGGCATAACACTGATAAAATCACAGCCATACTGATCGCGGTAAGCTTCGCAAAGCTTGATACCGGCTATTTTAGCAATGGCGTAAGGCTCATTTGTCTGCTCAAGCGTACCCGTAAGTAGATAGTCTTCTTTTAGTGGCTGGGGTGCCATTTTGGGGTAAATACAGGAAGAGCCCAGAAACTGAAGTTTTGTGACCCCATGCACGAAGGCTGCTTGGATAATATTAGCCTCAATCATAAGGTTGTCGTACAGGAATTCGGCCCGATAGGTGTTATTGGCCTGTATTCCTCCAACTTTAGCAGCAGCCAGGAAAACGTAATCAGGTTTTTCGTATTCAAAAAAGCTAAGAACGGCCTGCTGATCCCGAAGATCCAGCTCCTTTGATGTTTTTGAAATAATATGGGAATAACCATCCTGCTCCAGCTTGCGACAAATGGCAGAGCCCACCATTCCCCGATGCCCAGCAACATAGATTTTAGCACTTTTATTCATAGATAATTAGGGTAAAATATTGTTCATAGGGTATCCTATATAAAATGTTCCTTCGACTGTAACGGAAAAACCCATTTGAGGTTCTGTGTTTTTATTAATCTGAGAAATTTTAAAATCCACTTGTTAGTTCAACTTACTCAATGCAGTTTTTATGGGACTATGGCAAAAACATATCAGAACAAAATAACTTGGGACTCCTCCACCGACAGACTTCCTGATTCAATAAGTTAAGCAGGTAATAGTTTATTAAGCATCACAAGTAAACTGCAAACTCAGAATATATGGGTAGAGAAGAAATGGTAAAAGAATCACTCCTAACTCCCAATGTCGCCAACTTAAGAAAGAAAAAATTTGGGTTCAATGACGTTTCAACCAACAGGAGAAATCTGAGTTTTTAATAGGATGAGCCATATAGCATAATTACTGCCGCTGGTCGAAGTGGTACAAATTGATGAGGTCGCCAATACCCTTCCTCTATAATAGTTTGTGAGTGAAAGCAAGTTTGAGTATAGACATCATTGCTTGAGTATTCTATTCCTCAGCCTCTGCCCTCCTTCCTTCCATTACTTGGTGAGTGGCATTAAAATTTTTAAAAAACATTAGGCTTAGTGTACCGAAAAAAACTCTGCAGTTTCTAATGTTTGATGATATATAAGGTCGTTTTACATGAAGACACTTCGAAAGAAGAATAATTTGAACTGGTTGTTGGCGCAACAAAAAGATTGTCACCCTACCATTATCAAACCAGCCGTTTCCACCAAGGTTTGATCTCCACGTCTTCGGCATAGTAGCCATAGCCGTAACCATAGCCGTAGCCGTAGCCGTAGCCGTTTTTGGCAAAATTTACATCATTAAACAAAATAGCTAGATTTTTTAATTTTCCTGCCTCGTATTGTTGCTGAATCTGCGTCAAGAACAGCATAGGAGTGTAATCTTGCCTAACCATATAAATATTGACATCAGCAGTTCGCATCATCTCTAATCCATCAGAAAGAATACCAACAGGCGGAGTATCCAAGATAATATAATTAAATTGCTCTTTTAAAGTTTTTATGAGTTCAGAGTTACGTTCGCTTAATAGAAGTTCAGATGGATTGGGTGGAATATCCCCGGAGGGCAAAACGAACAAATTTTGTACCTTTGATTGAAATATAACCTGGCCCAAATTTGCCTGACCAGCTAGAAAATTACTTAATCCAACATGTGATTGAACCCCTAAGTCAGAATTGTCATTAGGCTTGCGCATATCTGCATTTACTAGCAACGTTCTTTCTCCCGATAATGCTAAAATATATGCTAGGTTCTTTGCAGAAAAAGTCTTTCCCTCCCCGCTTATTGAGGATGTTATTACAATAATTTTACCATCCTCAGTTTTTGAGGTAACCATAAACTTTAAATTAGAACGAAGGGTACGGAAAGCTTCAGCTAAAGCTGTTTTAGGATTTTGCTCTATAAGAGATTTTTGTTCTTTTTTATTGTGACCTATCATTCCTAACAATGGAATAGTTGTTAATCTCTTAAGTTCATCAGCTTCACTAATCTTATTGTTAAAAAAATTTTTAATAAAAATAAAGGCAATTGGTAATGCGAGTCCAATTAGTATGGCTGTAATATAGTTCTTACTAGCAGTTGGAGCTAGCTTAGTTGAAATTTTCCCTTCATTAATAATAGTTATGTCTGAGAAATTGGCAGCCTTTGCAATACCAGTTTCGGCTCTTTTTTGAAGCAGGAATACATATAAATTTTCGCTCAAGTTATATAATCTTTGAATATTAACCAGTTGTCGCTCTGCAGATGGAATTTCTTTTAACAGTCCCACTACCATATTCATCCGTTCATTAACATCCTTAAGTTCAATGTTATTAGCTACAACCGCATTATTAATGCTTTTAAGCAAGTTTGGGATAAGTTCGTTTAATTCGCGCTTTAGTTCCTCCAGCCTTCGGGCTTCAATTGGATTTGATAAAGTTCTACTTTGCGACATAACATCAATCTGCACCTGCAAATCTAGAAGTCGAGTAATATGAGAATTTAAAACATTATCAATTATACCAAAACTCGAAGGAACAATCACATCATTGTAGTCTTTTCTGGTATTTATATAATCAATTAAATAATCATAATATTTTTGATTAAGTAATAAGGCAGCTTTAGTAGATTGTAACTCCTGAAGCTGTACATCTATAGTCTTGCCACTGTTACGAATATCAAGAGAAATATTGTTTTTCTTAAAGTCTTCTAACCTAGATTCAATAAAATAAAGGGAATCGGAGATTTGCAGTAATTGATCATCAATAAATTCAACCGTATTTTCAGCTTGTGTATTCTTTATGGCTAAATTATTCTCCCGGTAACTTTCCATATGTGCATTTAAGAATTCAACGTCCTTATGGGGTGTTGGACCTTTAAGCTTTAGTACCAGTAGTGCAGAAGCATCTTTTGGGAAAGAAACATCAAGAGCATTAGCATAAAATTGAGCTAAATTGCTTAAATTATTAACTTTGAACAGCATCTGTTCTTCTTCCCCACCTTTTAAGTTGAGCAGATCAATCTTAAACTTGAAGCCCATCAAGGTATATTGGCGACCGGACACAAAAGCCTTATCTTCTGTAATTTTTTGCCACTTAGAATTTTCACTTGTCAAAGTATAATGCTCATTATCCTTAAAGTTAATAGTAAACATTACACCATAGGGAACTTCTGAATCTGCATCAAATTCTACCTTAAAAGCGTTTTCTTTATATACCTCTGTTAACTTTACATTACCTTTCTTATAATAGCTAATATTAAAATCGAGCTTTTGTAATGTTTTAAGAGACAAGGCTTTACTTTTGAGTATAATCGCCTCATTGGATAGATTTTGGCTTGACCTGAACATCTCAGAATTTGCCATAACTGCCGATGCTGAAATACTTTCTGTATTTCCTGCCCCTACCATTACCGAAGATCTAACTTCATAAATAGGCTCTGTATACCTGTTTATAAAAAATGCTATCACCAGAGCGATTATAACTGAGCCTATAATAAGGTACCAGTAAGCTAGAAGCTTGTTTACTAGCTTCTGAATATTGAGACCCTGAGGTTCTTGTTTTGAATTATTATTTTCCAATTTGAAAATTAAATCTACGAGTTTAACTCTTTAATATTATAATCCCAAAAATTTATTTAGCGAGTAAATCTCCAGATTAATAAAGAAATAGAAGATACAATTGAAAGCACCATGGTAAAATTCTGCACAATATTTTCTCTAAAGAACCTGGCTGGCAAAGGATCAATAACTATCATATCATTAGGTTGAATATAATAGTTTTTCATACCAATAATATCTTCTTCTAGCAAACTCAATGTATAAATCCTTGCCTGCCCTTCCTCCTGCCGTATTAATCTGATTTGGCCTCTGTTTGCATAGGGTGTCATACCTCCAGCATTTGCCAATGCTTCCATTAAGTTAATGTTATCTTGAAGAGAGGTAAACTGCCCTTGCCTTTCTACTTCACCAACTATAGTATACTTAAAAGTCAACAAGCGTAAATTAACTGTAGGATATTCAAAATAAGGAGCTAGAGCCGCCGTTACCTTTACTCTTGCCTCAGGCATACTCAAATTCAAAAGGTTTACATCTCCAATCACGGGTAAGTTCAAATTTCCACCCTCATCTAAGGTATAACCAGTGAGCAGAGGATCCGTTGCCGTACCGAAAGTTGTAGCCGGAGCTGCCAAGAAGTTATTTTCAGCTGGAGTAGTGGTCCGTATCTGAAGCGACAGCACATCCCCGGGCTTCAGAGTATAAATTGGTGGCTGCAATTTAATTGTCTTCAGCAACTCATCAGCCTCTCCCTGATCTTTCACATTCGCTTCTTCCTGTAATAATTTTATTTTCCGTTGCGGTACACAGCCTCCGATCATCAGAAGGGCGACAAAGAAACAGATAAGGGTAAGAGTAGGGCGCATTTTCTCTATTTTGCACATTGCTAAATAAGAACAAGTTAGCTAAAACTGACGATTAATTCATTAATCTGAAAAGGCGAAATTAGGAAATAAATTAGGATATGCTTCACCTCCTGCTAAAAATTAATTTACTGAAACTCATATTTAAATCCGTTGTTGATTGAATAAATAAACTTTGTTACTGGTACAATTGGTTCATCTTCGAAAGTAAAGTTAAAATTGGTGCGAAGGCTTAACTTTCCATAAATCTTTACATCAAAACCTACATCGCCGCTTAACCTGTTTCGGAGCCTGCTAATGGCCTTATCGTAGCCGGTTTGGTAGTACACAATGGCACTTGTGCTGACAAGATCGTTTAGCTTGGCCCTTATGCTAGTGTAATTGGTACTTTTCAGGAGGTCAGAGGTTTGGAACACACCATCTCTGTCTGGGTCTTTCCAGGTTTCGTGCTCGTGCATCAGGCCGGTGCCGGCATACAGCTGCACCGCATCGTTCCGGAGCAGAGCAATCCGGACGCCAGCCCCGCTCAGGGTCCGCAGATCCAGGCCGCGCGCCTGGTCGTTTTGCAGCTGCACAAACAGCTCATATGAGAGCTTTTGCTTGCGATGCAGGTTAATCCTGAAATGTGTGAACCCGTTGCTGGCAACTGTATTCCTGGTCTCCCTCGAGGAGAAATTCACTAAGATATAGTCGTAATTGTTCAGCAGCATATAAGCATGTCGTCTCGAAAAGTAGCCGATATCACCTGTAAACGTTAATTGCAAAAAATTATTGGGGTTGTCGCGACCGGCATTCCGGTTGTACATCGAAAAGTTCAGTCCTGCACTGCCCGTAAAATAATTAGCTGAATCGCGCTGGAGCCTTGCCCGTTCAATATTCAATATTTGAGCCTCTGCGCTGGAAGCGAAAAATGAAAATACAAATAAAAATAGAAGTAGCTTTGAGAAGAAATAAAACTGTTGCATTAGCTGTAGGTGCCTCCGTTCTGTTAACAGGTCAGCAAAGTTTGCTGCAAATTGATAACTTATATCTAATCTTAAGCCTCGGAGACTATTGATGTTTATTTTTAAATAATGTGCTTGCGAGGCTAAAGCTATAACTAAAATATTTGAGTTGCTTAACAATTAGCACTCTAATTTTACAATATTAGGGTGCTAATGGAGCATAGGAAGACCACTTTATCCAGAGGGAAAGCAGGAATTTTCACTTTCTGCCCTGGTAGACATAAAGTAGGAGAACTAATTGGATATCTATGTGCAATGTCTTCAGTTTGAAACCTGGTGGTGTTTTTTCTCTACAAGACTTTTTCCTTGAAAAATTAGAAATCAGATGTCTTCCTTACCTTTGCTTTGTCTTTACCACAAACACTTTTTATCATGTCAGAACGCCCTGCCCTTATTCAGACTACTGCTAACCATATTCAATCCCTCCTTTCCGGTGAAGGATCGGGCCATGACTGGTGGCATATCTACCGGGTTTGGCAAAATGCGAAGAACATAGCAAAAAATGAGCAGGCGGACCTGTTTATAGTGGAATTAGCCGCTTTGCTACACGACATCGCCGATCATAAATTCCATGGCGGCGACGACACTGTCGGACCCAGAGTTGCAAGAGAGTGGCTGGAGTCGCTTCAAGTAGAAGAACCTGCTATTCAACACATCTGCCTTATTATTAAAGAAATATCTTTTAAAGGTGCTGGCACCATTTCCGCTATGAGTAGTCTGGAAGGACGCATTGTGCAGGATGCAGACCGGCTGGATGCCATTGGCGCTATCGGTATAGGACGTGCTTTTGCCTATGGCGGGCACAAAGGCCGCGAAATGTATAACCCTGAGATCAAGCCAATCCTGCATGATTCTTTTGAAGCGTACAAAACTGCAAGCGCTCCTACTATAAACCATTTTTACGAAAAGCTCCTTCTTCTAAAAGACCGTATGCATACAACTTCGGCAAAGGCTATGGCAGAAAAGAGGCACCAGTTTATGGAGGAATTCTTAGAGCAGTTTTACCAGGAATGGGAAGGAAAGTAATGTAATCTCGCCGTAGGGTATTGTTTTGTATCTTTAAACCCTAGCCTGCTTTTACCCTATTTAATTTTGGAAGGTCATTTTCATTAGAATAATTTAGTCCCCTCCTATCATTGAACCACTATTTCGCGACCGGATTCTTCTGCGACAATTAAAATTAACTATAATTTAACCATCAACAACAGACCGCCACCACCACCTGCTCTAAAGATATTTTAGTAAATTGTCTCCGCTTATTCTAATAGTTAGGCCAACGCAACTACATATCTATGGAAATACCTTTATTATCAGACATTGTAATTATACTTGGCTTGGCCGTGGTGGTAATCCTTCTGTTTCAGAAGTTTAAGCTCCCCACCATTCTGGGATTTTTGGCTACAGGTGTTATTGCCGGTCCTTATGGGCTTAGCATTCTGTCGTCTATGCACGACATCGAGGTACTGGCCGAAATCGGAGTTATTCTGCTGCTTTTCATTATCGGGATGGAGTTCTCACTGAAGAGTCTGGCCAAAATAAAGAAAACAGTTTTACTGGGAGGTTCTATTCAGGTGGCCGCTACCATTGCGCTGGTGGCCGCTGCTGTCTCCGCTTTTGGTTTTGGAACCGGTCCCTCTATATTCATGGGCTTCCTGATAGCCTTGAGCAGCACGGCTATTGTGCTGAAGCTACTGCAGGATAAGAGCGAGATTAATAGTCCGCATGGCAAAGTCGTGCTGGGCGTTCTCATATTTCAGGATATTGTGGTGGTGCCGCTCATGCTCATTACTCCCTTACTGGCCGGCGGAGAGGACAATATTGTTCTGGCGCTTTTCTGGATGATTGCCAAAGGGGCCTTGGTTGTGGTATTTGTTTTGATCAGCGCGCGCTACCTGGTACCAAAGCTGCTCGACATGGTGGCACGCACCCGGAGCAAAGAACTTTTTATATTGTGCGTAGTTGTAATTTGCTTTGCCGTAGCCTGGCTTACTTCCAGCCTCGGTCTTTCCTTAGCCTTGGGAGCATTTATGGCAGGCCTGATCATATCAGAGTCTGAGTATAGTCACGAAGCCACCAGCACCATCCTGCCTTTCCGGGAGATCTTTACTAGCTTCTTCTTTATCTCCATCGGCATGTTGCTCGACTTCCAGTTTATGTTGACGCATCTCATTGTCGTGCTGCTGTTAACGGCTGGCACTTTCCTGATCAAGGCGCTTGTCGCTACGGTAGCTGCCAAAGCGCTAGCCTTTCCCTGGCGCACTTCCTTGCTGGTAGGCTTGTCTTTATTCCAGGTAGGTGAATTTGCGTTTATTTTGTCTAAGGCGGGAATAGAACATGGCTTGCTTTCCAATGAGGCTTACCAGTATTTTCTTTCTGTGTCGCTGCTTACCATGGCCATAACTCCCTTTATTATTAACTCTTTCCATAGCATTTCCTCAAGAATCAGTTCTTTGTTGCCTAAACAGTCTGCTTCAGAAGAATTAGCGGCCAAGGCGCATCACGACGACGCGTCTCACCCACCCCTGGAAGATCATATTGTGATAATTGGCTATGGCATAAACGGGCGCAATGTTGCCAAAGCTGCCAAACACGCCCAAATTCCTTATGTAATTGTGGAGCTGAATGCAGCCACCGTTAAGACCGAACGCGACTCCGGAGAACCTATTTTGTTTGGAGACGCCGTCCATGGCACCATTCTTTCGCATGTGAGCATAGAAAAGGCGCGTGTAGTAGTAGTGGCTATTTCTGACCCCATGGCCACCAAACGCATCATCGTGTCTATTCGCCAGATGAGCGACAAGGTGCACATTATTGTTAGGACACGCTTTGTACAGGAAATGGAAGAAAACTTTAAACTTGGAGCAGATGAGGTAATTCCGGAGGAATTTGAGACATCCATCGAAATATTTACCAGGGTTCTTTCTAAATACCTGATGCCCCGCGATTATATCCAGGTCTTCACCAATAGCATTCGAGCAGACAACTACGACATGCTCCGTAACATCTCAAGCGCTCCATCCACACTTTCTAATTTAATTTCGGACCTGCCCGATATAGAAGTTGCTACACTGAGGATTCATACAGCAGACCCTACTATTGTAGATAAACCTTTGATAGAAGCAGCTATCCCTAAACGGTTCCAGGTTACGATAGTAGCTATAAAGAGAGCAACTGGTGAGACTATCTTAACGGTAAATGCCAACACCAAACTGAAGCAGGAGGACATCATATATGTGGTAGGAAAACCCCGCGACGTTACCCGCTTCGATAATTACCTGCGCCCTGAAGAATCGGAAACAAGTTTTTCAGTATCAGCATAAGGAGAACAAGTGATCTGATATAAGGAAAAGGATGCTGCACCCTCAGTAGCTTCTCCTCTTGTGTCTATGCATTGGCTCTAAATGACTCATTTATGCCAATACTCAAATTGAATAGATTAGAGCAATGATGATCTTAAAAAAATCTACGCTAAACTTTAAAGTAAATGATCAGGGGTATTTAGAAATGATGGGCTCTACCTGACGATGAATTTTTCTGTAGCCTGCCTGGAAGTTATTGATAGCTCCTTCTGTCCAGCCTCTCCATAGTAACTGGTTGGAGGCAGGATCTACCATATCTATAATAAGGGTGCCTTGTTTAAATAGGTCCACTGCCCGGTAACCTGGTATACCTGTGTTTTGGTAAGTATACCTGTAACCTGCCATGTGCGCATAACTATAGCCAAATCCTTCAGCAAAGTGAGATGGAATGTCTTTTTCCCTGGGCACCGACACGCTAACATCGTAAGCCACCAGCACATCGGGGTTAGCTGTTGTCTTTGTCAACCCTTTCTTCTTTAACTCCTCCTCAATTGCCGTTCTTAAGTGCTGATCCAGCTCCTTATCAAAACCCTTTTCAAAGTCTGGATCCTGCACCGGTTGCTCCAGGTACCAGTTGTACGTAGTATACCGGCCTGGCTGAGAACCTGAAGCTGAAATAGTGTGCGTGGAAACAATACCGGATGTAGCTACACACCCTGAAAACAGGGCAAGTATAAAAGCCGATAGCAGAATGGGTAAAGCTTGTTTTTTCATAGTAGTAGAACCTGGTTGTGCAGGCCTCCGGAGCAAAATAACAGAAGTCGGTGCCTGAGCAGCCAAAGGTAAAAAAGTTATGAAAAAGTAGCTGCTCCAGAAGCCTTTTTTCTGAAACGAAAAAACAAGCGGAGCGTTTATCCTATAGCCCCACTGAAGAGCGGAAAGCTTCCTATGTAAAGCTGAATGACACCGTAGCACCAAAAGGAAATTACGCTAATGAAAATGCCCTTTCAAAGGCATTTTGGCGTACTTGAGGCAAAGGCCTTTGAGCAGTTTGATAATGAATAAGACAGCCAGGCGAAGAAATATTCCCTCTGCTACATCTGTTCCGAGGTCTTAAGCCACATCTTCACATTAAAGTTTAAGTTTACAGGTCTAATTAACTAGTATTAAAATATTAAACACAAAAAACAGCTATATAATAAACATCTACTTCTATGAACATTACAAATATGACTCAACATTTACCCTCTCCGCAACCGGCATGGGTAGTGAGATTTGCCCGGGTGGGTTTAACCGCCAAAGGCGTTATTTACTGCCTGGTGGGCGCACTGGCATTTATGGCTGCCTTTGAGTTAGGAGGAGGAAACCAGGAAGCTGGAAAACAGGATGTTTTCCAGTTAATTCTCCGGCAGCCTTATGGACAGGCATTGCTGGCACTAGTTGCACTCGGAATGGCTTGCTACATGGCCTGGCGCCTGATTCAAGCAGTTAAAGACACAGATCACAAAGGTTCTGATGCAAAAGGATTAGGTACACGCATCGGCTATGCCTTTAGTGGGCTTGTGTATGGCTTTTTTGCTTTTTATGCCGCCAGATTGGTGATAGGCTCTGGCAGTAGCAGCAACCAAGGTGAAGATTCCAGACAAACGCTGGCAAGAGAACTCCTGGCGCAACCATTCGGACAGTGGCTCGCAGGCGCAGTTGCTTTAGGTTTGTTGTGGATGGGCATCTACCAGTTTTACAGAGCCTTTTCGGGCAAATACAAGAAAAAGATAAAAGAGACTGAAATTAAACCGGAAGTAAAAGGCATGCTCATTAGAGCCGGAAAGGCAGGTTATGTGGCCCGTGGTGTCGTGTGGTTGGTCATTGGCTATATGTTTCTGAAGGCGGCGCTGGAAGCAAACTCAAATGAAGCTGGTGGTAGCCAACGCGCCTTTCAGTTTCTGGAAAACTCCAGTTATGGCTCCTACCTTCTTGGAATTGTGGCACTAGGTCTTATTTGCTACGGCGTCTTTATGTTTGTGAGGGCCAAGTATGAGGTAATCCAGACTCAGTGAATATACCTACCTAAGTAATTAACGTACAATAAGATTTAGAGCACAACCTAAACAGGTAATTGAAGTAAGGAGCTTTACTACCCCAATTATTCAAATAAAAATGGCCTTCCGGAGGTAAATTAATCTTTTTTACCTCCAGGAGGCCATTGCTTTCCTACACTTTTTAAAGCTACAAAGTATACCTTCCTGGCCGTCTCTTCCTAAGTTTGCAATTTCGTGCTTAGTTGCTATTTTTTCAGACCTAAATAGTACTATCTTTGGCATTTAGAATAGTATCCGTTAGTGGCATTCATGAAAAATACGACTTTTAAAATCTTTATTCTCGACGATGATATATGGTATAGCGACTTATTGGAATACCACCTGTCTCTTAACCCCGATTACGAAATCCGAAAGTTTCATGCTGCCAAAGATTGTCTTGCTGCGTTGCACGAACGCCCAGATGCGCTAACGCTGGATTACTCTCTTCCCGATAAAAACGGGTCGGAGGTGCTTAAACGAATAAAGGAACAGAGCCCTGATACCCAGGTGGTCGTTATTTCAGGTCAGGAAGACGTAGCCACGGCTGTTGACCTGCTAAAAAAAGGCGCTTACGATTATATAGTTAAAGACGAGGACACGCCTGAGCGCCTCTGGAACACCATCAATAAAATACGCGAGAACACCAGTCTCCGGCAGGAGATAAAGCAGTTACGCGAGGAAATTGGCCAGAAATACGATTTTGGCAATGTTATTATTGGTAACAGCGAAGCTATTAAGCGCTTGTTTGCCATGATGGACAAAGCGTCTAAAACCAATATAACTGTTTCTATAACAGGTGAAACCGGTACAGGAAAAGAACTTGTTGCTAAGGCAATACATTATAACAGCCCCCGCAAAAAGCAACCCTATGTGGCCGTAAACGTGGCTGCCATTCCTAAGGAATTGATTGAAAGTGAGCTTTTTGGGCATGAAAAAGGAGCTTTTACCGGTGCCATGTCGCGGAGACTAGGCAAGTTTGAAGAAGCCAACAAAGGCACCATTTTCCTGGACGAAATTGGCGAGTTTGACATTAGCCTGCAGGCAAAGCTACTTCGAGTACTTCAGGAGAAAGAAATTGCCCGCGTTGGCGGGAACTCGATTGTGCCGGTAGATGTACGCATTATAGTAGCCACGCATAAAAACCTGGCAGAAGAAGTGCGGAAGGGAACTTTCAGGGAGGACTTGTATTATCGCCTGCTCGGCTTGCCGCTTAACCTGCCACCTCTGCGCGATCGTGGCGGCGATGTGCTGGTACTGGCAAAGCATTTCATAGAAGCCTTTGCCAAAGATAACGGGCTGGGCCGCAAAATGCTTTCTTCAGAGGCACAGGAGAAGCTTCTCTCCTATTCGTTTCCTGGAAACGTGCGGGAGCTAAAGGCGGTGGTAGAACTTGCGGTGGTGCTATCAGATGATGAGGTCATTCAAGAGTATCACATTAACTTCCAGGCAAACAATAGCTCCGACAAGGATTTCCTTTCCAAAGAGCGATCCTTGAAGGATTTTAACAAAGATATCATTCAGCATTTTCTCGATAAGTACGATTATAATGTACTGCTGGTGGCCGATAAGCTGGACATTGGCAAATCCACTATTTATCGGATGATTCAGAATAAAGAGATATATGTAAAAAATTAAATAAGATGCTTATTTAAAGCAATTTATACTAAACTACAGTATCAGTACTTGAACTTAACAATTTTTGATCTTAGCACATTTCTATTGCTCTAAATTTCCTTAATCAACCATATTTCAACCCTAGATCCCATAATTACCAGCTGTTACGGTTGGCTTACTATTTTTTATCTCTATGCACACTATCACCCCTTTGCCCGACAACGCTGAACCATTGTACGACCTCACCATGATCCAGAAGATGGCGCGCGGCAATGAAGCTTTTCTAAAGAGAACAAAGCAGCTCTTTGTAGATACTGTGCCGCAAACAGTATCAGAGCTACAACAGCATTATGCAGCAGCAGATTGGGATGCTGTAAGCTCCTCTGCACACAAATTAAAAGCAACCATCGATGCGCTGCGCATAGAATCTCTTAAAACAGTGGTCCGCCAGATCGAATCAGATGCCAAACAACAAGTTAACCTGGCGCAGATGCAGACCAGCGTAGAATTTCTGACTTATATTATGGGCCAGGTTATTAATAAGTTTCGGGAGGAATTAACAGAGGGCGTATAAGAGTAGTCTGCAGCGTCTGGAGTGGCTGCTTCTGAAGGCAACTGCAAGCTCTGATGTGGCCCTTTCTTTGTCTAAGCTTTCTCAAAGGAATGTCCGCAATTGCTGCAGAAATTAGCATCAGGAGCATGCCCCTCCTTGTGGCAAGACGGGCAGACTTTGGTATTGATACTTAATTTTTCGATGTTAGCCAGTTCCACCGATACTATGCCTGTAGGTACGGCGATAATGCCATAGCCCATTATCATAACAAAACTCGCCAGAATCTGACCTAATGGCGTGGCCGGGGCTATGTCGCCATACCCTACCGTGGTAAGCGTAACAATAGCCCAATAGATGCTCACCGGAATGCTGGTAAATCCTCGCTCAGCGCCTTCTACAATATACATTATAGACCCTATTACCACCACCATCGTAAGCACGGCACCCAAGAAAACTGTAATCTTGGTTAGAGAGGCACGCAAAGCCTGCGTAAGGATCTGCCCCTCATTTATAAACCGGGTAAGCTTAAAAATACGCGCCGCCCGGAGCAAACGCAAAACTCTTACTACAGCAAAATACTGAGAACCCAGCACAAAAAAACTGAGGTACGTTGGTACAATAGACAAGAAATCGACAATCCCGAAGCCTGAGAAAATATATTTAATAGGCCTGGGTGAGCTGTAAATACGGAGTATATATTCTATTGTAAAAATAATAGTGAAGAACCATTCCAGGATTCTAAAATAGTCGAAGTATTCACGGTGCAGGGCTACCACACTCTCCAGCGACACCGTGAGCACACTCAACAGAATCATCAGGAGCAGCAGCACATCAAAGTTTCTACCTCCCGGTGTTTCTGCTTCAAAAATGACAGTGTAAATCTTCTGCCTCAGGCTTGGTTGTTTACTCATCTTGGTTTAAGAAAATTACTGCTTACCTGTAGGTGAAATAAAGAGTGTGTCATGTAACAAATTATTCTAATGAATTTGCCCTTCCAGAGGCAAAATTAGTTAAAAGTGTTATAGGTTCCCGCACTTTTTAAATTAGTTAAAACACAAAGAATCATCAATATAATGAGCCAATCCTTTTCTAACTCTTGAACTTCCATAGGGCACCTGCCACATGTACTAAAACCGAGAAACCACCTGCACCGAATCACGGTTTAGCTTTCGGGCAATAAAAGAGCTGATGCGGCTCTCGTGTTCCCGCACACTGGCCGCATTCAGTTTAGCTGCCTGCTTTGACTGCCCTGGCTTTGGTTGAGGACTCTGCCAATCCAGCATCACCAGCACTACGGTATCCTGTTTCTGCTGTTCAGAAGCCACCACCATCTCTCCTACCTGAGCCTTCGAAATTTCCGGGAAAAGCAGTTTAAGATCGGAAGTTGCCTGTCCTGATGTATACACCTTGGCCTCCTGCCTGTGGATGCTGTCGAGGCGCTGGCTGTGCAGTTTCTGTATCTCTACCGTCTTCAGGAAATCTCGGGTAAGGTTATTGGTGATCTGAGAGGCCATCTGCTGCACATCCTCCGCCGATACATCCAACTGCACCACCTTTACCCTGTAATCTCCAAGCGAGTTCTTCTGGAGTACACCGTTATAATGCCCCACTAAGCCTTCTTCCAGCTTGTTGCCCACACTGTAGATCTTCACCACATTCAGCGAATCGGTGTTGGCTATCTCCCACTTCAAAATTTCGTTGTTCCGGCCGGCAAAGTCCTTCACAATCAGGTTTTCTATTTTCTTTTTGGTCTGGAGGTCTTTGTAAATGTTATACAGAAAGTAAACACTTGGCAGCACAACAATAAACAGAATAACGCCCATAATCCGAGCCACCTGCCGTTCCTTTTGCTTATCGAGGTAATGCTTTACCTCAAACTTCAGGTATTTAACGATCAGGAAAGTAGCCAGGCTGATAAACACGGCGTTTATAAAGAATAGGTAAAACCCGCCGAAAAAGTAATTGAATTTGCCCATAGCCAAACCGTAGCCAGCCGTACAGAGTGGCGGCATCAGGGCAGTGGCAATAGCTACACCAGGTATGGCATTCGACTTATCTGACCTGGAAATGGATACAATACCGGCAACACCGCCAAAGAAAGCCACCAGTACATCGAGTAAGGTAGGTTGTGTACGAGCCAGAATTTCGTTCGTAGGCTCACCTAATGGAGTTAAACTGAAATAGAACGTGCTTACAATAAGTCCTGCAAGTGCAGCTAGTGCGAGGTTTTTAACCGAAGCCACCAGCATCTCCTTATCGTTGATGCCTACCGATAGCCCTACGCCCAGTATAGGCGACATAAGAGGCGATATGAGCATGGCTCCTATAATTACTGCTCCGGAGCTTACATCGAGGCCAATAGAAGCCAGCATAGCCGAACAAATCAGCATCCAGGTGTTGTTCCCCCTGATTGGAGTTTTATCGTAAATCTCCCTTATTGTGCCTTCTTCATCAGTTTCGTGCTGTATGTTTAGAACGCCATCCAGCGTGTTCTTCAGGGATTTAAGAAGCATAAAAGAGTAGCAGTTTTTAATAAAGCCGTAAAAATAGCCTTTTTAACTCAGATTTCAGGCTTCGGCTGGCATTAAAGTCAGTTCCCTGTCCAGGATATTCATCTTATTCATCTCAGTTACCAGGCGGTTTAAATTCAGCCTTTCTACTTTATTCGTAATCACTTCGCTGGCATCAATCAACAATTGCTGCGTATGCTGTTGAATGCTTTTGATCCGGCCTGGACTTTTAGAAGCTTTATAAAGCAACGTTTTCAGCAGGAATAGCAATCTGGCCACAATTACAGTATCACCTTTACCATATAACCTTATAGGCCCTAGGCAATTACGGCACAGTTCATCAAAATTTACTTTAGGAACCCAAACCCTGGCTTTCTCCTCCTCATCATATAGCACTTCTTCGTCTGGCAATCTCATCCTAATTCCAAGAAGATCAGTCAGGTAATCAATAGCTCTAACAGCAGTTCCCGGATCGTTAATACTCGGACTTAAAGCCTTAATGGCGCTTTCGGTAATTTGTTTAAAGCCATACAGGTAGTTTGTATTAACTAACTCGGCTTTATAAAAATTGGCATGATCTAACATATCCTCACAAAAAGTATCCAGATCGTTTATAGGTTTATTAACCATAAGAAAAGGGGTTCCTTCTACCAGAAAACTTCCCATAGGCTGCAGAAAAGAAATCAATACATTATGATGCCTACAAATTTCAGCAACCTGTTTATGATCAATTGTTTGCAAATAGCCTGTTTTAGGACATAGTAAAGGGTGCCAGTTCGTTGTGTCTGCAGAAGTTAGACGCTGCCCCTGACTTATATTTACTTTTTCTTCTTCCTTCAGCAAACTTTTCCTGGTGATCTCATAGATACTTTCCAGGATGTTATCTATTTGAATGGTTTGTGAAATGGCATGAATGAAGTACACAAAGAAAATAATGCATAAGATTGTAAAGCACATGGCCAGAAAGATAGCCAGCCCCGGTAATTCTTCGCTATACATGTCAGAGCGAATGTTCACCATCACCACCAAGGTGTAAATGAGGGTGCCAAGGTAGAGCCCCAGAATTTTCTGATTGGCTTTGTATGTGATGAGGCCAGGTATTACCCGAGGAGAAAAATTACTGCTTGCCTGGTTGAGCACCAGCATAACCATCGTAAAACTAAATACAACCAGCGATATAAGACCAGTTGTAATGGAGCTTAAAACCATACGGGCCGTCTCACCATTTGTAATGATAAAGAAGGGCAGGTTTTCCTTGACACTTTTGCTCAAGCCTCTGGTCTCCAGATAAATCAAGCACATAGCCAGCCCGAAAAACAGCAAAGATATGAGCGTAGGATAAAATCCGATACTTCCTATAATGTAGTGATAGAGAAATTTTAATCGACTCAGAACTCTTTTCATAAACCAGAAAGTGACAAAAAACAAAAGGCAGCTATATACTATTGCTTTTACTACTTTTTCCTGCTACTGGTTTGTAACCTCCTAAACTAAGCCTCCCCTGGTAGATACTCTCAAAATTAGTTTGAAAGGCATATAGAGCAATTCTTAAAATACTACAAATTCAAAAAGCAGTAAAAACTTCAAAAGTTTTATCTGAATAGAAGTAAACTATGCGTTCAATGTTTTTGCTATCTGTTTTATTCACCTGTTGAGGAATTGGCTGCCCCACTTCAGGCAGCCTATGTGGTGATTGAGCCTCATCCGGCTTATCAGGCTCAGGCAGTCTGGTAGTTACCTTTTCAGGTGTAATTGAGTCGCCATTACCTGAAGATTCAGAAGCATACATTTGGCCATCCCCTAACAACAGCCAGTTCATACTCACGTCTCTATGGGCAGAGAGGATTTTTAAAATCACATCTAAACTAGGTTTATTTCGGCCGCTGAGTATATGGCTAACTACTGCCCGAGGCACCTCCACCCCATCAGCAAACTGCGTAGGGCTCAAGCCTTTCTCTTCCATAAGCTGCTTTATTCTTTCGATCATATTCATCTCAAACTGATTTACAAATGAATACCAGAGTTACTCAATTCTTTAACAAAAGTAAAGTATTACCTATATGTTTTTGTTTTGTAAATTCATCAAACACTTTAAATACTTATCATAATTAGTTAATTATTAATAATCTAAAAACACAATATAACTAAACCTCCACCAACTATTTACAATTGTATATACAAATGTAAACAGCAAACAGCTTTCATACATCTTGTATTTGTTGCTCTTATTTTGCAGTATAGATTAGGCGCTTTTATAGGAAAACAGCATGATCCAGATAGGAGCAAAACACACAAAATGACATAATGGCAGGGTAATTCTCGCTTATGTGGATAACTCGAGTTATCCACATAAGACTAAAAACCACCTATTTAAGCCTTGCTTATTCTAGCAGGAGTGTATAAGTTGTGGAAATCATAAATACACTTTTGGCAGTTTCTAGGCGCATTTACTACTTTCCTTTGTGCCATTCTCTTCTCCTGTTTCTGTAACATTAAGACAATGCGCCTACTGGGGCTCGATTGTTTAAGTTAATTTTAATGCGGTATAGGCAATAAAAAAGAGGCATGCTGTTTTACAGCATGCCTCTAAAGCAAGAATCTTAGTTTATTTCAATATGCTACTTCACCACCATCACTCCTTTCATTTCTTTGTAATGCTGCGGATAAGTGCAGACAAAATCAAAGAAGCCAGGTTCTTTAGGCGCTGTAAACTCTAGATGCACCGTTTGGCCGGGCAAAGCAAGTGGAGATGCGGCCAAAACTCGCACGGTATCGGCAGGAACAAAGTTTCCTGGCGCTCCTATCTTTTCTCCAGCTAGCGCTACCTGCGTGGATTTTCCTGCTCTGGTAAAAACGATATTATGAATCATGGACTGCTCAGAGCCTTCATTAATCAGGGTCAACTTTACTACCGACCCTGCTTTTACTTCAATAGTGTCTTGGTCGTAATGCTTATGCCTGGGTTTGCCCTCCTCCTCTTCCTCTTTCACCTCGTCGCCTACAGTCCGGAGTGTAATCTCCTGCACTGGTTGCATGTTCTTCTGCTTGGATTTACTATCTACGACAACTGAATCTTTTGTGCGCTCGCCTGCATTTTGCGTCGGGTTGTCGGAAGAACAACCGGTGGAGAGCAGCACCGCTGAAAGTGCTAAACAAGTGGTGGTATAGCCTGCTTTCTTAGCTAAAAAGTTCATTCTCCAGTTTCTTGTCATGTCCATAGATATCTTCCCGGAAGTGAACATTGCCTTTCTCATCTACCCAGCTGGTAAAATACACCAGGTACACCTGCACTTTTTTAGGCAGGGTTATCCAGGTTTCTTCTCCAGCCTCTATTGTTTCATTTATCCTGCTCTCATTCCACTCGGGCATGTCTTGTAGCAGGTAGGTAGCAAGGTTCATTGGCCTTTCAACACGCACACAACCATGGCTAAACCCGCGTTCCGTTTGGCTAAACAGCTGTCCGGCTGGGGTATCGTGCAGGTAAACGGCGAACTCATTAGGAAACAAAAACTTAATGGTTCCCAGGGCATTGCGTTGTCCTGGCTTCTGGCGCACCATATACGGAAAGTCTTTTTCTGTTACATTTTCCCAATCGATAGAAGAAGCATCAATTACTTTGGGTTCTTTTTCTTTTGTTACCACTTCCATGTTCTGCGACTCCAGATAGCTTGGGTTACGCAGTATGGCAGGTTTTATTTCGTTTGCGACAATGCTATTCGGCACGTTCCAGTAAGGAGCCACCACCACGTACTCCAGCTTATCGCTGAATATAGGCGTGGAGTGCATTTGCTTGCCCACAATCACTTTCATTTCCATTGTTTTCTTGTACTTTCTTTCCGCCTCCGGGTCGTTATCCGGATCCTCATAAATGTAGAGCTTGTACTCCGGAATATTAACCCATATAAACTTCTGGTCTAAGCTCTTTGGAACGAGACGTTTCGGAATCCAGCGCCAGCGCTCCATGTTTACCATAATCTGATCAATCCGGCTTTCAACTGGCACATTTAAGGTTTCCAATGTTTTACCGCCTACCACACCATCCGGATCAAGACCATGTAATTGCTGAAACACCTTAACTTGTTGCTCCAGGTTCGTGTCGAATTGGCGATGTGCCGGGTTATTTACATCTACGGCGGCTTCTGGGTTCAGGCGCTTACGGAGGGAGAGCACAGCCTGAGCGGTATCACCCACTTTTATTGACTTGCGGTTTCCGAGCTCCACTTTAGCCCAACCGCCTTGCTTCTGCAACGCACGGTACTTTTGTAAGGCCGACCGTAGTTGCACATAACCATCGTGAAGCGCCTCAAACTCATAATACGGGTAGGTGCTTTCACGCTCCTTCAGGATAGTTTGCAGCACCTTATGCAGTTTTATATTGTTCTGCTTTACGTTCCACTCCAGGTTCGTTTCATCATTTGGATCGAGGCGGCCGGTATAAAAATCTGAAGCGTATTTAAAGTAGGTAGCAGTAAGGGCCACGTCAATCTGTTTCTGCAACGCCACCCGAGCGGTGTCTTTGGTCT
Source organism: Pontibacter sp. 13R65 (assembly GCF_047525655.1). NCBI lineage: Bacteria > Pseudomonadati > Bacteroidota > Cytophagia > Cytophagales > Hymenobacteraceae > Pontibacter > Pontibacter sp. 13R65. The sequence continues at coordinate 305,062 of NZ_JBLIQL010000002.1, forward strand.
TCATCTCATTCAGCTTCTGAATCATGCCCTCCACATCCACTATTTTGTAGTTGGCAGGTTCCAGTCCTTCTTTGCGGCTCTGGTTTATTGTTTCTAGGAATTTTTCAGTTTCCGGAACCAGTTTGTCGTCCCTGAACCAGGCCAGGCGATAATCGCGCTCCCTGTAAAAAAGAAACATCAGGTCCGCATGGTCTTTAAATTCCTGCTTCTGGTTTATAAAACGCTGCACGTATACACTGTCTGTCTGGATCTGGTCTTTATCCTCATTGCCCGCCAGATTGTCGCGGGAGCCTGAGTTACAGCCAAAAGTCAGCAGCAGGCATAAAAAGCCTGCCATATATTTTAATCGGGTGAAATAATAAATAGGGTTCATTGTTATTTTATGTTTGGTAGATCTCCCCTGGTAGCAGCTTCTATCCATGTAAAGGCAGAAAGCGAACAGCCGATCCTGCTATAGTACAAGCAGCAGCCTCTTCCTCACACTGTAAGGGGAATTTATGTTCTATGTACTTCTATTTGTATAAAAATGTTATGCAGCTGGCCCTGCCACTCCCCCGGTATAATTTCCTTAGCTGACGGAAGATGTTACAGCCATTGTTATTTAACATAAATTTCCTACTTTAAAACAAACCCTAAACCTCGAATCTAAATTATTGTAATGAATTTGCCCTTCCGGAGCCACTTTATCAGAATCAGGGTAAAGGCCCTGGCCCATGTTATATAAGACTAAGTCTTTAATATAGATGTTATCGAACACGACCTTTACCTGTACTTCCTACAGCACTTACGTTTCCGAGGCTCCTCTTTTCTCTAACCAAAACGAATAGTTTAACTTCTTCACCCTGAGCAAAATCAAAGAAGGTAAGCCTATTGTTTAGTAATAACCCAGCCAAGAGCCTCAATAGAATTTGACCATTTAGGTATAAAAAACTTAACTTACCAGCAGAACATATGCTTATAAATGAAATCATACCAAACGTTTTTACTTGGGTTAGGCCTGGCAAGTACCATGCAGCTGGTGTCTTGCAGCAATAATTCCTCTAACGACAATCAGACTATGCAAACCGGACAAGAAATTGAAAGAGTATCGCACGATGTACATAGTTTTGCACAGCCAACCGAGGCCGTAGCTAAACACCTCGACCTGAACATATCGGTTAATTTCGACCAAAAGGTTATTGCCGGGCAGGCAACTTACCAGATAGATAACATCACAAAAACCGATCAGATCGTGTTTGATACACGTGGTCTGGAAATCGAGAAAGTATTTCTGGGAGACAGCTTAGCCGAAACCACTTTCCGGTTGGGCAAAGAAGAGAAGTTTCTGGGCCAGCCCCTGCTGATAGATATTAAGCCAGACACAAAATCTGTAACCATACACTACCGCACCACAACAGCAGCAGCCGCCCTGCAATGGCTGAACCCGCAGCAGACAGCCGGCAAAAAGCACCCTTTCCTGTTTACACAGTCACAGGCCATTCTGGCCCGCACCTGGATTCCCATTCAGGATAGCCCGGGCATCCGGATTACGTACAGTGCCAACGTAAAGGTGCCTAAAGAACTTTTGGCTGTTATGAGTGCCGAAAACCCGAAAGAAAAGAACAGCACGGGCGAGTACAAATTTTACATGCGTCAGCCAATCCCTTCTTACCTGATGGCGCTGTCGGTGGGCGACCTTGTATTTGAGCCCATCGGAGAAAAAACCGGGATTTATGCAGAGCCTGCTACCATTAAAGAGGCTACTTATGAGTTTGCCGAGATGGACCAGATGCTTACGGCTGCCGAAAAGCTCTACGGCCGCTACCGCTGGGACCGCTACGACCTGCTGGTACTGCCTCCGTCTTTCCCGTTTGGTGGCATGGAGAACCCACGACTCACCTTTGTAACGCCTACTGTGCTGGCCAAAGACCGGTCCCTTACCAGCCTTATTGCGCATGAGCTGGCACATAGCTGGAGCGGCAACCTGGTAACCAACGGCACCTGGAACGACTTCTGGCTAAACGAAGGCTTTACTGTTTATTTTGAACGGCGGATTATGGAGGAGCTTTACGGTAAAGATTATGCCGACATGTTGCAGGTACTCGGTTACCAGGACCTGCAACATACTTTAGAAGAAATGGAGAAAAAAGACGATACCCGTCTGAAACTCGACCTGGAGGGGCGCGACCCGGATGAAGGCCTTACAGAAATTGCCTACGAAAAAGGAAACGCATTTTTGCTTAACATCGAAAAAACAGTAGGCCGGGAGCGCATGGACCAGTTCCTGAACAAGTACTTCCAGACCTTCGCGTTCCAAAGCACCAACACCGACCGCTTTCTGGAGTTTTTGCGTAGCGAGCTCATTAAGGGTGACGAGAAAATTGCAGCGCAAATAGATATAGAAGGCTGGGTATTTACAGCCGGACTTCCGGAAAACCATGTTAAACCTGCCTCCAAACGATTTGCACAAGTAGAAGAAGCCTATACGAATTGGTCTGGTGGCACGCCAGCTGCCTCGCTGCAAACCAAAGACTGGTCGAGCCATGAGTGGCTGCACTTTATCCGGCTACTGCCTGAGGAGCTTTCTCAACAACAGCTTGCAGAACTAGACAAGGCATTCGGTTTCACGAAATCGGGTAACTCAGAAGTGCTGGCTGCCTGGTTCTTACACGCCATCCGCAACAACTACACCACGGCCGACCAGGCTATGGAAGCCTTCCTGACCATTGTAGGCCGCCGAAAATTCCTGGTGCCGCTCTACAAGGAACTGCTGAGAACCCCGGAAGGCAAGAAAAAAGCACTCGCCATTTATGCCAAAGCACGGCCAAATTACCACGCCGTATCTACCAGTACCATAGATGAAATGGTAAAATAACAAGCAAGAGCCTAAAAAAGCAGAAGGCGGAGGTGTCATTAACCTTCGCCTTCTGCTTTTTTAGGATCTTTATCTTTACTGATTTCTGTTTCTACTATTATGCCGAAGCTTCAGAATCTCCAACAAGTCCTGGACCATAATAGGAAAAATAGTCTCTGGAAGGCCATTTTCATTAGAATAATTTGAGCGATGTAAAAGCTGCCTCATCATTTAAAAAGCTAGTGCGGCAGGAGGCTTCAGAGCGAATACTTTTGCCAGGTGCACAATTGACGATTTTTTGTTTGAGCGGTCAGCGAGTTCAAAATTGTCTTGATTTTTTTGGTTCTTTTTGTATCAAGACAAAAAGAACAAGAAAGCCAGCTATGCAATAGCTTCAGCCTGATGAACAGGTAAATATAAACTATGCGAACTTAAACTAAACCGCCAGTAGCCATTGCTAAAGGATCTTGCCCACAAGATCCCAAAAGGATGACCATTTGGAGAGGTCTTCAATAACCTATACCAATAAATTCTTAACGAATTTTACAGGTAATCTTGCTTAAAATCCGCTAACTTTCAGAAAAACTCTTAATCAGAAGCTCTGAATCCCAACCTACATCCCCTGCCGTACAACAAAATAGACCAGCTGATAATCTACACCTATGACTCCTTATGAAGAACAAATGCTGCTGGAGCTGCAGCTCTGGCAGCACGAAATGATGCAGGAGCCTTCTTTAGCGAACAGAATGGCTAAAAAAGTGCAGACCAAGCTCAACAGCTATATCCCTGAAAAAGTCCACCTGGCTGTTACCGCCACCGTTAAGCAAATGATCCGGGCGGTTTTGTTTGGAGCCGAAAAAACCACACAACCGCCTTTTGTGCATGTAACCATGGAGCTGAAGGAGAAGGTGGTGCTGGACCGTATAGCATTTTATAAGAAGGCAGCTGCTGCAGAAGGTGGCGTTACTGGTGTGGGGGGTATTTTGCTGGGACTGGCCGATTTCCCGCTGCTGCTGAGCCTGAAGCTGAAAATGCTGTTCGACATTGCCACGTACTACGGCTACTTTGTGGAAGATTACCGGGAACGGGTGTACCTGCTCTACATCTTTCAGCTCGCTTTCAGCAGCCAGGAGCAGCGTAAGCAGGTGTATCTGAAAATGGTGAACTGGGAAGACCAAAAGCACCAGCTCCCCACTGACATTCACCAGTTCGACTGGCGCAACTTTCAGCAGGAGTACCGCGACTATATCGATATTCCGAAGCTGGCCCAAATGATCCCAGTTATTGGTGCTCCTATTGGTGCTGTAGTAAATTACCGCCTCCTCCAGAAGCTAGGTACCACCGCCATGAATGCCTACCGCCTCCGCTGGCACGACGAGGAAAAGCTGCTGAACCCTTAAGCCTTTCTTATAAACTCAAATTCTTCTAATGGTTTTGCCCTTTAAGAGAGTTTTGAGGGTTTTTCGAATCAGGCCTATTCAAGATCTTTTATTAACTTAGAACCGGCTTTAACGTACATTCAGAACTAATTCAAAAGCTAGAGATTATGAATATCGTACACGATGAAGATGATTTACGCTTCTACGCCGATTTAGAAGGAGAAGAAGCAGAACTAACCTATACTTATCCTGAAGATAATATTATAGATTTTGATCATACATATGTTCCGAAAAAGGATCGTGGTCAAGGGCTGGCGGATGAACTGGTAAGAGCAGGGCTGGAATTTGTAAAATCGAAGAACTATAAATTTATACCTTCCTGCCCTGTAGTAGAGACTTTTGTAAAACGCCACCCAGAGTACAACCAGTACATGGAAGAAGTGTAACGCCAAAGCAGAAACCATAAAAAAGCAGCGGCTGCCCGATAAGGTGCAGCCACTGCTTTTTTATATTAAAAATTACTCGACTGCTATAACTTTTAAAAATCCGTTGCTGTAGTTCTCGGCTATTAAATTGGGGCCGGAGCCGTGGCCGGAGGAGTTCATCACCTCAAAATCAATCAGGTTCGGGTGCTGAAAAAGCTCGTTTACATCTGCCTGCAGGCGCAGCTGGTTGCTCCCTCCTTCCTGCAGGTTCAGGGGCTGGGGCAGGTCCAAGGTAAGAGTGCGGTAGTTGGCATCGCCCCCAATATGGAACACCAATCCCCCACTCCGCGTCTGGCCTGTGTAGGAGCCAACAAGGGTAATAAATTTATAACCTGTGTCCCAGTTCCATACCATCTCGTTGCTTGGGTCCAGGTCTCCCTGGTGATCTATCCGGTGGTTAAGTTCTTCGTCTATTCCTATAGAAAGCTCCAGCTTCTGGTAAGTTCCAACAGGCACATCGGGCATTACAAAGGAGGTTTTACCATCTTGAGCAATGAGGTGGTAACTCTCTGGCTCCACATACATTTTTGCTCCGCCACTGCCAATCAGTTTTACATTACTAAGGTAGTATTTAAAGTTGCTGAGAGAATAGCTATGGCCTGCGGGGCTGATATAGGCAACCTCGTCTAGCTGGAGCGGCTCTGTTCCAACCATGTTCTGAATAGAAACAGTTACAGAGGTAGTAGCTTCAGGATTTTCTTTTTTGTCGTTGCAGGCCGAAAGAAGTGGAACAGCTACTAATATAAAAATGAAACGCAGGTTTAATTTCATCATAGTTTTCTAAGGTGTAAGGGCTTGAATGAAGAGATATAAACCAAAGGATTAATAACCTGTGGCAGCTTATTTTTTAAACGGGTCAGAAAAACGCTCTTCTGTAATAAAACTAGAATCGGTGAGAGCATGCAGAAAGGCAATAATTTTCTTCTTTTCCTCTTCCATGATCATCAGGGTTTTTCCATCTACTATATTTGAGGCTTCAACAATGAGCGGGTCTATGCCGGGACTGTCGTAGCGCATGTGGTCGTTGTAGTGGTCGAGCACTTCTTCTAGAGTATTGAAACGGCCGTCGTGCATATAAGGAGCCGTGAGAGCAATGTTTCGTAGTGAAGGCGCTTTAAACATGCCATCGTGGCGCGGGTTCCCAGTCACTGCACCAAGCCCCTTGTCGGCAAAAGTTACATCGAGGCCGTTGTTATGGAAGGTTTTCATGGAAATGAGGGTGCCGCCATGGCAATCGCCACAGTTGCCGCCGCGCAGGCTGATGCTAGGCTCCGGGTGCGTCATAAACAAATCCATGCCTTCTTCCTCGTAGCTGCTCAGTTTTTTAGTGCCCATCATGTGCTGGTCGTAGCGCGAATTGGCAGATACGAGCGTGCGCTGAAATTGCGCCAGCGCTTTCAGAATGTTATCGGTGGTGATGGTGGCAGAGCCGAACGCCTTCTGAAACATAGGCGGATACAGTGGTGTAGCCTGCAGCTCGTGCACTGCCTCATCCAGGTTCTGGTTCATCTCCAAATGGTTCTCGATCGGCCCAGTTGCCTGCTCCTCCAGGTTAAAGGCGCTGCCATCCCAGTTAAAACGATTAAACCAGGCCAGGTTGGCAATAGACATGGTGTTGCGGGTGTGCGGCAGGCCGAGCTCTCCTATAGCCACAGCCTTGCCATCGGTAAAGGCCTTTTCCTGAATGTGACAGCTGCCGCACGACATGGTATTGTTGCCCGATAGTTTTTTTTCATAAAAAAGATGCCTACCCAACTCTATTCCTTCTACTGTTAAAGGGTTATCGACGGGCATACTCTCCACGCGCGGAAAAATGCTTGGCCTAACCAGTTCGTAAGGTGTAGGAGAAGTGGTGGCTGGTGTAGGGTCGGGCTCTCCTGTTTTATCGGGGGAACAAGCAAAGAAAGCGGCTAGCAACATGCTCCACAAAAGGCTTGGTACAACTGGCTTCATCTTTCGAACTTTTATTTTCAACGGGCAGGTCCTTTTTCTGGTATGCAAAATGCCATTTTCTTTAAAAAACTTTCTCCTCTTTTTCCTTAAAAGGAGAAGCCAGCTTGGGGTTCTGAATAAATTCGTAATCAGTTAGTGTTTCCAGAAAGGCCACTATAGCTTCCTGCTCCTGCTGGGTTAAAGGTATTCCGGCCGCACCACCGGCACCTTGCAACAGGTCGGGCGCTAGGGTGGCAGATACCTGCACCCCTTGGCTATAATGGTGCAGCACTTCGGAGATAGTAGCAAACCGGCCATCGTGCATATAAGGTGCAGTGAGCATGATGTTACGGAGGGTGGGAGTTTTATATTTGCCAAGATCTGCCGGGTTATGCGAAATGCGGTAACGCCCCTGGTAAATGCCTTCGTGCTGCTCGTTGTTAAAATCCAGGTCGAGGCCGTTGTTATGATAGAGGTTATCGGTAAAGAGTTCGCCGGTGTGGCAGCTGCCGCACTTTTGCCGTACAACTCTCAGCCCCTGCAACTCCAGCTCCGACATGGTGCCGCCTGGCTCCTGGCGCACATATTTATCGTAGCGCGAACCAGCCGACACAAGCGTCCGCTGAAACTGCGCCAGCGCCTGCCCAATATAGGCCGCCTTTATCTCGTCGTTAAAAACAAGCTTAAATCTGCTAACATAATCAGGAATGGACTGCAGCTCCGTTACCAGTTCCTGCAGGTTCTGGTCCATTTCGTCTGGGGCCGTGAGAGGTCCAAAGGCCTGCGACTCCAGATTTTTAGCTCCTCCATCCCAGAAAAAGCCAGTCATCCAGGCCATATTGGCTAAGCCGGGCGAATGGCGAAGCAAGGGAGTTCCTGCAGCCCCCTTAGCAGAAAGGGCAGCACCATCGGTAAAAGCTAGCCGCTGCTCATGGCAGGAGGCACACGATAAAGTATTGTTCCCTGATAGCCTGGTGTCGTAGAACAAACGCCGGCCCAACTCTACCCCTTCCTCCGACAGCTGATTGTAGCTTTGCATTTCCAGAGCCGGAAAGTTGGCTGGCACCTTCACCTCCTGCTGCTTTACCTGCGGTTCCTGCCCCAGTTCCTGCTCCGTTGAGCAGGCTCCTAGCAGCCACATAACGGGCAAAAGAATCAGGAATAATCGCCGGGCCGCCATTCTCAAGTTTTTGGTAGGGGTTTGGTACTGAATAGCATTATTATAAAGTAAGCTTGTACCGCCATAAAAAGCAAATTCCGGTAGCACTTATATCAGGAAGAGCTACCGGAATCAGATGATTAACAGGCTGCTTTAGCCTAAAGCCAAAAACACCTCTAGAAGGGCATTTTCATTAACAGAATTTATATTTTTGGACCCTCGGGAAAAATTAAACTTCCATCAGGAAAAAACAGGGGTCGTAGCCTTCCTGCACCAACACTGGCTTGGAAACATTAAAGACTTTCACACCTTTTGAAGTCTCGCTTTGCAAAGTACCGATGTGGGCATGCCCATGAAAGGCAGCAATAACACCCCTCCTGTTTAATGGCTCTGCCAGCCGCGAGGAGCCTAGAAAAGGAAAGATCTGCTCCGGTTCGCCAACCACTGTTGCTTTTATGGGCGCGTAGTGCAGCAACACGATCTTCTTTAAATCGGTATGCTCGCTATCTAAGCGGGCAAGGGCTCCGTCCAGCTTCAGCGACTCGTCAACAGCTTCCTGTACAAAAGCTTTCATCATGGGTTCGCCAAACATTGAGAGCATTCCCTTGTCAAAACCTCCCCCAAACCCTTTTACTCCGGCAAAACCGACATCTCCAATCACCACACTTTCGCCATCTAGTATATGTACATCCTCGCGAACAAGTACTTTGCGGATGGCTTCCTGCTCGTTTTTGTCATAATCGTGGTTACCCAGCACACCAATAACAGGAATGGAACAAGATTTTAGCTCTTTGGCCAGAACTTCAGCTTCCGATTCCCGGCCTGTATCGGTAAGGTCCCCGCAAAGGAGCAGCACATCGGCCTGCGCCGATACTTCCCTGAAAAAATCGGCCCACTTTCCCTGGTCTGCTTCCCGCACATGTATGTCGCCTATGGCTGCGATTCTGGTTTTGGTTGGTTCGTTATTTTCTTTTTCTATCATAGTTAAACTGATCTCATGGTTACTACCTTATAGTCCCATTCGTTACTATCGGTTGCATATTGTGTCTGATCAATTAAGGCGCCGCGGCATACCCGCTCCAGCGATGTAGGCATATCGAACTGTTCCTGCGCTCTTTTCAGGAGTTCATCAAAAAGCCACCTCGGAATAATATCGCGGTCTGACGGGTACACAAACTGAAAGTTAAGGAACTGGGCCAGCAGCAATTGCCAGTGTTGCTCCATGTGTAGCCAAAGGCGCTTCCAATCCATTTTGTGGCCATACCGAAGCATCACGTGGTTGATGTCGGAGCCATCGTAGCGCTCACGGTTCTGCACGTAAATTTTGCACCAGATCAACTCTTCGGCCGCCATAAACAACACGGGCAAGCCCCATACTTCGCCTTTTACGGCATGCTCAAACCAGGTTTCGTCTACCGCGCAAAGCCCGCCGGGGTTACTAAAAATAATATCGATGAAGTGCTCTCCTTTTTTCACTTTTGCAAGCCAGCGGGCATCCGTTACCTCTAGCTCGTAACCGCTGTCGGCCATGGTTTTCAGAATGCGTGGGTAATCGCCGGATTTACAAAAAATGTCGAGGTCTTTGGTGTCCCGGAATATGCCGGTATATTCTTTATGCGCAAAACCGCCACCTACCAGGTAGGGTACGCCAGCAGCATTTAAAATTTCTAATGCTTCTTTATAAAAAGTCTCAGCAGCTTTTTGCTTATCTGTTACTTTTTTTTGTTTTGTATCTTTTGCCATTTTACTTAAAATCCAAACATGAGTATTGCCCCAGCACCTGTTGGTGACGTTTAGGTGTAACTTCAAGAAATTGTACCTGAAACTCTTTACAGGGCGGAGTAGAAGCATTTACTCCCGAATGTTCATTTTTGTTATAGTACCAAGCCTAAAGGCGTATATTTTTTGAATTATACGAAGCCGGTCAGTTCCAATGCCTGGAGAAGAGGCCCGATTTCAGAAACCTGAAACAAGCTATTGTCCTGCTGCCAACTGTCTGCCTTAGCACCACATGAGCTTTCACTGGTGTGTCATAGTGACCTCTTCGAGAAATCAGTCACTCGTCGTCAAGTACCAAATACTTTCATCGGCAAGCTCGGAATAACCTCTTGTTAGTGTTTGGTATCGCGTTTCCCAAACATTTTACTTTCTGATAGCGCATTGTCGTAAGGCTTCCTCTCAAAATACATTGTTTCAAATCCTCTCCCACAAAAAAGAATTATGCTAATGAAAAAGCCCTTCCAGAGTCAAAATGGCTTGAAAGGGCTTAGGGTATGTTTGAGTAATTGGGCTAAATAGTATTTTATTTTCTGTGCCTTTGCCTCGTGCTTTTCTCTAAGCTGCAAACACACTTTATCTTCCGAAAATTTCCTCTTTGACAAGAGAGGCGCGACAGAAGGTGCCTGATTAACTGGCTCTTCACCGGTTCAGGTTTTGCGCACAGATATTACTACTGCCCCCCTTACTATTGTCTTTGTTCAAACTAAACTCCTTACACTACTATTCGTTAGTATACATAAGCAGCATTTAGTGCTTTATGTTAAACTAAACACAAAAGCTATGAACAGACATGATTCAGATTACGACCAAAACCGCTGGCAACACTCCGATGAGGAGTTTCATACCCGGCGGTCGGAAAGATACCGACATCCTGAGCAGCAACATTCCACCTACTCTCCTCAGCAGGAGCGACGTGGAAGTTATGTGTCGCCAGATCAGGGGCAATACCGCAGCCGCAGCAACTATGGTTTTCAGGGCGATGCATTAGGCGGATACGGCTCACAGTTAGACCAGGACAATTCCTACAGTTCATCCCGCAACTATGGCAATATGGGCAGCTATGGTGGAGCGCAGGGCTATGGCAGCTCTCGCGGTGGCTACGGCTCACAACACAATCAGCACGACAACGATAGCAGGTTCTACGACAGCGGACGAAGAAACATGTACGACAACAACCGCAACAGCGGGTATGCCGGTAGCCAGAGATACGGTGGCACCAGCGGGTACAGCAACCAAGGCTGGGAAGACAACCGTGGATCACGGGGCAACCAGTTCAACAGGGGCAGCAACAGAACATCCGCTAGCCAGGACTTGTATGGCTCCGACACTTCCAGAAGGTTTCAGGGAAGCAGGCAGAACAGCTACGATTTCAATGATAGCGACTACAATTCGTACCGCGACAGAAACCAGGAAGCTGGCTATGGCTACTACATGGGCAGCAATTCTGATCGCATCAGCCGGGGCGACTATGGCTCCAACGATGGAAATTACGGATCCTTAAGAAGACCGGGCGAAGAGCAGAACAAACCATACGGCTTAAGTGGCTATTATAGTGGTGGCTATGGCGAGCAAGGCTTTTAGTTTTGTTCATGTTTTATAGAGCAGGAAAGGCTGGTGCAATGCCAGCCTTTCTTTTTTCACCTGCACCCCGTGCCGAATATCCCTATATAAAAATCTTACGTCAGCCTTCTTTTATGAAAGCAAATAAAAAGAACCTTTATAAAGATGTTGAGTTCCTGACATCAATGAACCCAGCCCGCAATTACCAGCAGTTACAGGCTCTCAACAAGGCCGCCAACTACATTTCCGATGCCTTTAGAGAATTAGGTAATGCCGAAGAAGATCAGGTATTTAAAGTAAACGGAGAAAATTACCGCAACATCAGGTTGCTTTACGGAAAAGAGGAACAGGAACGCGTGGTGGTTGGAGCACACTACGATGTTTGCGGCGACCAACCTGGAGCCGACGACAATGCCAGTGGTGTGGCAGGTTTACTAGAAACGGCCAGACTGCTGTTTAGCGCCAGGCCAAAGTTACCTTATGCCGTAGAGTTTGTTGCCTATTCGCTGGAAGAGCCGCCTTATTTCGCCACAGATAATATGGGAAGTGCGGTGCATGCCAAATACTTACATGAACAAGGAGTAAAGGTAAAATACATGATCTGCTTCGAAATGATCGGGTATTTTTCGGACGAGCCTAACTCCCAACGATTTCCGGATGAGGCCATGCGGCAGTTTTACCCCAACACGGGTAACTTTATTGTCGTAGTTGGGAAACAGGGGCAGGAGGCATTTACCCGAAACATGCAGCACCTCATGCAGCAGCATACCACAATAGATGTACAGTCGGTTAACCTGCCCATCGGCATGGGCCTGGCAGGCTTATCGGACCACCGCAATTACTGGCGATACAATGTGGAGGCCATTATGATAAACGATTCTTCATTTCTGCGGAACCCCCACTATCACCAAAAAAGCGACACGATCGATACTCTGGACTTTGACAGGATGACGGCTGTGGTAGACGGCGTGTACGGAGCGCTGATTAATCTATAAGTGTAGCAACCCCCACACGACTTTATAACGGTGTACCCGAAAGGTGCTCCAGCCACTCCCCTTCCAGAGTCAGATAGCGCTTCATCAGGTTAGAGGTAAGACAGGAGTGGATGGGTAATACATACAGCAGGTCCCCTACGTCGTATTTTTCAAATTGCTCATCTGAGGCGCTTACCACCCCATGTTCCTGCGACAGCGACACCAACTGCATATCGTCTATAGGAGTCGACCAGCCGTAGTTGGTTGGTTCTACAACACGCCCATATAGGAGCGAGCTGTCCTCTTGTACTAAAAAGTCTTTTGAAAAGTGCACGCCTCCGCCATACAAGATGATCTCGTTACGGTCGGAGTGCTTGGCTACGATGGGGCAGGCCATACACACGGCTATTTCTTCAAACGTACAGGAGCCAATACGTTGTTGCGTCAGGTCGTAAAACACGAAGTTTCCCGGTCTTATTTCATCCACCCCTGTCAGGTTTTCCAGCACACTGCAGGAAGGCGTGTCGCCGATAGAGAGCAGGATATCAGGAAAAAGGTGGTGGTAACGCTTCCGGAGCAAGTGTAGCAAATAAACACTCGTATTATGAATGGTCTGGATAGCCTCGGTGTCCGTTTGCTTGTATGTATGCCCGTCGTGCGCTAAAAAACCTTCAAAATAAAGCTTGTCACTTTGCAGCAATAGCTGCAGCATGGGATCAAGTTCGGCGTGGTTGTGCGGCAATACGCCTGTTCTACGATAACCGGTGTCTATTTTAACCCATACATACACTGGGTGCTGCAACTGTTTGTCGAGCACCTCCAGCGATTCCATATTCACTACCACCAGGTGCAGGCGTATGGTAGCAGCCAGTTCGTTTATTGTTTCCAGCTCAAGAAGGTTAACCGGAAAGGCCACCAGAATATCTCTCCAGCCGTGCCGGGCAAAGTAGGCCGCCATACGTAGCGAAGATACTGTTATAGCCTCTACCCCCATTTCGCGGAACCACTCCCCCACCTGAGCCGATTGATGCGTTTTAAAATGTGGTCGCAACCTTACTTCATTTCGATTCGCCTTCTCTACCATCATGCGAATATTCCGGATACACTTGCCTTTGTCCAGAAGTAAAGTAGGAGACGTAATTTTCATAAGTTTCGCTGGTTTTGCCTTACAATTTACCAGCTGCAATTTATAATTCTTTAGCTTTACTGCCCTCAGCACAGCTATATTTAAAAGAGATAAATCATTTAAATTTTAGCTGAACCCTTACCTTTGCAAAAAAGCCAGTCAGGAGTGGCTCCAACTTTCGCGATGTATTTTTTCTATATAAAAGCTCTGCACATAATTTTTGTTGTTACCTGGTTTGCCGGTTTGTTTTACATTGTGCGCCTCTTTATATACTTTGCCGAAGCCAGCGAGAAACCCGAACCACAACGCAGCATCCTGCAGGAACAGTACCAGCTAATGCAAAAGCGGCTTTGGTATGGCATTACCTGGCCCTCTGCAATACTTACGCTCATTTTCGGTTTGCTCATCCTGCACCTTTACGGAAGCGTGCCCTCCTGGCTTATCTGGAAACTATGTTTTGTGGCAGGCTTGTATGTATACCACTTTCTGTGTCATGCCCTCTTTAAGCAGCAGCAGGCGGGTCTGGTAAAATACAGTTCTAACCAATTGCGGCTCTGGAACGAAGTAGCCACCGTGTTTCTCATCAGCATTGTTTTTCTGGTGGTACTTAAAAGCTCCTTGAGCATGCTTTGGGGTATTATTGGGTTGCTCCTTTTTTCAGCTATGCTTATGCTTGCCATCCGCATCTACAAACGCCTCCGGGAGTCTGGCAAATAGGTTTTTGATTGGGAAAGTGCATCGGGAGACTTGGTAGTGAGTAGGAAACAAACCTCCCATGGTTGTAGACATAGAAAAAACATAGCCACGCGCTAAAGGATATTCTTTAGTTCACAAGGGTTAAACCTTTAGTTTACAAAGAAATATTGCCTCCGGAAGGCCTTTTTCATTAGCATAATTTCCTCTGGTTGCTTAGGCCGGACCAGCAAAAATATCCGCTATGCCAACCCATTAAAAAATGGAGGTTTGTGCCTTCCTTTGTCTGTTCTAGGTTTAGCTGTGAAGGCAGCAGTTGGCTCTCTCCGGCCAGTTTAAAAAAATTTGTACCTTTGTGTTATTAAACCTCATACATGAAGCAAGCAGAACTGAAAGCCACCGAACGAGAATTAATTAAACTGATCAGTTTTTTTGGGAAACGCGCCAAGCAGATGATGGAGAGCGGCGAAATTAGCCCTGAACACACTCAACTGACCACCGCCTGCCAAAATCTCGAAACGCAGCTCTACAACCATGCCCATAACCGGTCTGCCATTCTGGACAAAAGAGAACGCCTGAAGGCATTGATTGAAGATAACGCCCAGTGCCCTACCTGCCAGAAAGCCGATATGCTGAAACGCACCGGCAGCACCACCACGGAGCGCGGCTGGAAATGCAATACCTACAAATGCCGCCGCTGTAACATTACCTTTACCTGGAACCGACCCAATAACCCCTGGGATATGGTTAAGTTTCTGGAAGCCTACATTGTGGAACTGGAACAGGGCATTTTAGTGGAAGAAAACCAGGAACTGAAAACACATACCGAAGAAGCCATTGTACAACTTAACGATAGCCTCTCAAGACTGAAACCAGTGCTCGACACCTCAGATGAGGAAATGGAGGCGCTGGAGGTAAAAGAGAAAGAAATGGACCGGCTCATTCACCAGTTCAAGAACTACCTGCTCATCGAAAAAATAAAGCTCGACACTTATCAGGAGCCGGAATAAGCTACTAAGGGTGCGGCAGAATCATCAAAAGCAGGTTGGCAGGAGGAACTGTAGCTGACAACTCAGACCCAATTATTGTAATATAAATGGCCTTCCGGATAAATCAAGAATTGTCTTGCTTTATGTTGGTTCACTCCTCCTTTTTTCAAGGAGGGGTGGCGCAGGCGATGTGGTTCCCTGTAGCAAGACATATAGGACAAAGACTCAGGCAATGAAACAATTCAACAATAATTGTCTTCCGCACAGCCTAAATTATTCTAATAGAAATGCCCTTCCAGAACTTAAACCACCTCTTAACATAACAGGGCTTTTTTAATTAATATTGAAGAAGTTAGACCAGAGACAACACCCAATACCAGAATACCAGCGTTATAAAAGACAGCGGCAGACCAAACCCTACCATCATGTTTGCCAGTCGAGGCTTCAGGCCGTAAGTAGCAGCTACAATAGAAGGTGCAATCATGGGCGACATAGCAGCCTCCATCACGCTCACATGCAGAATTTCGCCCCGGGTATTAAAAAGCCCTGCATAAAGTGCCAATATAATGGCCGGTGCCAGTAACAACTGGTAAGCCAGACCTAAAAACATAAAGCGCCAGTGCTTGCTGTGCCGCTCCACCCGCAGCTGCATCCCCACCGACACCAGCGCCAAAGGCGTAACAGTGCTACCTAGCCGCTGAAAGACCTCCCGCAGCTCCTCGGGGAAGTGCCACCCCATCAAACTCATGCCAAGTGCCACAAAAAACGATAGCAATGGCGGAAACGTTGCAATCTTTTTTAAGATAGCTTTGGCACTGGCCTCACCTTTAGAAAAAGAGGCCGCCACTGCAATACCAACGGTAGAGAGCGCTACAAAAGAGCCCGGCTGATCTACCAGAATGGCAATTTTAAGTCCGCTTTCACCATAAAGTGCCTCTATAATAGGAAACCCGACAAAGGAGGTATTGCTCAGGCCCGACATTAGTATCAGGCAACCAGTTAGCTTCCGTGACCAGCCATAAAGTTTACCCAGGCTCCCGAACAGCAACGCCGACACGCCAAAACAGATCCAGGCCACTGCCACGGGCAGCAACAGTGTGCGCGTTAGTTCTATTTCGGGAATAAAATTAAGAGCCAGCGCAGGCAACGAAATGTAAATCACAAATTGGTTCAGCGCCATAGGCGTGGCGCTCGGAAAAGCACGCACCCGCCGCAGCAGCACACCAATTAGCAGGCATATAAAAAGCAGAAGAAAGCTACTCATATTTTTTTCGGACTGGCCCGAAGGTACGTACATCTCAGGACAAAAAGCAGCTGCTGCTGCTTTAAAGACAGAAAAAGGCAGAAAGCAGTACGCTCCTTACATAAAAAACCCTTGTCCAGAGAGCAGTTAAAAAGCCTCCGGAAGGCTATTTTCATTGGAAGAATTTGGCCTTGCGCCACCTGAGCCGCCCCTAGCGTAACGGGAAAGTGTGCAGTAGCTTTACGTGCTTTTCGCGTTGGTACCAATCGTTGCAAACCAACTCAGCCTCCTTAATGGTGGTGGTTCCGAAGTTATAGTCGCGGTATTGCTGGAGCTTTTTCAGAAACAGCTGTGGTTGCTGGAGCGGGGCCTTAAACCGAACCATCGTGCTATGGGCTGTTATAATGGCATAGCGCTTATCTATGGAATGCTGTAGCCCGGAAGCCTTAAAACGTTGGCGAAGCTGGTTGCGGAGTTGCCCCAGCTGCTCTCCCACCGGAAAACCCTGCAATAGAATACAGGAGGGTGAAGCCGTAATTCCTTTTATCTCGACCGAAAAAGGTGATATTCCCTGCAGCGACTCCTGCACCACCGCAAGGTACTCTTCTAATGCAATCTGGCTCAGCTCAAAACCACTGTAGCATGATATAATAGAAAGAAGCGTCAGGTGCCGATCTGAGGGAGGGTAATAATATTGAGCCGGCTCTACCTGCTGCAGTTCATTTATCAAGGCCTGAATCCGATCGTCTACATCAGCCTGAATGCGCGCCAACAACGTCAATCCTAGCCGGTTATCCTGTTTATCCTCAATTAAAGGATCCAGCTCAAACTCTCCCTTCCGGAAGTGCTGGAGAGAACTTTGCCACAACTGATCATAATGCATTGCTAGCTGCATGCTCAATAACCATATATAAAAATGATATTTTGATTCCTCTAATGAAAATAGCCTTCCGGAGCCTGTTTTAGTCTATGCCGGGCAAGGGTTCTAATTGACTTTAGGTAGAATATCAGGCGAACAGCGAATTTTTGAACTCTACTTTTATATAAGACTGAAAATTGCTGATCGTCTTAAATATTTCCCTCAGCGTAACCTGCTCTATTTTCGTCAGGCTGCGAAGGTCTACGTAATTGTCGGGTTCTTTTTTGTCGTTAATGATCTGGCCCGCCTGCTTTTTCAGTCGCAAACTCATCAGAAAGTAGTAAGACTGCAATAGTTCCTGCACCTCTGCCTCCGTAAAAACGCCTTTTCCTTTCAGCTCCTGCAGGCGCTCCCCGGTGTTGGTTTTAAAAATCCTGTTCTTCAAGGCATACACCCGCACCAGGTCCACAATAGGTGTCATGGCTTTTTTAATATCGAAAACCTCTTTGGAGTCTTTGGTAAAAGTTTTGATGTTTTTGAAAAATGTGAGAGGCGGCTCGTACTGCAGTGCATTATTGCCCATATGAAAGAACAGCTTGCCTAATGGCTTCTGCAACTCCTCATCCAGAAAATCTTTTAATTCCTCTATAATAGCTGGCTCGCCATACAGATAGCGACAGTCGAAAAAAGTAGAGAACTTGATCACAGTTTCTGGTACAGCCTCACTAATCCAACTTTCGTAATTGCGCTTCCAGTGCGAGAGCGAGTGCGTCCATTTTGGGTTTTTGGCCATAAAGCCGCCGGTGCAGAAACTGAAACCAATGCTGTTTAGCCGCTCCGACACCATATCGGCAAACCGAAGAAAATACTCCCTGACAAGCTCCCGCTGCTCATTGGCTTTGTCTTCGTAAATAATGGCGTTGTCTTGGTCGGTTTTAAGAGTTTGCTCTTTGCGGCCTTCGCTGCCGAGCACCATAAACACGAACTTGGCGGGAGGTTGCCCAATCTCGTTTATGACTTCTTCAATAACCTTTACGGCAATGGTATCAGAAATGGTGGTGATCATCTGGTTCACGATTTCGGCTTTTACACCGCGGTCGAGCAACTGAAACACAATTTCCGGCACCTTGTACCATTTTTTCCGCAGCTCCCCTACCGACCTGGCCAGCTTTACCGACTGAATGAACATAAACGGCGACTGCGCCTGCTCACTCAGCAACTTGTTCCGGCTGATGCTACCCAGGTAGTTTCCGTTTTCCTCGATGAGCATGTACCGGGTTTTGGTCTGGAACATCATCAGGATGGCTTCATACACATAGGCCTGCGTGTTTATGGAGACAGTTGGGTTGTCCATAATCTCTTTTACAGGCTTTTGCACCGGCACTTGCCGTGCCACTACATTGTCGCGCAAGGTAATGTCGGTTACATACCCGATAATGTCCTGCTGCTCGTCCTTCACAAACAAACAGCTGGTTTTATGCTCTGCCATGAGTTGCGCCACCTCAAAAATAGGTGTTTGCTGCGCACACGACACCACCTCTCGGTACTCTATGGTTTCCACTTTCTTGGTGTAGAGCTGGTCGGAGGCTATAAAGTTCTCGTCGTAGGTAATGGGCCGCTTCACAAAGTGAGCATATTCATCATCGATCATACGCTTCCCAAACTCAGCAGTAAAGTAGTGCAGAAACTCTTCGTAGGCCTGGCACAGGGCTTTGAAATCTTTGCGGGGCAGGAAGTACACCAACGTACCTTTTTTAGCGATAACTGTGCGCAGGGAGCGTTTGCGGTTGAGCAATACAGAAACACCACCAAAGCAGTAGCCAGGCCGGTGGTATTCAATTACCCGGCGGGTTTGGGTGCTATCGTAGAAAAAAGCTTCGTATTCGCCCTCCACAATTATATCTACCCCAGGCATTTTGGTAACTTCCTGGTGGTAAATAACAGCTTCTTTGGTATGACGGACTTCCTGCAACAGCTCCACCACGCCCTCCAGCACATCGTCCGGAAGGATATCAAAGGGTCTTACAGTTTTCAGAAATGCTAGTTTGTTGTGCATAGCCTATCAGGTATAGTACAGGAACTATAAAGATATCAAATTCTGCGGAACCACCGCAAGTTGCAGGAACAGCAGCAGCCTATGTGAGTTACCTTCTCTCAAACTCCTTTTCTACTCTAATGTCGCAGGGTACCTGCAGGCTGCCGGCCAGCTTTTCAGCCTCGGCTACGGCCCGTGCCCTGTCGGCAAAAGAAAACGATGGAGAGGCGGCCGTATTGGCGGCACATAAGATTATTTTGTAAGCTATTACTGTCCCAGACCAAGTCGGACTTATGCCGTTAGGTGTGTTCGTTGTTTTGTAGGAAGCCGGTACTACCGCTACTTTGGATACCGGAGGCAAAGCCGTCCATTTCCCGAACTTGATACCCAGAAACGAGGAGTAATTATTTACACGCCTCGCTTCCAAATCAAGCAAGGTGCCTTTATAAGCCGATACAGCTATTGCACCCAGCAAAACAGCGACTCCGCCCACCACCAAGGATCTTACAAGCGAGTCAGGGTCGTTGAGCACAAATGGGCTTAGGATGGAAACAATGCCAGCACCAATAAGCAACAGGCCTAGCAAGGCAGGCCCCGTAGAATAGCTTCTCGCTTTGAAATCAGAATACTTCGTATTTCCCATAATTTCTGAGTAGAGACGGGCAACCGGCCTCTTCTGCCCTTTGGCTAAACATACCTTAAAACCCTCTGGAATGCTATTTTCATTTAAATAATTTTGTAACGCCTTTGCCTCCGTTTAGCTTGTTGCACACTTCATCAAATAGCTTTCGCTTTCCGCTGAAGCCAGTCTTGCTCCTCTTCCGTGAGGTAAGGACTCAGTTTTTCTACCACTTGTTGGTTATAGGCATTAAGCCAACTGATGTGGAATGGCTCCAGCAAGTCTTTCTTAACAGGTGCTGTATCGATTAGAGCCAGGGTAAGATGCTCGAAGGTGTAGAACACTCCAAACTCATTTTCCTGGTCTGGCACAGTGAGCACCAGGTTTTCGATACGGATGCCATGCCTCCCGGGTCTGTAGATGCCTGGCTCCACGGACGTAATGGTTCCTAATTCTATCGCAATTGGAGTAGGCGACGGGTTAAATACATGCGGCCCTTCGTGAACATTCAGGGCAAAACCAACGCCGTGCCCAGTGCCATGGCCATAGTTGCGGCCAAACTCCCACAATGGCCTTCGGGTGATGGCATCGATCTGGTAACCATAAGTACCTTTTGGAAAACGGGCAGTAGCACCGTCTATCATACCTTTCAGCACCAGAGTATAATCCACGCTCTCTTCCTCAGTAAGGTTTCCCAGCGACACGACTCTGGTTATATCGGTGGTGCCGGTATTGTATTGCCCTCCGGAATCCACAAGCAGCAGACCGTCCGGCTGCAGCTCAGAGTTGCTTGCCGCAGTTGCCCGGTAGTGTGGCAAAGCACCATGTGCTCTGTAGCCTGCAATGGTATCGAAACTGGATCCTATAAAACCATCCTGGTCGGCCCTGAATTGCTGCAGCCGCTCCTCTACACTTAACTCAGACATGGCAATGTTCCCAATGTTTTCCTCAAGCCATTTAAAAAACTTAGTGATGGCCACTCCGTCTTTTACCATGGTCAGGCGGGTATTTGCTACCTCCGTCTCATTTTTAATGGCTTTAAAATAAGTGGTTGGATTTGTATCCTGCACCACACGAACAGAGGCGGGCAACAGTTTATAGAGCGCAAAGCAGTTCCGCTTCGGATCAATTAACACGGATGCATCGGCTGGCAAGGCAGCCAGAGCACTTTCAACCTCACCATAAGGCTGCAGGGTAATGCCAGTAAGCTGCAGTTGGCCTTGCTCCTGCTCGCTTAGCTTCTCCAGGTCTATATATAAGGTGGCTGCATCCTGGCTGATCAGGGCGAAACACAGCACCACCGGGTTACACTTCACATCGCTTCCTCTGATATTAAAGAGCCAGGCCAGATCATCTAACGAAGAAATAAGATGAAACTGCGTCCGTTGCTTCTGCAATGCTTGCCGCAGATCTTTCAACTTCTCGGCAGTAGATTTGCCTGTTATCTCTTCAGAAATCAAGTAAGCAGGTGCGACCGGCAGCGGAGGTCTGTCTGGCCAAATTGGGTCAAGATAATTTCGGTCGGAGGCTATGGAAAGTCCGAGTGGCGCCAACTGCTGCTCCAGCAGCTGCGCCAGTTGCACCGATATCAGGCGAGCATCAAAAGCTACAACTTCATCCTTGCTAAGCTCCTCTCCCAGCCACTGTATATACTCCGGTACCCCTTGCGCCTTCATTTTAACTAACTCAAAACCAGTGTCGGCAAGTTGGTCGGCGGCCTGCTCAAAATAACGTGCATCTGTCCAGAGACCGGCGAATGTAGCTGTTACCACCAACGTACCAGCAGACCCAGTAAAGCCTGAAGCAAAATAAATGCATTTATATCTCTCTGGCAGGTATTCACTTATATGCGGATCAGCAGAAGGAATAATATAGGCGCTTACGCCATCAGTTTTCATTTGGGTTCTGATGGCAGCTAGTCTTTCTTTATATGTCATGATTATTGTACGCTTTAAAAAAGCAAAATATACGAAAAATGGATGAACGGCACAGAAAAACCACTGCTGCAAAGAGCTTAAAGGCGTTTTCCTTTTCCAAGTATTTCTCTGAATGTTTCTTTACCAGGCCGTAACAGCTTCAGGTTCCCGATCAAAAGCAGGGCCCGATCTAGGCGCAACTGGCTACTTTTAACACCGGCTACATACTGAATGATGTACCGCTTCATGCCAGGCGCCAGGAGTGCAAAGCGTCTGTTCCCCTCCTCATCCTGCCTTAACAGCTCCTCCAGTTCTTCCGGCACCTCTGCACCATACTCACTATCATCTTTCTCGAGCAGCACCTGTACCTTATCTCCCCGCCTTAGGTGCGCTTGCTTCATGCGGCTACCTGAGATGGTAATATAACCTCGCCCCTGCCCAAGCGCCACCAGGCCGCATTGGTAGCTAACCGCCCCATTTACGGTACAAATCAGCCGAACCTTAAATTTACCTCCCAGCGCCTGCACCACTTCTTCCGGCACTTCGAGGTAATGCAGCTTCAGTTTAAGTAAATGATCTATATGTGTGGTAAACTGAATAGGTAGCATGAGGACCGATTTCTAATTTTTAACTTAAGGTTTGTATCAGTGCCATTATAATGCCTGCTTCTAAGTTCAGAAATATAAAAAGGTATTTAGTAAACTTTGGCAATTGAGCTTATATAACATATCGATTTGCCGCTCTTGACACCTTCTAAAAATCAACTATTTTTTGATTCATAAAGGTAGAAAAACTATTTACCCTTAAAACTCTCACCTCACTTAACAAAGCATACAGTATTTTAAATTTATATTACACCTTTAAATTATTCAAACAAAAATTTCCTTCCAGAGCACTTTTGTCCTTGTTTGGTCCCAAGCTTCTTCTGAACTTCATCTATAACATTAAAAAATTGACTACGTCTTCTTAATGACGTGAACTTTCCATAACATTGGATCGACTAACTAGTATAAGTTTACTTCCTAGAAAAAAGCATAGGTAATTTAGTAGACACAGCTTAGGAAACAGGGATAATGAGCCGCAGCTTACACAAAGCAAACAACCTCTATATCATATTAATTTACAAGCATTTATACTCCCAAAACAGAGCCGTAGTATTAGAAGCAGGCATGGTAAAGCACAACTAACGCATTCCACCCTTGTGTTAATAAACTGAACATTACCTCTGGAAGGCTTTTTTCATTCAAATAATTGTTGTTAGGCTAACCTAAAGTTCAATAGCCTTTTTTGCACTAAACAACTACTAGTTAATTTTGATAATTCTAGTTTAAACAACAAGTAAGTTCAATTAGCAATTGTAATGGATTACTACCTTAATGCTATAAATTTAATAAAACAGGTTGTTTTATTTATATTCAGCAAATTAATTAACAAATTTTAAACATTTTCTTAACTTTTCCGTAGCGGATCGATACAACCTATTTAAATATTTTCTATCTTGTATCAAGTTAATTAGATAGGTAAGAGATATGGAATTTAGTATAGTAGTAGCACCCAACTTAGAATCGCTTGCAGCAGAAGTATCCGGTTTATTCTCAAAAGGATGGCAGTTAAAAGGAAGTATTGTAGAACATAAACAAGGCTACGCGCAACAAATGACGCGTAAACCTTCTGATATAGTGCGTTTAAGAACCAAATCTCATCAAGCTCAACCTATTCAGAAAAGAACTAAATGGATTGAGTAGTATTTAAATAATATTTCGCCTCCCATCTTAACGGGGAGCCAGCGCTTTACAAGCAGTATATTGCAAGTTGAGCGCTGGTTCCCCGTTTTAGTTTAAGCGTACAACCGGCTTCCTGTAGGACAGTTACTAAATAGTCCTCTTTATTTATACATGTAACTTTTATTCATGCTCCTTGCTTCATTTATCTTCTAGAGCAGCTATCCAGAAGCACCTTTTCAATAACTATACCTGTCTTTCCTCTCGTATTAAGTTAAAGCTATGTAGGGTTACACTATAACAGAGGCACTTTTCGCACTTCTAAATATTAATTTTTGAGTACATAAGTTTATTATATAGCGTTTTTACTGACTTTAGATATTAATTATTCATAATATTCGAAAAAAGCACATCTTTTTCTGCCCACATAAGTATATATGCTAGATTCATTCAAAATATAGAATATAATATTTCAAAGAAATTTCAAAAGTGCAGTTTAATACAAATTTTATCATCGACCCCAATCACAAACTATTGGATCTTTTACTTTTTTTATGAGAAGAATAATTTACGCCATACTCCTCTTATGCTGTGCCACATCGTGTATGTCTAACAGAGAATTAGCTTACATGCAGAATGACAGATACAACACCAGTTCCCCCGTTTCGGTTGCGAATGGTCCTAAACCCTACAGGCTGCAGGCTAACGACGTTTTATCCGTTAAAGTGCAAAGTGAGCAACCTGAGCTTTCTAACTTATTTAACGTAGTAGACCCAGGAAGCAATATGGCGTTTGGCGGCCCAAGTGCACTCTACATGAGTGGCTATACCATAGACGCTGCAGGTAATATTACTTTGCCTACTATAGGAAAATTAAAGATAGCAGGCTTAACTTCTACCGAAACGCAAGACCTGATACAACAGAACCTGAACAAGTACCTGGTAGGCACCACTGTTATTGTAAAATTACTGAGCTTTAAGGTAAGTGTGCTGGGTGGCGTACGTAACCCGGGCTATTACTATGTATACAACGAGCAGGCAAATATACTCGAAGGCCTTAGCCTTGCAGGTGACCTAACCCAAGCGGGCGATAGAAGAAGAGTGAAACTGATTCGACAGACTGCAGGTGGATCTGAAGTAATAATGTTGGATTTAACTGACCCTAATTTGGTACAATCACCGTATTATTATTTGATGCCCAATGATGTAATCTATATTGATCCTTTGAGAACTCAACTAAAGCGGGAGAACCTGGTAGTTGTTACAGCCTTACTGGGTGTCATTTCGACAGGTGTTTTATTATTAAATTATTTTAGGTAGACTGATGAAAAGAAATACGAAAGAGCATGAGATAGATATAAAGAGCTGGCTGTTTAAATTTAAAAACAAGTGGTACCTCTTCGTGGCTTTTGCACTTGTATCGCTTGCGGCCGCTTATGTTTTTGTAAAAAGCTCTAACAGCCTGTATGAGTTTAAATCGACGTTATTACTAGGCGATCAGCAAACGGGTTCCAGAAAGGCCCAGGAGTTATTAAACATTTTGGATGTGCCCTCCAAAGGCATAAAAGTGGAAGATGAGATTGGCTTGATTAAGTCGGCCGAAATGGTGAAGCGAGCCTTGCAGCGCCTCGACTTTTCAGTTACATATTACCAGGTAACTGATCATTGGCTCAATACATTTGGAGAACTTGTAGTGCAGGAGCAATACAATGAAGCGCCCTATATTGTTAAACTAGACACCAGCTCCACGCAGTTAGTAGATATTCCGATTGAGATTAAGGTGCTGAACGATAAGCAATACCAGATTTCTATAGATGCAGAAGAAGTAAAGCGCTACGATTTCCGTACCCACAGCAGCTCTGGCTTTGTTCCGGCTGTATCTATGGTTAAAGTACATTACTTTGGAGAGCCGTACAAAGATAACAACCTTAGCTTTACACTGGTGCGCGATAGCAGTGCTGCCGAAATTAGCGGCAAGAAGCATTACTTTGTTGTGAACAGCATGAAAAGTCAGGTGGCCCGTCAGCAGTCTAAGCTCGAGGTGAAACCAATTGATCGGGAGTCGCGGGTACTGGAGCTGAAAAGTAAAGGCAGCATTCCTGAAAAAGAACTTGCTTTCCTGAACACCCTCATGGACGAGTACGTGACAAAAGATCTGGAAGAGAAGAACCTAAACGGACATAAAACCATTGAATTTATAGATAGCCAGTTAGCTACCCTGACCGACTCTCTAAGAAAAAGCAAGCAAGCTATCTCCTCTTTCCGCTCGGCAAACAAAATTTCGAATATTGGAACTCAGTCTACTATTAGTTCGCAGCAACTTTCTCAGCTACAGGCTGAGCGAGCCCGCCTGATGGTAGAGAAACAGAATTACGAAAGCCTCTTGGACCAGTTCTCCAGCGAGGATGCCATTGCTCAGGCAGTTTCCCCTGCAGCCGCAGCCAGTGTACAAAATGCTGTGCTCAGCAACCTGTTTAACCAGCTTACTGAGTTAAACCGCGAAAAAGCAGGATACCGTGTAACGGCCACCCAGGACAACCCAAGGCTGCAGGTACTGGAAAGCAAGATCCTTAACACCCGCAACGCCATTGTATCAAACCTGAAAAACGTTATTTCTTCTACCAACAACAATCTGAGAGATGTTAACAGAAGAATTGGTGAAGTGGAAACAACCTTGGCTAGATTACCCGAAAGCGAACGTGTGCTGGCAGACTTGCAAAGTGAGTCGGAGTTTGTAGACAAAAAGTACAGCTACCTATTGGAGAAAAGAGCCGAAGCTTCTATTGCACTGGCAACCAACACAACAGACAAAAAAGTAATTGACCGTGCCTCGCTGGCAAGCAGCGGACCAGTAAACGTGAAGCCAAAGATGATTTACATGCTGGCGCTTATCATAGGGCTCATTATTCCGGCCGCCATGATCGTGCTCATCAGCAACGTAGACAATACCATTCAAGGCAAAAACGATCTGGCAAAAGTTACTAATATTCCTTTCTTGGGCGTTATTGCCCATGGCAGCAAAACAGATAAACTGGCTGTAAAAAACAACCCGCGTTCTGCCATTGCAGAGTCTATAAGGTCAATTCGGATTAATCTCCAGTACCTCATGGCAGAAAAGGATTTCAAGGTAATTGGTGTAACATCATCTGTATCAGGAGAAGGCAAAACCTTCACTTCTGTTAACCTCAGCACGGAATTGGCTATGTCTGGTAAGCGTACCGTCCTTATTGAATCGGACATGCGCAAACCAACTTTTGGCAAATATTTTAAAACATCCGGTGCGGCAGGTTTGTCTTCTTTCCTTACTAATGATGTTGCCTTAGAAGACGTGGTTCAGAAAACAGAAATTGAGAACCTGGATATTATCTCTAGTGGTCCAATTCCTGATAATGCCATCCAGTTACTGGAGCGCCCTAGAATGCGCGAGTTAATTGAAAGCCTAAAGGGAAAATACGACCATATTGTAATCGACACGCCGCCAATTGGCTTTGTATCGGAATACTTTATCCTGATGAAGCACATGGACACGAATATCTATGTAGTGAAGCACCAGTTCACGAACAAAGATATGCTGCATCAGATCAATGACTTGTATGCTAGCAAGAAGATCCGCAATATTCACATGATCATCAATGACCTGGACTATGGTAAAGCATATGAGTATGGCTACAAGAAAAAAGCCAATTACTATTATGTATAAACCTCCTGGCAAACAAGCCATATAAGTTAAGGAACTTTCTGAAGCTCTTCCGGGCAATTTCCCTGGAAGAGCTTTTTCAAACCATATTACCAATAACGTAGGGATGAGTAAAAATCTGGCTTCGAAAGCTGTAAGCGGATTAAAGTGGGGTTCAGCATCCACAGTAGCCAATGCTGTTATGCAAATTGGCTACACCTCAGCCATGGCAAGGCTTCTGGAACCCGAAGCATTTGGTTTAGTAGCCATATCTGGCGTAGTGCTACGTTTCGGTAGCTATTTTGCCAATCTGGGTCTTAATAAGGCCATCGTTCAAAAAGAAGATCTTTCTGAGGAGAATATCAGGGCCGCCTTCACTTCTACCCTGCTGCTGGGCCTGCTGTTCACGGCACTCACCTGGTTGCTGGCTCCATTCTCTGTCATCATTTTCGATAATCCGGATGTTGCTCCTATTGTACGCGTTATGTCGCTTGCTTTTTTCATTAATGGAGTAAGCGCGACTTCTGTGAGCCTGCTGGAGCGGAATATGCAGTTCAAGGTAATCAGTATTATGGAGACCATCTCCTATGTGATTTCTTACCTGGGATTGGGTGTAGTACTTGCCTACCTCGATTTTGGTGTGTGGAGCCTTGTGTATGCCTCGTTGGCTCAGGCTGCTTTAGTAGCGGTTGGTTCTTATGCGGTTACCCGGCACAATGTACTGATGTTGTTTCAGTGGGAGTCGTACAAGCCACTCTTCAGTTATGGCAGCAAAATGTCGGTTATCAGCTTTCTTGAGTTCTTGGCCACTAACCTCGATACTATCCTGATTGGACGTGCGCTAGGTTCTCATCGGCTAGGCCTTTACAACAGGGCGTTTATGCTGGTAAACCTGCCTATGTACATGCTCACCCGAACGCTGACAAAGGTTGTTTTTCCATCTTTCAGTAAGCTACAGTCTGATGTACAAAAGCTTGGCAAAATATATTTGTCCAGTATTACGCTGCTTGCTGCCATGGTTATACCCGTTTGTCTGGGTATACTGGTAGCTGCCCCCGAAATAGTATACATCTTGCTTGGTAGCCAATGGTCGGCTTCGGTGCCTGTGTTACAGGTATTGTGTCTGGCCATTCCGCTAAGTTTTATAACCATGTTTGCCGGTATTGTGTGCGATGCCAAAGCAGTGCTGAACATGAAAATCGCACTCACTACTGCCTTCATACTTATTATTTGCGTATTCTTCTACTTGTTGCGGGGGTATGGACTAATTGGTTTCGCCTGTGCCATTTTTCTGGGTGAGTTGGTAAGAATGGGCTTGTATCAGTGGGTTATGAGCAAAGTTTTGGAGCTCTCCTACCGGCAGCAGTTGTCTATTTACCTGCCAGGCGTAATCAACGGTGTTCTGATAGCCGCTGCACTCTATCTGGTAAGTTCGCTTATGCGTGGAGCAGACTTGCCAGCCTGGCTAATTTTGGGTGCGCAAATGGTAACTGGAGCCATCACGCTGCTGACTCTGACCTTGTGGTTCCCGCATAAGTTACTGAAAGCAGAACTGCATATGATATTCAGCAAATTAGGCTTGACTGAAAAAACCGGGAAATTTTATAGTAAGATGTTCCAAAAATATACGCACTATAACGTAAAAGAAGCATAAGCTATGCTTTCTTATCCATCAGCATTAAAATAATACATTATTATGACTATCGGAGTATGTGGACCTGTTGATTTGAATATTCTGGAGTGGGAGCTGAAAGGGACAAATTTTCCTGTAACCAATGCCTTCCCTTTAACTTCGCATTTTATTAATGCACTTGTTAGTAGAGGCTTTAAAGTGATTGCTTACACCAATTCAGGCGCAATTGACCAGCCTCTTGCTTATGAAACCGAGAATCTGAAGGTTTATGTAACGCAGCAATTACCGCAACCAGGCAGGCGCTTTTTTAAATTCGAAATTGATGAACTAAAAAACAAGATTACCCAGCACCCTGCTGATTTCATAGTAGCTTTCTGGTCTTATGAGTATGCGGCAGCGGCCTTGAAAACCGGGATTCCCACAGTAGTAAGCCTGCATGATGTGGCATTGCAGATTTTGAAAAATCACCGGGATGTATTCAGATTAGTTCGCTGGTGTATTAACTACTATGTGGTAACCAAAGCAAAACACTTAATTGCTAACTCAGAATATACTTATGCTCAGCTAAGCAAGAAGGAAAAAATTAAAACCAGGACCATCGCCAATTTTTACCCACACGACCTGGAAACCTCTGTTTCAAAACCAGTAGAAAAAGGCAATTATCTTATTACTACCTCGATGGGCTTTGGCAGGCGCAAAAACGTGCACCAAGCACTGCGGGCATTTGCTATCCTAAGAAAACGATTCCCGACTCTAGAGTATCAGCTATTAGGTGCCGGCATGGAGGAGAACGGGGAAGCCCATCAATTTGCCAGGAAACATAATCTAGAAGATGGCGTATTGTTCCTCGGGCACCTGCCTTTCGATGAAGTTCTGCAGCGCATTGCCGCTGCCAAAGTACTGCTACACCCCTCCAGAGAAGAATCTTTTGGCATGGTGGTATTAGAGGCTATGGTTACCGGAACGGCTGTAGTGGCAGGCAAAAAAAGTGGTTTTATCCCACACCTGCTCAATTATGGTAAAGCAGGTCTGCTTTGCGATATTCTTTCACCTGAAGATATTGCCAACAACGTAGCAAAATTATTAGTAGATAAGTCGCTGCGGGAAGAACTGGTGAACAATGCCAGAATCTATGCAAAGAACAACTATTCGGAAGAAGTCATTATTAACAAGCACCTCGAATTCTATAGTCAGATCTTAGGAAAACCAGTTGTACCCGATAGAAGATCACTCAACGAACTTCCGGAGGTTCATTTAAAAGCCTAGCCTGATTTTGTAGAGGGACGAGATGTAGATTAGAAGCTGATGAAAATAAATTACTCTTTTTTATTTATAATACCAATAGCACTCATCATGCTCATGGACAACATGTTCACTGAGCTGGCTGCTCCAAGTAATCCGGACATACAGTACATGATGCTTAACCTGCTCATGAAGGGAGGAGCTGCACTTTCGTTTGGATATTGCTGGCTGAAATTTCAGCGTATGTCCAAGCCCATGCGCATGATCTACTTTCTTCTCAACCTGTATGTAATTGGCATGGTGGTGGAGTCTATGTTCAGGTACGACACCCCTATGGTATACCCGCACGTGTTCCAGAAGCTGTTCGTACTCTACTTTAGCTTCTTTGTTTATACCTTTTACAAAGGTAATTTTCACCTCAAGTTCTCGCACGTTGTATATTTTATTATGGCCGGTTTCTGGCTTAACGTGCTGATCGTGAACCCCCACACCTTAAGCATTTCTTCTTTCACCGGGCATGAGCGCGGAGTTCACTCCTCTTCTGTTTATATGCTGGTAATACCGTTTCTGTATTACCTGAGCAATTATTTTTATCGGGGCAAAATGTTCCAGTTGTTCATGGCCCTGTTTGTTTTGCTGACTATCTTCTTTTTCCAGCACAGAACGGTGTGGATCTCAACGGCCGTGGTACTTGCCTTCTATTACCTCCTGACCAAATTTAAGGCAGAAGAACCCATAAACTTTGGAAAGCTGGTACCCATTATTCTAGTTGGTATTATAGCTGGTATTGCGAGTAGTGCTTTCCTTTTTTCGATGCACCCTGAAATTATTGATAAGGTGCAGGCTAGTTTCTCTGATATGGAAAACTTTGAAACACAAGGCACCGGAGGCTGGCGGTATAAACAATGGCTGTCTTACGTACCTTTTATCGAGGAGAATTTATTTCTAGGGATGCGCTTTGATGGGTTTGAGTTACCGATTCAGTTTTACCGCGAAGATTTAGGCAGGCCCGTTTTTGAGGACGGCAATGGCCACCACTTTCACAGTTTTTACATTGAGATTTTGTTCTATACCGGGCTTGCAGGTTTATTTATTTTTCTGATGCTTACCTGGCAAACCATCAAATATGTATTCCGGGTGCGCTACATGACTATCCGGCAAATTATGCTGCTGTCATTTATTTTAAGTGGCTTTATTTTTGGCATATCCTATGTGTTGCCGGTTTTCTTTTATGCTGTGCTTGGATGGGCTATCGTACTCATGGAAGAAGAAGTGCCTGCCCCTGTAACGTATCTTAAACAATCTGTTTGGCGTAGAAAGCTCCGGCTGAGAGAATTAAAAGAAAACTTGCTGCCTCCGGCTAACAAACCAATTTTTAAACACAACTAGTTTTTGCAAGAACAGTATTATAGGTATACTAAGATATTTACCCTTAACATATGAGTACCTTTACGTCTGACGAACCTCTGCACACACCTGTGCTGCTTATTATATTTAACAGAGCCCACACTACCCAAAAAGTTTTTGAACGTATCCGGCAGGTAAAGCCTAAGCGACTTTATGTAGCTGCCGATGGCCCGCGACCGCATGTGCCCGCTGATGTAGCTAAATGCGCCGAAACCAGAAAAATTATTGAGCAGGTGGATTGGGATTGTGAAGTAAAAACATTATTCCATGAGCAAAACCTACGCTGTGGCGTAGCTCCCTCAAGAGCAATTACGTGGCTGTTCGAAAACGAGGAGACCGGTATCATTTTAGAAGATGACTGTATTCCTTCTAAAAGCTTTTTCTGGTTCTGCCAGGAACTGCTCGAAAAATACAAGCAGGACACTCGTGTTATGCACATCAGTGGCAACAATTACCTGGATGGCTGGCGCAACGACTCCGACTACTCTTACTATTTCTCTAACAAGGTAAACAGCTGGGGCTGGGCCACCTGGCGCAGAGCCTGGCAGCTGTACGACTTTAATATTAGCAACTATCCGGAACTGAAGCAGAAAGGATACCTGAACGGTATTTTCCTGAATAAATTTGAACAAATGTACCGGTTAAGCAAGCTGGATGAAACTTTTACCAATATAGAAAAAGGGGATGTTTGGGATTACCAATGGGAATTTACTGTTTATAGCAATTCCGGACTATGCATAGTGCCTGAAGTAAATCTTGTACGTAACATAGGTTTTGGCGAGGATGCCACACACACCTTTAACCTGCACGATAAAAAAGCGCAGATTCATGAGCAGGAAATTGAGTTTCCGCTCCGGCACCCACGCTTTGTAATCCGTGATATTGAGTCTGACAAACGAAACTTCAACTACCTGATCCGTGATAAGGTCAGTGCGAAAATCAAAAATATTTTCAGCATTAGTCTTTAGCTTAACCCTTTATGAAGTTACTTCTATCTGCATACGCCTGTGAACCTAACCGGGGAACAGAACTAGGGAATGGCTGGAACTGGGCATTGAATACAGCTAAAATGGGCCACGAAGTGTGGTGCCTCACCACTATAGAAGGCAAAGATAATATACTGGCAGAAGTAGAACGGCTGGCGATGCCTAATCTGCACCTCATTTTTGTGGAAGTACCTGGCTGGGTTCAAAAAACATTTGAATACCACCTGGGCTTTTACATTCATTACATGTATTGGCAGGAACAGGCTTACAAAATAGCACGGCAACTAGATAAAGAAATCAACTTCGATCTGGTACACCATGTTACTATTGGCAGTCTGCAACTAGGAACAGCTCTCTGGCGCCTGGACAAGCCCCTTATTTTTGGGCCTGCAGGAGGTGGACAGGAGGCTCCAAAAGCATTTAAAAAATACTTCTATAGCTGGTGGAAAATGGAAGTGGTGCGGTCTTGGATCAGTAAATTGCTTTTGACATTTAATCCTAATGTTCGCAAATCTATGCGACATGCCTCGCTGGTTCTCACCACCAACGAAGATACCTATAACATGGCTAAAGAGAACGGTGCCAGCAACGCTCAAATGTTTTTAGACACAAGTCTGCCTGAAAGCTTCTATCCTCCTGTTTATCCTGCACGTACCCCCTCCTCTGAGCTAACAATTGTTTGGGTGGGCCGTTTGTTTGCCCGAAAGGGGCTCCCGCTTGTAATGGAGGCACTAGGCCAAGTGAGGCCGGATGTAAACTTTAAGCTGCAGATATTAGGAGATGGCCAAATGCATGATTATGTGCCGCAATGGATAGAGCAATACAACCTGAAAGGTAAAGTGGACTGGAAAGGCCAGGTGCCATGGGAGGAAGTAAAACGAGCCTACACAGAGAGTGACATTTTTATGTTCTGTAGCCTCCGCGACTCTTCCGCCGCACAGTTTCTGGAAGCAATGGCTTTCGGCCTTCCTATTATAACACTCGACCTGCACGGCGGCAAAAACCTGGTACCAGACCAGGCTGGCATCAAAGTCCCGGTTACTACACCTGCTGAAACTATTAAAAAGCTTGCCTTGGCTGTAGAAGAACTTTATGATAATCCTGATCTGCGCCAAAGCATGGGCCAACACGGGTACAGTTTTGCTAAAACGCAAACCTGGACTCTAAAAACAGAACATATTGCAAGGTTCTACAGTAAATTCAGTCAAGTAGAAGAAATTCATCAATAAGAAGAAAGTAAACATGATACATATAGTTATACCCGTTTTTAACAGAAAGCATTTCACCAAAGCCTGCCTGCTGTCTTTGCGTCAGCAAACAAATAAGGAGTTTAAGGTCATTATTGTAGACGATGGCTCCACAGACGGTACGGCGGATATGCTAAAGGAAGAGTTTCCGGAGGTGACTGTACTGTTTGGTGATGGTAATTTGTTCTGGACCGCCAGCGTTAACATGGGAATTGAGCACGCGCTGAAATCAGGAACAGATTATGTCATGACGATGAATAACGATGTGGAAGTAGCGCCTGACTTTATCGAACACACCTACAAATGGGCAAAACAAAAGCCACATGCCGTTATTGGCGCCCTGGAAATGGATGCAGATACACGTGAGCCAATATTTGGAGGCGAGATTGTTGATTTCAAATTAAACAAGGTACGGCACTTGCTGAAGGAACTACCAAAAGAGGAGCAGGTAGGAATTCATAAGGTTTCGCAATTGCCTGGGCGCGGCTTGCTTATACCAAGAGCAGTTTTCGAAAAAGTTGGCTTGTTCGATCAAGAGCGTTTTCCGCACTATGTAGCCGATTACGATTTCACGCATACTGCCGCCAGAGCCGGATTTGAGCTCTATTGCAATTACGATGCAAAACTTTATACTTATCCGGAGGAAAGTGGTGAGCGCCAGAATAGAAAAAGTAAGAGCCTCAATAGCTTCTATAAACATTTATTCGATATAAAAGGAGGCGGCAACCTGCGCGACTTCACCAGGTTTACACTTAAAAACTGCCCTAAGCCCTATGTACCTTACTACCTGGTGAATGGATATGCTCGCAGAATTTTCGGATATATAGTTAAATGATGCTTGAAAACCAAAGCGATAACATCCTCTTAAATAATTTTAAACAACTACACCTATGGTTTAACCGCCTGCTCTGGTTAAGTTTAACCATGGCTGCGGTACTAGCCATAGGTGTAGTTGCTTACCACGTACTTTATTCCCAACCAACGGCAGGGACCACTACTGCCTATGAATTCGAAGGCCCGCTGGTAATAACCAAAGGTGGCACCTATTCTGGTAAATGGGAATCCAGAAATTCAAACGTACCGGCTATAGAGGTTAAGACTTCCGAGCCAGTTATCATCACTAATTCGACCATCCGTAGTGCTGGCTTCCTGATAAAATCGTGGGGCTACAGTGCCGATATTACAGTTAAAAATACGACAGGTTATGGTTTGCGCCCTACCCTGTATGTAGGATCTAAAAAACCTCGCAGGTTTATCACCATAAACAATTTTAAAAATGTGGTGGTAGAGAATAATTACCTCGTAGAAACCGCCGGTATATATTTAGGAACACGTTACGAAGGAGACGGCTCTGAAAAACAAACCATCAAAATTCGCTACAACAAAGCTAAAAACATAGACGGTCGTGTGTTTGGGGGAGATTACGAAAGATCTCAGTTTGTGCAATTTAACTTTGTGAACCCCGTACCACACGCAGAGATTGCATGGAACGAAATTATAAATGAACCTGGCAACTCACTTGTTGAAGACAACATAAACATATATAATTCCAGGGGCACACCGGAATCTCCCATCCTGATTCACAACAACTATATTGAAGGGGCTTTCCCTATACCACTCACAGAAAAAAAATATACGGGCGGGGGCATTATTACAGACTCTCCTGGCTCAGATTCTCTGACTGCCACAGCACATTTAAAAATATATGAAAACCACTTGGTTGGCCTTGGAAACTACTGCATAGGTATAGCAGGCGGTAACCATATTGAAGTATTCAATAACAGAGGCGTGGTTGCTGCAGAATTCGAAGATGGCACCCCATATCCTTTTTGGACGAGTGGCATCTGGGCCCGTGACTTTTATAAAACAAATGCCACCTATAACAACAGCATGCATCACAATACCTTATCGGTGGTTGGTAAATCTGGCAGCTGGCGCAACGAAATCATGAAGGGCATGGAAGAATCAGCGGCTACTTATGATAACACAGTGTTGGAGAAAAGAGCATCTAAAGAAATGGAGCAACAAGAGTACATAAGGTGGCAACAAAAACTCGATTCACTGCAGATAACCCCAGGTCCACTGGCTAATGGATCATAAAACCATAGCCTGCACAGGTTATAATTGAAACATCTTCCTTAATATAAACAGACTTTTGCAATTCTTGGGGCAAATCCTTCTAATGAAAATGCCCTTCCAGAGCCGCTTTTACTATGATATGTTATAGGGTACATAAAGCACTATTCTTTATAGTATCAACTTGTTTACAAGTTTTTGATTACCACTACTCTCTTCTGCTCCCCACATTTTACATAATTTTTCTTCATGTTAACTTTGGCCGACAACTTTTATTCTAGAGGTATTTGTCTTGTCAATGGCAAAAATTACTAGAAAGAATTGGTGTCCACAATCAAGTTCTAAAGTGCAAGTATGGTTTTTCCATGTTTAAACAATAAAGCTAAAAAACACCTGTAACCTTACTTAAATCAAAATTATCCAACATCCGCTCATTCATTATATATAAAAAACCATATATGAAAAAATAAATAACATTATGGTTTTATAAATAAATTATGATATAAGTTAATTTAAATATTTCCCAGAATGAACCTTCGAATTATCAAAATTATATAAAATTTAATAAATTAAATTACATTTCATGTTTATAACTTTTCTAATTTTTTAAACTATTAAAATTGTTCAGACATGACAAAAACAACCTTTAAAACGCTTTAAACTAAGATTTTGAAGATTTATGCATATAACTATTTTAACCTTGTATTATTATTTTCTTATTTATTTCAATTTTATTGGATTTTCATAAAAAAACAGTTCTATATTTGTAACCAATTATATTTGTTGCTTCCGAAAAGGTATTAAGCTTTAGTACCACAGATTTCAAAACTTAAAAAATTATAAAAGTGAACTATTAAGGTTTGGATTAAGTTTGAAGCAGTATTACAATATTATTTTTTTTTAATTTTTCAACTTTTAGCCAAAGAAGATGAATTTACAATTTCTTACCTCTCCAGAGAGGGTAAGCCGGACTATGCTTGCTCTATTGACATTCGTTGTCGTTTATTTAGCAACCACCGCCAATGCACTAGCCCAATCTTATAGTGGGCCAATCGTAATCACCAAAGGAGGAACCTACACAGGTAACTGGGAGTCGAAGAACTCCAATGTTCCGGCAGTAGACATCCAAACATCAGAACCTGTTATTATTGTTAACTCGAACATTCGGGGAGCAGGTTACCTCATCAGATCCTGGAGCTGGCCAGCTGATTTAACTGTTCGTAACTGCAACGGCTACGGCATCACCCCAACTTCTTACAGCGGATCTAAAAAACCACGCCGCTTCGTTACAGTTAACGCCTTCAAAAACATTGTTATTGAAAACAACTACATGGAGTCGACTGCAGGTATCTACCTGGGCACAAGCTACGATGGAAACGGCTCTCCCAGCCAGACAATCAAAATCCGCTACAACAAGGCCAAAAACATAGATGGTCGAGTGCATAATGGATTTGAGCGCTCACAATTTGTGCAGTTTAACTTCCGAAATGCAGTTCGCCACGCAGAAATAGCTTGGAACGAAGTTATCAATGAGGCCAACAAATCAATGGTAGAAGACAACATCAACATGTACAATACACGTGGTACTGCTGATTCACCTATTAGAATTCACAACAACTACATTCAGGGAGCCTTCCCCTACCCTGCTACTAAATCAGAATATTCTGGTGGTGGTATTATCACAGATGGTGACGGCAATATCAACATCTGCCCTGCCTACATCACTGCCTCTGAAAACCAACTGGTAGGACTTGGAAATTATTCCATGGGTATTGCCGGTGGCAACAACATCCGCTACGTAAACAACAGAGCAATTACTGCAGCAAAGTATAACGACGGAAAAGAGTATGCGATGTACACTTCCGGCATGTGGAGCAAAGACTACTACAGAAAAAACACTACTTTCGCCAATGTAATTGGTAACAACGTAATTGGTGTAGTAAAATGGCGCAACCCTCAAAACCGTAATGATATTTCGGTAGCAGAACATGCCTCATTTACATCTAATACACACCTTCCAAACCCAATTACTCCAGACACTGAAAGAGGAGAAGCAAATCTTTGGGCACAAAAGCTGCAGAGAAATGGCATCAAGCTCGGACCGAACGGCTCTGCCCCTTCTAACAGCAACCAAGCGCCAACTGTTGCTTTAACTGCTCCAAGTGCTAATGCTTCTATTGTTGTAGGATCATCTATCAAAATCAGTGCCAATGCGAGCGATGCTGATGGTTCTATTTCTAAAGTAGAGTTCTTCCAGGGTTCAACAAAATTGGGAGAATCAACTTCAAGCCCTTATTCTTATACCTGGAACAATGCCAGAACAGGAATTTACTCTTTAACTGCTAAAGCAACAGATAACAAAGGTGCTACTACCACCTCCACTTCTGTAAGCGTGACAGTAGTTAATGCCAACACAGTTACAGACAAAATAACTGGCGGAGGCGGCGGATCAGGGAAAATTGTTCGCGAGATGTGGGCAAACGTGCG
Source organism: Pontibacter sp. 13R65 (assembly GCF_047525655.1). Taxonomy (NCBI): domain Bacteria; kingdom Pseudomonadati; phylum Bacteroidota; class Cytophagia; order Cytophagales; family Hymenobacteraceae; genus Pontibacter; species Pontibacter sp. 13R65. Next base: position 343,117 of record NZ_JBLIQL010000002.1, read on the forward strand.
AGGCTCTAACACCTCAGACATTCCAGTAAATACCACCCCTACCAGCACTACTGAACTGACTGTTTTTGAAGGACCTACCAACGTAGCCGATCACTATGGTGCCAGAATCAGAGGATACGTTACGGCTCCTGTTTCAGGGCAGTATACCTTCTATATTTCTGGAGACAACAATGCAGACCTTTTCCTGAGTACTTCTGAAAACCCTGCCAATAAAACCAGAATTGCTTATGTGAATGGTTGGACAAACCCAAGAGAATGGAATAAGTATGGCACGCAAAAATCACGTGCAATTACTTTGGAAGCAGGCAAACGCTACTACATCGAAGCCCTGCACAAAGAAGATGCTGGTGGTGATAACCTGGCAGTTGGTTGGGATTTACCTAATGGTGCGCAGGAAAGACCTATAGGAGGAAACAGACTATCTACTTTCGGAAGCACTGCTGCACCAATTGCCTCAATAACTGCCCCTTCTGCTAACTCTCCAACAGGTAAAATTACCCGCGATATCTGGAGAGGTGTACACGGATCATCCGCTAAAGATGTACCTGTAACGACAGAACCAAATCAGTCATCTGAATTAACATTGTTTGAAGCACCAAGTAACCAAGGCCACAACTATGGCCAACGTATCAGAGGTTACGTAACTGCACCTGCTACTGGCCAATACACGTTCTGGGTTGCCGGCGATGATGTTGCAGAACTTTGGTTAAGCACTTCTGATGATCCGAATAGAAAAAGAAAAATTGCTCATACTTCAAGCTGGACAAACCAAAGACAATGGGACAAGTCTTCGTCGCAAAAATCTGCTAAAATCACACTGGAGGCAGGCAAGCGTTACTATATCGAAGCAATTCACATCCAAGGTGGCGGAGGTGATAACCTGGCAGTAGGTTGGGAGTTGCCTAATGGAACACAGGAGAGACCAATTGCAGGAAATCGTTTATCTCCAATGAGACAGGGTCAGGCCGCCATAGCAGCTGTTTCTACAGAATTAAGCTTTACAAATGCTACAGCATATCCTAATCCATTCAGAGATATGATTACGCTTGATCTTGGTGAGAAAGAAGTTAAACTACAAGAGGTTGTTATCATGGACCAATCAGGTAAAGTTATTTACAAAGAAACAAGCAACCTGAAACTGGATAACAATAAACTTGTGATTGATTTTGCAGGATTGTCTATCAATAGCGGCTTGTATTTACTGCGCTATACTGATACACAAGGTGGTACTAAGACTTTTAAGGTCATTAAAGAATAGTATAAACCTGCTTTTATAGTATCTTCATTAAGGATGCTCATCATATTGTTGGGCATCCTTTTTTTATGCCTCTCCTGTCCCTTCTACTCTTTATCACCTCGCTATCTCACACTTCTCCTGTCCTGCCTATAGTCAACTAACTGTATTTGTCTCTGTTTGATTTCACTGCTACTACTCAGTGTATAGTGTGTTATACGTGCTGTGTTTTTTCCAGGTTACAGCATTTTCTATTTTTTTTTCAGCTGTGTTATTTTCAATTGTGACAATTAAATTGCTGACAACTAATAGCCTCACCGTACCACCACCAGCTTTCGGCTTAGGGTCTTGGCAGTACTTACCACACTTATGTTATAGATGCCGGGCCGCATGGTCTCATCCACATTAAAATGTAAGTTCAAAGTCCCATCAATATCCGTTTTCACCTGTTCCTGAAGAAATCGCTTCCCAGATAAATCTGAGATGACAATAGTTACTTCCTCATCTACCGGAAATCTGGTAACTTCAATTTGCACATCGCCAGACCTTACAGGGTTTGGATACAGCAAGAACGTAGAGGCGGAAAAGCCACCACTTTGTACAATGATGATGTTTGAATAGGTGTGTTTGCCTGATGTTTTGTTTATTTTAAGCCTGTAATAAACACTACCACTAATCGGTGAGGAATCAGTGAAAGTATAGGCTAGCCTATCTGAACTCGGTCCTGTGGCGGCTACCTGCCCTATTGTTGTAAAAGATTCACCGTTCTCTGATCTTTCCACCTCAAAGTTGGTTACATCCACTTCGTTTATAGTTTCCCAATTCAGCACAACAGAACCGTGCACGTACTGCCCCTCAAAAGACATGAGCTCAGTAATTGCAGAAAACACATCTGTATAGCGCTCTTTTATTTCTTCTGCGGTCAGAGGCCTACCAAACAGTTTAACCTCATCCAGGTCGCCTTTGTAATGGTAACCACCTGCTTCATTAAGATAACCTAGGTTAACCGGACTTCTGCTGCCAAATCCATTCTGGAAGGTGTAGTTCTGCTGACCTACCAGTTCTCCGTCGATATATACCTTGCTACTATTTGTTTTAGAATCTCGTACGGCTACAAACTGGTGCCAAATGCCATCGTTGATTTTTACGCCTGAGCTGGTAACGGCAGTCCCTCTCCTACTCCAGTCGAACATCACAAATACCGCGTTGCCACCAGGGTTAAGGCCCAACCACCATTGTACCTGCGAATCTTTGGCACTTCGGCCCATGAGCACCTGGTTACCGGAAGGAGTAACGGTGGTGCGCATCCAGAGTTCTATAGTAAAGTTGGCATCTGGCCCCCACTCAAAGTTTGGACTCTCCATTACATTCAGTCCATCGTCTTCTCCGTCAAACCGCTGGCCGCCAGACACTACGCCAGTTATAGGAGTAGGCCTGGAGGCTTCTTCTGTGATGGCATGATGAGGCGTGTAATAATCGCGGTAGCGGGTACCTACTATTTCGTGGAGCATCCAATGGTGCACCACCTCTGCGATTTCTCCAATACCTTCTTTCACCGAAATGGTGAAGGTCTGCTCTGCCGCATTCACACTATTTGCCGCCTGCACCGTTACTTTAAAATTACCAGTTGCACCTGGCACCCATGTTATCAATCCTGTGTTGCTGTCGATGCGCATCCCCTGCGGCGCATCCAGAAGTTTATAAGTTGGTGCGGGACTACCGGAAGCATTAACATCATAAAAATAGTTCTGGCCCATGACACCATAAATCACTGGCTCCGATACAATGCTGGTAGCCACAGTTTGGGGTCCGCAATACGTTCCAGCGCCTTGGTTATACCGGTTGCGGACTTCTGCTTCCGTTAAGTTCCTGTTGTACACCATCAGTTCGTCTATGTCGCCGTTGTAAGGAAAGCCTGTTTGCAGGTTCAGGTAACCTATGTTCACGGGGGCTGCGCTTAAATAGTCTCCTCCAAAGGGGTGTTCCAGGCTATAGATAGCATAGCCGTCTACATACAATTTATTGGTAGTGTGTTTTTCGCGAGTGCTGGTTCTTCCATCGCGCACCACCACAATGTGATGCCAGTTACCGTCGTTGATTTTCCGTTTAATTGTGCCTTCATTGTCTCCTCCTAAACCAACTGTATTACCGGTTCTGTCGCGGATAATAAAGGTGGCATACCCATCTGGTGTAAGCCCGAGCCACCAATGTGCCGGCGAATCTTTGGCGTCGCGGCCAATTAGCACCTGGTTGGTAGAAGAGTTTGCTGTAGTCTTAACCCAAAGCTCTATAGTAAAGCTGCTGTTAGGGCCCCACTGAAAATGCTGTGTCTGATCAAAGTCTAATCTGCTGGAGCCATTGAAACGTTGTGCACCACTAAACTTTCCTGGTACAGGTGTTGTGCAGGAAGTACAGGTAGCATTTGTGTTCGAAGTATAATCGAGGTAAGTACCGGAAGCCTGTTCATCAAACCCAAAGTAATGCACCAGGTTGGGAGGACAGGAACTGTTATCGAGCAAATCTAACGTACGCTTTTCTGCTGCCAATACGCCTCCGCCTGTTAATAAGGCCAGTAACAGCGTAAGAAAACTTTTCAGGATTCCACATAATGTTATTTTGCAAAAAACCTGATTTGAGAAGTTGTCCGCTACTGCAAATTTAGCTGTTCGGGTAATTATTTTTGTCATTCTATTGTCGTGATTTCAATACAACCAAGTTCTTTTGTAGTTCCTGGTTCGTACAATGCAGGGAAACCAATACCTACACAGAGAGTGTGTAAGGTTGTGCTGTGTAAAACTTCTGGCCGTTCTGGTATTAACCCGAAAACCTTTTCTAACGCATTTTGTTATCCCCTATTACGCTGTATTTATAGGGAAGTTTTAATATTGAGTTTATTTAATATTTATTGCAAAAAACAAGGCATATAGTATCATTTTTCTTACATCAAAATGCTAACCTTTGTTGCTCCCAGGGTTGAACCAAAAGGAGTTAAAAGAGGGAATAGTAAATGGATTATTATTTGGAATTAGTAGAACAGACAGCTGAAGCATGAGTTGTTTGAATTAGCATTCTAGAGCCGGCTCAAATTATGCTAATGAAAACGGCCTTTCAGAGGCAAAAAAGAGATAATAGCTAAAGGACTTGTGTCCTTCCCAATTGATTGTTAAAAAGGCATTTAGCTTTAAAATATTTAAAAGCAAATTACGGCCACCAATTCTAATTTAGTGATTCTAATTTGGAAAAGCACCAGTTCTGTTCCAGGCGTTCCTCTTGAGCAAATTACTTTGCCTTAGTTTCTAATCTAAACTTAGCGCTCGCTCGAATTATTCAAATGAAAATGGCCTTCCAGAGGAACAAAACAGCTTTTAGCTCTCTGGAGGAAGCCTGCCTTCCTGTTATTCCTGAAATATTTAGCGACCGTAAAGGACTGAGTAATTTAAACTCCACACCCTGACTCTTAGCTCAAGTTTATTTATTTGAGATTGTGAATCCTTATCCAGCACACCATCAACCTAAATCTTATCTCACGATAACCTTCAGACTCCTGTTTTTTGACTGACTGGATAGGTTTAACAAGTACAAGCCAGGAGGAAGCTGTTGCGCAAAATCTAGTTGAGTAGCCAATGTGCCGGTGCCGTCTGCTTTTGCTGTGGTAGAATTAAGTTTACGGCCTGTGCCATCAGTTAGCAGCAGGTTCACAGGTTCTTCTTTACTGAACCCGTGCACTTCCAAGGAAATGCTTCTGCCTTCGCCAGGGTTCGGAAAAACAAAATCGGCTTGTTTTGTTGCCTGTTTGTTCTCTACAGCCACTACCTTAGACATAGAAAATTTGCCATCGAAGTCTACTTGCTTTAAGCGGTAATACAGTGTGCCCGAAGGCGCCGTTTCGTCCAGGTAAGTATACACTTTGGAAATACTGCTGTTACCAGTGCCTGCAACTTCTGCCACATCTTCAAACTGCTCTCCCTCCTGCAGGCGCTGTACAACAAAGTGGCTGTTGTCTTTTTCAGAAGCTGTTTTCCAGGTAAGTTCGACGCCTTTGCTACTGTACTTTGCATTAAATGAAACAAGTTCTACAGGTAAAGTATTAAATGCCAATTCCGTAGCCAAAGCATTAAACCATACGTTGCTCATTTTATCGTAGCCCGCCTGCGTGGGGTGCAAAGGGTCGGCCATATCTCCTCCACTAGCAGTATACCTATAATCTATGTTGGCATCGGCCATATCTACCAAAACCAATCTGTCGCCAGCTGCTATGCGTCTAGCAGCCATTGATCCCATGTAGTTGTTATAGCTGATGGTTGCCTGATTTTCGTCTGGATATGGACAAAAATTCATTCCATTATCGGTGTAACAAGCCACCCGCAAAATTATTTTAGAAAGAATAACGGTAACTTCTTTCCCGCTTTTCTCTTCATAGGCATCTACCTGGTCCAGGATATCAATTAAGTCATTCATGCCACTTTCTCTGCCATCTACAGAGTTTGTACCAATGTGCAGCAGAATAATGTCTGGGTTATAAACTTCGAGGTAAGGCCTGTCAGAAACAATCACTCGTTTATTCCCATCCATGTAATTTGAGTAGGAGCCATCGCGCAGAATGTTGGCTATATCATTATCGCGGAGCCCCGGGAAGCCGGCATGATCATCGTCTTCAACCAGCTCCTTTCCTGATTTTCTGCTTCCAACATAGTCAACTTTAATTTCTGCCTTAGTAAGCATGTTATAAAGGTTACTTCGATAGGCCGCTCTGTGTTCCACTGGCACCGGTTTATTGTCGGTGGTAGTGCTATGTCCTTCGGTATTAGAATCGCCAAGAGGCATAATTTTATAGACATAATCAGCTGGCCTTGTTGTGCCACTTACCACCTGGCTGTAGGCAGAATAATGCTCTCCATCGAAGCTCCTGATCCTGTAGAACATTTTTTGTCCTGCTGCCAGACCAGTATGCCGGTAAAATGTTTGAGACCCTGGTATACTGGCCAACGATTCAAATTTACCGGTGGCAGAAGTTGATGTTTCAATGAAGTACTTTTCTACGCCAGCATTGTCTCCTTCCCATCTAATGGTGAGAGCACCTCCAACCGATGTTAGCACCTTCACTTCTATTGGCGCGGCCTCAGGCGAGAGCTCCTTTAAGGCTAGCTCATTACCAGCATTAGTTTCAGAAAAATTTAGCAACAGCAACAGGAGGACCAAAAAGTACCGGGGAGTAAAATATAATTTCATACAGGTTGAAAAGATGTTATGAAGCTTTGCAGCCAACCCTATAACGTATATTATATTAAAGAGTTTCTATATTTAAAATTTTGCTGCACTTTTCGGACTAAATCCCTTTATTCCTACCTGAACCGCCGAAAAAAATTAGGCAAAACAACCTGCTTGTAACATCTGGTGCACTTTTACTAAATATCAGGAAAAATATATGCCTCTTTGCCCAACCTTTTGCTGAAACTTTTATATAATATAGGGCATACTGATTTCTTGAAGCCCTATGTATGTTTCTCAGGCAATTACCGGCAACCGCTGGTAGCATAGCAGTTGTTTACATGAGAGATTTACGCTAACCTAAAACCCTTTGATTTCAAATGCTTTTTAACTCTACTGAATTTTTTATTTTCTTTCCGGTAGTAGTGACGCTGTATTTTTTGACACCTCCAAACAGACGGTGGATTATTTTACTGCTGGCCAGTTACTACTTTTACATGTCCTGGAAGGCAGCCTATGCCATCATCCTGGTCATATCTACGTTTGTAGACTTCTTCTGCTCACGTAAAATGGGGCTCTACTCAGATGAAGAAAAACATAAGCGGAAGCCTTTTCTATATCTAAGCCTGTTTTCTAACCTGGCTATCTTACTGCTGTTTAAATACTATAACTTCTTTAATGAGAGTGCCCGAGGATTAGCCGAAGGCCTGAATGTGCCGTATGCCATGCCTGCCTTTGAGCTGCTCCTGCCGATGGGTATTTCGTTCTACACTTTCCAGACGATGAGCTATAGCATAGACGTGTATAACGGAAGAATAAAGCCTGAGAAGCACCTTGGTATTTTCGCCCTGTTCGTTACATTTTTCCCGCAACTAGTAGCCGGTCCAATAGAACGGGCAGGTAACCTGCTCGACCAGCTAAAAGCCTCCCACCAGTTCGATTATAACCGTATAGTGGGTGGTTTACGTCGCATGGCCTGGGGCTTTTTTAAGAAAATAATGATTGCCGATAACCTCGCACTCATGGTAAACCAAGTGTATAACAATCCTGGCGAGTTTGAGGGTGTTTCCTTTGTTATAGCCACCATCTTTTTTGCTTTCCAGATTTACTGCGACTTCTCCGGCTACTCCGATATTGCTATTGGCGCAGCACAGGTTATGGGAATTAAATTAATGGAAAACTTCCGCAGTCCTTACTTTGCCAAAACCATATCAGAGTTCTGGAGCCGCTGGCACATCTCTCTCTCTACCTGGTTCCGCGATTACCTGTACATTCCGTTGGGAGGCAACCGTGTAGTGAAGTGGCGCTGGTACTACAACCTGTTTATTGTGTTTATGGTTAGCGGGCTCTGGCATGGCGCTAACTGGACTTTTGTAATTTGGGGAGCACTGCATGGTATTTACCAGATAGTTGGCATCCTGACCAAAGATCAACGCAATAGAGTGGTTCAACTGATAGGGCTAACCAATTACCCTCTTCTGTACAAGTGGGTACAGGTACTCACGGTATTTGCGCTGGTTTGTTTTTCGTGGATCTTCTTCAGAGCCAACCACATTAGCGATGCTTTTTATATTATTAGGAGCAGTATTGCCGATTTCGGCAACATTTCCGACATAGTTTCCAATGCCGGCCATGTGCTGTTCCTGGACCAGGGCCTGAAGGTGTTTGCTGTTTCGGTAGTCTCTATCATGATCATGGAAACGGTGCACCTGATTCAGCGAAACGGCAGTGTATCACAGCTTATTCTGCAACGGCCTGTATGGGTACGCTGGAGTGTGTATTACGCTGCCATACTGGCCATCCTGCTGTTCGGGCAATTTGGTAACCAGGAATTTATATATTTTCAGTTTTAAGTACGGTTAAAAAGTAATTTGAAGGTGATGCAAAATTCTGACGTGAAGAGACTGTTGCTGAAGTTAACCTTGCTGACGCTACCATTTGTGACGTACCTGCTCATAGAAGCCTCTGTGCTACCTATGAACACCTTCACCTTTAGGGTATGGGAAACTATTTCTGTAAACTCTATGCAGGTTATGTCGGGGCCGTTTTACCCGAACATGCACGTTAAAATGGCAGAAGAAGGTGAATTGGCGCCACGCACACCCTATGCAGAAAAACGTCTGGTAGAGTGGTATACCGATGCCTACGGCTACCGAAACAAAGACACCAAATGCGATATTCTGTTGATTGGCGACTCTAACATAACCGGCGTAAAGCTGACACAGGAAGAAACTCTGGCCGATGTGCTGGAGCGCTGCCTGCAAAAAGAAGTATATTCTTTTGCCCCAGCAACCATGAACAGGTTTCTGGCAACGGAGCGGTTCATCCAGAATCCACCCGAAATGGTAATCGTCTCCAGCATTGAACGCAGAATTCCCGATTTGCCAGCTATCGGAGCCAATGGCCTAAACTCCAAACTCAGAAACTTCAGCGGTGACCTTATCAATTCTTCTTCCCTACTCACTTCCCTTTTTATCACAGCCGACCGACTATCCAAATTAAGTTTGTACCGTAGAACACTTGCTGATATGGAGCGGCATTACGGAGTAAAAAAATACATCCAGCACGATAATGAATTCTTTTTGGAGGGTGAATATGCCAATCGCACTTTTTCTGATGAAGAAATAACCAGGATGGCAGACGTTATAGCCTCTTACAAGCAGGTGCTGGATGAAAAAGGCATTCGCTTCATGTTCATGCCTATTCCGAACAAAGAAAATATTTATTACAACCTATTGCCTTCAGGTAAGAAACCAGACTTTTTACCCAGACTAATGGCTGAGCTTACCCGCCGCAAGGTAGAGGTAGTGGACCTGCAAAATCCTTTTGAACAACTTTACCATGAACAGAATATCCCACTATATCCTGCAGATGATGCCCATTGGAACGAAATTGCTGTAGAAAAAGCTGCCGGCATAGTGGCTAATAAAATAAAGAACCCAGATACTGATAGCCTTCAGAAAAAAGATAATCATTTGGTAAAATTTATAGAATAATTTTAGTACTAAATTTAAATTTAAAACGTATACATTGCATATATTCAATTTTCCATTTATATGAAATTAACTACTCTTTATAAGAAAGGACTCAAAAGAATAAAGAAGGTTTTAGGCCGATATATTCCTTATAATACCCAATATAAACCAAAGGGGGTCTGCTCTTTTTCCTTGGATGATGTTTCTCAAGTTGACCCTGAAGAACTTACAGTTCACCCTATTTACCGCCATTTAAAGTCTTACCTGCGCGTAACCGACGACTTATATGCTGCTTGCTCTGATTATTGGAAGCCCGTAAAAAGTGTAGAGACAGATTATATGGTGGTGGAAGTGCCTAATGGGCGTATCTACACAGACAACCAGAACAGTGTTGCTATTGTGTCGCAGCAGAACCGGGTAATAGAAAACGTATCGCTTAGCCTTACCAATGGGAAGGTTACCCCCGCCAGCCAGAACAACATTTTTAATCAGTTATATTTTACTGCGCCTCTAAAAGTGGAGGGCACTTTGTTTACTCTGCTCACGGGAGGTGCTGGCATCAACAACATATCGCACTGGTTTGTAGATGTGCTGCCCAGGCTGCACCTGCTCCAGAAGGCCGGCTTGTATAACAGCATAGACTGGTTTTTAGTACCCAGCCTACGCTACAGCTATCAGACCGAAACCCTGGAGATGCTGGGTATTCCGAAAGAAAAATTGATTGCCGGCGATGAGCACCCGCATGTTATAGCCGATCGGGTGGTTGCCTCCACTGCACCGCGTGGCAGCAATACTATTGTGCCGGAGTGGCTATGGAAATTTAACCAGGAACATTTCTTTCCTTTTGCAGAAGATAATACCGCAGCTAACGAGAAGCCGCTTCGCCTTTACATCAGCCGCTCAGACTCCGCCATACGCAATGTGCTTAACGAGCAGGAACTTCTCAAGGCCCTGGAGCCATACGGTTTTGTAAATATCATCTCCAGCAAATACAGCATTCTGGAAAAGATACAGATGTTCTCAAAAGCAGAAATTGTAATTGGTGCCTCAGGAGCAGGTTTAATTAACATGCTCTTCTGCAGACCTGGCACAAAGCTTATCGAGATTTTCTGCGAAGGATTTATTTTGGAGCCATTTTACGACATTGCCCCTAAAATCGGGCTCGATTATGATTATGTGATCTGCAAAGGAAACAGCAAAATCAAAAATGCAGACGATGGCCAAAGAGAGCACATGACAGTTGAAATAGATAAAGTACTTGCTGCTGTCGCACGCATAGAAGCAGAAAAAACTAATACTAAGATAGACGACCGGACAGCAGTACCGGAGCATCACTCCTTATAAATGTGATATCCGCTAAAAAAGCAAAAGCCCGTCTGTTACAGATGGGCTTTTGCTTTTTTAGCGGATATCACTTCTTGGTATATATTGATTAGAAGATCGTAATTAGCCTGCGGCGTGTAATGCTGCTCATAACTGGCTCTTGCCCCTATTGCCAAAGTGTTGGCTAGAGCTTCGTCCTGCTGTAGTTGTTGTACTTTTTCGGCCAGCATGGCTGCCTGGCCTGGTGCATAAAGCAGACCATTGTATCGCTCCTGCACCAGGTGAGCGGCCCCTCCTATTTCGGCTGCAATAGCCGGTGTAGCCGTAGAAAAAGCCTCTACTATAGTCATACCAAACGTTTCGTGCCACTCCGAAGGAAAGATAAGCGCTTTCGCCTGTTTTAGCTCCTGCACAACCCTGTCTCTTTTCTGAAACCCCAGATACTCAACCTCCGCATGTTTGGCTGCGTAAGCCGCTACCTTGTCTGCCAGAGGCCCATCACCAATAATCTTAAGAGGGAAAGGCTTTAGTTGGTGTGCTTTCAATAAAGTTTCCACGCCTTTTTCAGGTGTCAGTCTGCCTACAAATAAAAAATAATTGTTGCGTTGACTAGCTCCTGTTCCTAGATCTTCGGTAAAGTTCGGCTTCACAACCAGTTGCCCCGGCTTAGGGCGCAAAGATGAATTTTGAAAAAGTGCGGCAGCACCCGGTGTGAGCACAATAAACCGATCTATTTTATTTCGCCATGTACCGAGCAGTTTATGTACGCCAGTTGCCAGCACAACAGAAGCTGTCTGAAAGGCTGACTCGCGATACACCTTATTCAAGATGGCCTTTACTGGGAAAACCTGGTTAATATTTTCAGTTTGCACCTTCCCCTTATAAAAAAGCAAAGCGCTGGGGCAAACCAACCGGTAATTGTGGAGCGTCATGACCACAGGCACGCCCAGCTGCTGACAAACACTAAAAACGGCTGGCGAAACTAACGGGAAGAAATTATGCACATGCACCACATCTGGCTTAAACTCCTGCATTTTGTCCCGGATAAGCCTGGCGCTTTTGGGGTTATACACCACGCCCAACGCTGCCTGCACTTTATCTAAGGCACTCACAACATTATTGTTTGAGAAAGCAAACTTCTCTACCTCATGTCCATGTTTCTCCAGAAGCGCTGCTTCCGCAAAAAACACGGTGTCTTCGCCTCCAACTTGTTTGTAGTGATTGTGTATAATTAAAATGCGCATTAATAAGTAAGTTAAGTAAGAAGTTTAATGGCTTCCCGCAAATCTTCGGGCGTGCCGGTGTCCAGGCAAAAACTGTCAGGGAAGCATACGGATTGAACTTTTAGGCCGTTGTCTATGGCGGCCTGAATGACAGCGCCCACACTCACTTCTCCTTCGGTGCCGGTTTCCAGCATTTGCTGCTGCAACATCTGCAGGTGGTTCTGCATAAAATGAGTGAAAGCAGGTCGCCAACAGGCAATAGCCCAGCCATATGGCAAAGTAGTGGCAGCTGACTTAATGACCAGTTGCTGCACCTCCCCATCTGGGCTTGTCTCTACCATATCCCAGGTGTGAGGCCTTTTTACTTGAAACAGCCCTAGCACCACATCGGCCTGCGTTTGGTCCAGTTTGTGCAGCAGAGACGTGTACAGGGTCTCTCCGGAAACCAGAATATCCGGAAACCCGAACAGGACCACCGAATCCTGCACAAACTCGTATGCCTGGTTAAGGGAAAACGGCGTGCCGTTTGGATTTTGCATCATCAGGTAAGCCAGGTTGAGTCCATACTGACTGCCATCGCCAAAGTAGTTCGGAATGTCCCATTTGCCTTTGCGCAGGATAAAGAACACCTTTTTTGCGCCAGCCTGCTGCATGTGGTCCAGCAAATACTGCGATACCACCTTCGGGTGCTGCTCCCCATGCTCCGGGTGAGGACCAAAACCTATAGGAACAAGCTCTTTGCTACAAGGTAGCGGCGATAATCTTGTTCCTAAACCGGCAGCCGGAATTAATCCTGTAATCTTCATGTATGCTTCATGTGGAATAGGTAAAAACTGGAGCATTATCTGATGTGGCGGAAATACTCAACTGGTGTGAAGACATGAAATTATTCTAATAAAAATAGCCTTCCGGAGATCAATGAGCCTTCACATAACCTAGAGTTTAACCTGAAGCATGGAGGTAAGAAAGCCAGAAATGGGTCTGGAAGGGCATTTTTATTAGAATAATTCGTTTTAAGAAGTTAATGTAAAAGGTTCCAGTAGTTGATGCTGCTCCAACACACTTGCAACTTCGCTGATGGTATGAAACGGAATGCCTGCCCTTTTGGAAATATCCAGCAGTGTAAACCGGCCATCAGAAAGATTCAGAAGCCATAGCATCGCCATTTCCCACGATTTCCAGTTACTCCCGCTGCCAGCAATGGAATCGTACAGGCCTCTTTTCCCGAGCTGAGGCTCGCATTTGGGGTTTGTGTTCAGGTACCGCCTGTTCTGTTCCAGCACTGTAGTCACCTCCTTTACCACATCTAACGACTCTTCCAGACAATCGGCTTTTACAAAATCCAGGTTATCGGCGGAGGTATGATATTCCGGGAACTCACCATGCCGTGACCGCATAAGGCAGCCAACCGGCAAATTAAAGGCTGGAGAACAATACTGGCGCTCATCGTAGCCATACGGGAAAAAATCGATTAGTTGGTGTTGTTTCTGCCGTGCCTGCAAGACATGCTCCACCACCTCATCTATTTCAAATTTGCCTTCACGGCTGCGTTTATAAGTAAAGCCAGCCTCATCGCCCAGCAAGGTTAGTACCAGGCCATGCTTGATGTTGGCCAGTTTGTCTTCGTTTCGGCTAAGCCAGGTAATGGAGCCGATGGTAACCGGAATAAAAAGGAACCGGTAAGAGTAGCGGTTCTTTTTTGTAGCCAGGGCAGTGGCTAAATACGTAGCCACTGCTATACCTGATAAGTTATCGTTGCAGAGCGAGGGATGGCATACATGGCAGGAAATAAGTACTTCTTCGGCTGATTCGCCAGGCAGGTAGAATTCGCCATAGGTCAGAGATCCGTCTTCAAGTGTGGCATCTATTACCGCTTCATACTGGCCTTCTGGCAGCTGCTGCAGCTGTTCATCGGCCAAACAGAAACCCCAGTCAGGCTTGTAATAAGAGGTTTTATAAGGTATTAATTGGGGCTGGTCCGGCAAACTGAACAGGTGCTTTTTTAGCTCCTGCAGAGGTAACTGCTTCCGCACCGGTAGACTGTAATGGAGTATATGCAGGTTGCAGGCATTGAAATCAATAATTTTCTCACCTTGCTCATTTCGTACGTAGGCATCGCGGATATTCCATTCTTTTGGAACAACCCAATCAAAAACAGGAGTTCCGCTAGGCACCTCGTGTATTTCTAACGGTATGTACTCCTGCAGTATCCGGAGCGTTTGCCGCACGCCTTCGCCGGTAATACTTCTGCAAATCGGGTAAAGCCGGGCTACCAGCTGGTGCATTTCCTGCCCAACGGTAGCTACCGGTAATGTTTCTGTATCAGAGTGTACTAAATACTGCATCGTAAACCATTACTTCCGGAACAAATACTACAAACTGGCAACCCCATTCCCCCACATAAGCGAGCTGTTCCATAATCTCATCTTTCAGGTTCCAGGGCATTATAATAATGTAATCTGGCTGGTACTCCCTAATTTTTGCTTCGTTGTAAACCGGAATGCGGCTGCCTGGCAAAAATTTCCCTTGCTTAGACGGAGCCGCATCTACCACAAACTGAATCAAGTCGTTGCCTTTAACACCGGCATAATTCAGCAAAGTATTGCCTTTGGCAGCGGCACCATAGCCTATTACTTTTTTCCCCTGGCGCTTTTTGTCGATCAGGAAATCCAGCGCATCATACTTAATTTTATCTACCCGCTCCTGAAAGTTCAGGTAGTAATCAGAGGTTTTAATGCCGGCTTCTTCTTCTTTGTCGAGCAGGGCCTGCACCCGTGGCGAAATCTCTTTGTCTTTGTCCTTCTTGTGTTTGGCGAAAATACGCAGTGATCCACCATGTGTGGGTACCTCCTCCACATCGAACATTTCTAATGCGTGTGCCTCAAAAATCTTCTTCACAGTAGTGAAAGACAGGTAAGAAAAGTGCTCATGGTAAATGGTGTCGAACTGGCAATCTTCTACCAGGCGGAGCAGGTGCGGAAATTCCATCGTAATGACGCCGCCTCTGCGTAAGGCACATTTCAATCCCTCCACAAAATCATCAATGTCCGGCACGTGAGCCAGCACGTTATTTCCTATCAGGAGGTTAGCTTTTTGCCTGCGGCGGCTCAGTTTCCTGCCGAACTCCGACCCAAAATATTCAGAAATAGTGGGAATACCTTTCAAAATAGCAGCGTTGGCAGTATTCTGGGTAGGCTCAATACCCAACACTGGTACCCCTTTGTCTTTAAAGTGCTGCAAAAGGTACCCATCGTTAGACGCTATTTCTATTACATATGATTTCTCGTTATAACCAAAACGCTCGATCATGGCATTGGCATAACGCCTGGCATGCTCTACCCAACTTTTCGAGTAAGAAGAAAAGTACACATACTCATTGTTAAATATGTCAGTAGCCTTTTTATACTCATCTACTTGAACAAGATGACAGTTATCGCAGGCGTAAATTGTTAGCGGGAAATATGTCTCTGGCTCGTTTAACTGCGAAGCACTCAAAAAAGAGTTTGAAGGAGGGCAGTTGACCAGGTCCACAAACTTGTTGTGAAGCGGTTGTTTGCAGAATCGACATTTCATATGTTGGATTGAATTAATATAGTAAAAGTTTCTTAAACTATGTGTCCGGCATCGTCAATGATAAAGTGAAAAATAAAATTACAAGAGGATTGAAGTAATCAGGACCTAAATAGTTAGGCTATTTTTTGGTGGTATTGCAACAGAGCATCACCTACACCTAAAAATTATTCTAATAAAATTGCCCTTCCGGGGGTTTTATTTTTCCTTTCGCCTTAGGGCATGGCTTTGACCACAGGCAATTGAACGAAAATGCCTGAGAGGATTGATTATTTACTGGTAATTCTAAGAGATGGATGGCAATGGCCTGGCTACCTCATCTGAAAAATCGGCGTGCGCAAGATCTTTATCAGAAATCACCAATGGCTCCATCGGCCATTCTATGTTAAAAGCAGGATCATTATACCTGATGCCCCGTTCTGCGGCGGGAGCATAATACTCCGTAACCTGGTACATGATATCGGTGTTATCTTCTAGAGTAATAAAGCCATGTCCGAAATTTTCAGGCACGTACAGCATCCTGAAGCTATCGGCTGTGAGCTCTACACCTATCCATTGCCTGTAGGTTGGAGACTGCTCGCGCAGGTCAATAATAACATCATAAAGAGCTCCCCTGGTGCAGCGCACCAACTTAGACTCAGCATGCGGTGTAACCTGAAAATGTAGCCCGCGAAGGGTGCCTTTCTTTTTATTAGAAGACAAATTGGTTTGAACTACATTGGTAGATAAGCCTACTTCTTCAAATTCCTGCTTACACCAGGCTCTTCCAAAAAATCCGCGATCATCTTCAATGCGTTTAATATCAACAATATAAGCGCCTTTTAATTTTGTTTCAGTAAATATCATAGATAGGGTTAATCTAATAATTCCAAGGCAAGTTCTCTGTCAGAAACTATTCTCTGATGAGCCCACCGAAGCTGATGATCCAACAGGCCTTGCTCTTCCAGTTTATTTAGTGCTAAGAGGCGGTTAAGCTGTAATTCTCCTGCGTTGTCGCTGTTAAGCATTTTCGCTGACAACCCGTTGCGCATTTCTGCAATCGCCTCTGTTAAGGTGTATAATGGCTGATGGTTTGGCGCCAAGGCTTTAAACAAATCGAAATTGACTTTATATGAGCGATTATCTGCTACCTCGTCGTCGGTAAAATGGAGCATTGTACCCGGAATAGCCTCTGCAACAGCTTGCCCCAGGTCGTGGGTTCTGAAGTTCCAGGAGTTACTTCCGGCATTGATTATCAGGTATTCTCCTCCGTGAGCTATATCTCTTGTTACAGCCCATTCAATGGCTCTCGCCATATCCTGCACGTGGAGCAGTGGTTGCCAGTAATTATTGGTGGCAGACACACGTACACTGCCTGTTGTAATGGCTTCAGCCACCATATCGTTTAGCAGCAGGCCCAAACGAGGTTTGTCGCTCATGCCGCAGGCAGTAGGAAAGCGCAAGCAGGTGATACTAAACCCATCGCCGGCAAGTGGCTCCAGATCCAACTCCGCCTGCAACTTGGCAGCTGCATGATTGGAGATTGGATTTAAATCCGAAAATTCGGACACATCGCTTTCTTCAGCCGCTCCGTACATGCTACAGGTAGAAGCAAAAACAAAGGCCTCTACTCCTACTGCCTTTGCTAGTTCTGCCATGCGGATAGTGGCCGTGTAATTCACATCTTTTGTTATGCTATCGTATTTCTGCCCCAGCAGATCTTCGGGAAGGGCCGCCAGATGCACTACGGCGTCTACCCCATCGAGCACTTCGGCAGGCATGTTACGAACATCACCATAAACCTGCTCATCGAGACTCTTCTCCGGTAAAACACTTGAATTACTGGCACTGGATGCAAAATAAGCCATGTCATAGCCTATTAAGGTTGCCTCTGGAAAAGCTGTCCGCAATTGCATTACTACGCCAGTGCCCAGGTATCCAAGATTACCAGTAATAAGAATTCTCATAAACAAATATATTATAAAGGTAGAAACCTGAAGCAATGCTAATTACACAATAGCTCCTGAATAGGCTTTGCTCCAGATATGCCAAGGAGCTTTGCCACTTTGCCAAAGTTCTTCGAGCAGATGTTTATCGCGTAGAGTGTCCATTGGCTGCCAAAAACCAGTATGTCTGAAAGCAGAAAGTTCTCCTTCTTCCGCCAGTTTTTCCATTGGCTCACGTTCCCAGGTAGTAGAATCACCTTCTATATAATCTAGTACAGCCGGCTCCAGTACAAAGAATCCACCGTTAATCCAGGGCATTTCGCCTCCGGATGGCTTTTCTTTGAAATGATTTACCTTGGTATCTTCAGTAGCCAAGGTAAAAGCACCAAATCGGCCTGGCTGTTGTACAGCAGTAAGTGTGGCCAGTGTACCTTGTTCTTTATGATAGGCAACGGCAGCAGAAATATCTACATCGCTTACACCGTCTCCATATGTCATGCAAAACGTCTCATCACCAAGGTAGTTTTTCACACGCTTCAAACGGCCACCAGTTAAAGTTCCCTCACCAGTATCTACCAGGGTTACCTTCCACGACTCAGTATTGTTCTGATGCACTTCCATGCTGTTCTTTTGCATATCAAAAGTCACATCAGAGTTGTATAGGAAATAATTTGAAAAATATTCTTTGATCATGTGGCCTTTATAACCACAGCAAATAATAAATTCGTTTATACCATGTGAAGAGTAAATTTTCATGATATGCCAAAGAATAGGCTTACCTCCAATTTCAACCATAGGTTTAGGGCGTATTCCACTTTCTTCACTGATTCTGGTACCGAAGCCTCCTGCGAGTATTACTGCTTTCATAAATGTAAAGAGTTGTTTCTACTGTTTAAATATGTATATATCTTGTTATTGCTCACCTTCAGGTGCTGCTTTGATCTACCTTACGTCAATTGTTGAATTTTGATATAGTGTTTTCCAGATTTTCAAGATATTTTTAATTTTCTTTTAATCTGGTTCTTCATCTTATGTTTTAACAGCAGTTAACAAACCGCTTTTTTACATACAACCATTACAGTATAGTATAATCAAAAAGGCCTCAGAAGCATTTTTCAGGTGCTTTTGAGGCCTTTGTATATTTAGCTTAGATACTTAAACCAAGCAGTAGAATGTTATTTTGAGAGATAATATGTACTTCAAAAATTCTTAAATTAAAAGAACATCAAGCGGATCGCACATTATTTTCTTTGTAGTTGCGCGTAACGAGCATTTTTAAAGTCAATAGAACAAACATGCTGTTGGTAACTAAATACCTTTTCCAAAGTCGTTTTGGCTCCAGATACAAGCGGTAAGTCCATTCCAAAGACAGATCTCTGGCCCATTTTGGCAGCCTCTTTTCCAAGCCTGCAAAGGTCAGAAAGGCCTGCCCTACGCCTAACATACAGGCATTCACTCTGTCTTTGTGATCCGCCATCCACCGTTCCTGCTTCGGGCATCCAAGCGCCACAAAAACAAGGTCAGGTTTAGCGTCATTAATCATATCAGTTATAGAAGCATCCTCTTCTTCTGTTAGCTTTCGGAACGGCGGCGAATAAAAACCAGCAATTTTCAGATCAGGCATTTCCTGCTTCGCTTTCGTAACCACCGTATTAAGCACCTCATCGGTAGAGCCATAGAAATAAACTGACTTGCCTTTGGCAGCAGCCTCCCGAAGCAAACGCGGTAATAAATCCATGCCAGCCACCCGGTCCTGCTCCTGCCCATAAAACAGCTTCATAATTTTTGAAACAGGACCTCCATCTGGAGTGGCAACATCGGCCTTATTCAAAACCTCGTTAAAAGCTTGATCTTTGTAGGCTTCTACCAGCATGTGCACATTGGCAAAACATACATAAGAAGACTTTTTATGCTCTGTGAGCCAAAAGATCTGGTCTACAAAGGTGTCGAAGCTACCAGTTGAGATATAGGAGGTAAGAAGTTTGCGTTTTTCGCCGATTGGGCCTTTCAGACTAACAGCAGGCGAATCTTGTAACTTAGTATGCATTTTTCTCTCCTTTGATCATGTTCCAAACTGTGAGGAAGATAATTTTCATGTCCATCATGAAGCTCCAGTTCTCCATGTATTTTACATCATACTCCA
The DNA here is from genome assembly GCF_047525655.1 of Pontibacter sp. 13R65. Classification (NCBI taxonomy): domain Bacteria; kingdom Pseudomonadati; phylum Bacteroidota; class Cytophagia; order Cytophagales; family Hymenobacteraceae; genus Pontibacter; species Pontibacter sp. 13R65. The sequence goes on from NZ_JBLIQL010000002.1 coordinate 362,718, forward strand.
CTCGTTTCTCCATCAGCTTGAGCTCTTTTGTTTCTCCACGGAAACCACTTACTTGAGCATAACCTGTAATTCCTGGTGTTACGAAATGGCGCATATGGTATTTGTTGATTACTTTAGAGTAATGGTCTAGCTGAGACACCAGGTTCGGACGTGGACCTACTACCGACATATCACCTAGCAATACATTAAAGAACTGTGGAATTTCATCCAGGTTAGATTTACGAAGGAAACGTCCTACCCTGGTTACACGAGGGTCATGCTGCGTTGCCTGAAGCTCTGTCTGGTTGTTTACCTTCATGGTGCGGAACTTGTAGCACACAAAGAGTCTGTTTTTCTTACCTGGCCGTAGTTGCTTAAAGAAGATCGGTCCTTTAGAATCCAGTTTAATGGCAATAGCTATAATCGGTAGCAGAATCGGAAAAATAAACAGTATGACAAACAAGGAGAAAGCAATATCGAAAGCACGTTTCATGACGCGGTTCGCCACAAGCTCAAGCGGCTCTCTTCTTATGCTGATCATTGGGATGTTCTGGTAAAAATACATGTTCACATCACGCTGTACAATGGCGCTAAAGTCAGGAACCATACGGAAGTACATGAAGTTGTTATCGGCGAATTCCGACAGCTCATCAATTTCTTCTTTGTTGTTCAGAGGCTGTGCATAGTAGATCTCGTCAATACCATTCTGAAGACAGAATTCTTTCACGTCAGCATTGCCACCCTTCACCATATTAGGATAAGGATTTTTCTTATCAGGAGCATCGTCGAAGAAACCCATGAATTTAGTTCCTGGATTGTCGTTGCTGAAAGTCTGGTAAAGCGATACTGCAGCCGGACCAGTTCCAAGAATAACAAAGCGGGAGTAAGCCATATCTGATTTAGTGAAATATTTGCTTACAAGCTGTAAGACAAATCTATTGGCACCAATCAACGATGCCGTTAATAGATAGGTGTAAAGAAGTAAAAGCCTTGAAAGTTCTTCCAGATTAAAAACTACAATACAAGCTGCCAGAATGATAGCATGTAGGATAAAGGCATTTACAAGATTAGCATATTTCTTTCCTATTGGCAACCAGGCATCTATTCTGAATACGAAGTTGGAGAACCCGGAAACAATCCACCAAACAAGCGCGAACAAAACAAAGAAGATACTATACTGACGTGTCAGTTCTAGATCACCGTAACGAAAGAGGTTAGAAATTTTAAAAGCGAAGGCAATCAGTGTGATGTCTATGGCTAATAATAAAATTCTATTGAAGCTATAGTAGTGTCGATACTTATTCATGGCTATATTTTGTACTTATTTAATCATATTGAAATGTTTAACTCTGGCCTAGTATTCTTTTGAAATTAAAATCCTGTTCTTCATCATCATCAGTTTCTCGTGCAGTTCCAGACTAAAATCGAATAAAAGCCTAATATTAGGTTATTTAAATATATTAATCCTGTTATATTTAGTTTCCATATTGTTTGGCAAAAGCTGTTAATAAATGCTTCAGGAGCATGTTCCTGAGATTTATGGTTTCTTACGCTTTATACTTTATTTAGTTTTAGGATTTAGAGAGGATATATAAGCCAAAATAAATTTTATATATTTTATTCCAGCCGTATATTATTTTAATACAGTTTTTAAATTATATAAAACAGCTGCTGCTGCCAACACCAATAGTACCGACTAACAAAACTGTCATATCGTTATATAACATTTTAAGGACAGTTAAAATATGTTAAAATGCTATATTTTATCATAGAATTACTTAAAACACAGTCTTTTAGCTAATTTTCATGATAGCATATTTAAAAACAAACACATCAAAAAGTCTATCTTTCAAATCTATTTCCTGCCCCCAAACTGAATCTTATTTAATAAGCAGGTCTATATTTTTTAATCTCTAGATAAAGCTCAAATATCCTGTCTTGGAAAAAGTACAAAATTTATTTCTTTATTAATTTTTAAAAACTACTAAAGAAATTTATATCAAAAAAATTGGCAACAAATTTGATTTTCCCAAAATGAAACGCATATTCATCCGCTGTAATAAATTTTTGCTTCTCTCCTAGTGTTATAAGGTAGTTTAGCGGTATTACAAATTAATCCACATCTACCTTCACTCTGTTTAAGTTTTTTGAAGTCGGCACTATATCACCTTGGTCTAAACTAAATTGGTTACTCTAAAACACCGTAGACTATGGTTATCAGAATGTGCTAGTTTTAGCTTTAGTTGAATTAGAAAAGCTTTTGCTCATTATTTAAAAGATTAGGATGCTCTATTATATGTAGACTTAAATATATTCTTAGCAGAGCCTGCGCATTTTTTACTTGAACTTAATGTATACTAATAATGAATTAGAATTGAATCTGCTGTTGCAAGCTGGGAAAATTAAAGACCACCAGGTACATCAGCAGAATTAGTATCATGCATTATTATTAAACAGTTGTTATTTTTTAACTTTTCTAATATAACTACCATTAATTAGTCTCTTAAGTGTAAATTGCTTGAAGCTACACATGCTGGAAACTCTTTAATAACTAACATTAAGGTCATTAGCTATTAAGAGCAAATTCAAAGCAAGCAATTTATTGGATTATTCAAATACAAAAATTAGCAAAATGAAATTATTCGTGCCAACATTGAACTAATCTTCTGACTTATTCTTTTATCAATTTGTCCATATCTTAATAAACTGATATAGGGAAATTTGATATAATAAATCATCTTTTAGTAAAGACGCCATATAAAATGGCCACTATGGACTTATTAACGTTGGAATCCAATTAACTTTTAGCCAAAATATGAAAATACGATTACTATTCCCTGCCCAAGCAGGTATATCTCTTCTAAACATAAGGTTTCATCATGAGCTCTCTGCTGCAACCTCTATATTATATACTTTCACTTTACCAGAACTTAACCAATAGCAAAACCTAACTGCTTATCAGAAAGCCGTAAGTACACTCCTGTGTCTTTCTGCTTTCTCTACACACAGCTAAGAAATCACCCTCTAGTTTTTCAGCACTTCGCTATGGCACTCAAAAAGAAAGCTGGTATGCTTTCATGCATTCTGGCACTACTGGTTCTAATGAGCAACCAGGATGTATTGGCGCAGCAAAATTGTGATAAATTACCTGACGCCAGCATCACAAACCCCTATTATAAGTTCACTTACTGTACGTCTAACATAAGCACTGCCACCTTTAATATGGTAGTGGAAAACACTTCGTCTACTAAAGCAACCAATGCCAGCTACCATATTGCATGGGGTGATGGTACTAGCAATACGTTTGGGAAGGATTTCAATACGACTAGTCACGTGTATCGTGCAGCTGGCTCTTACGACCTTGTGCTAACCGTAACCAGCGAAGATGGCTGTACACAGAAAAAATCCGAACTGGTTTTTGTGGGTAGTAATCCAGGTATTGGCCTTTCTAACGCTGGCAATAGCACTGACTGCTCTCCGGCTACCTACAGGTTCGATATCAACAGCTTTGAGCGAAATTCTCCCTTTACGACCTACACATTTAATTTTGATGATGGTTCTCCTACCATTTCACGTACGCATGCCGAGTTGCTGGCACAACCTTACATCGAGCACACTTTCAGTGAATCGTCTCACGATAAACCAGGTGGCTTTACCTTAACTGCCCTTGCCACCAACCCTTGCCTTACCTCCAAGTCTACCTGGAGCGGCATCAGGATTTCGAAAGGACCCATCGCCGACATTGGGCTCGCCTCTAAAATAGGATGCGTGAATCAACCTATTACCTTAAACGACGCATCGAACAGCGGCTACGATGCATCCAGAAACTTATCGACTCATAGAACTCAATGGAGTATTGAGCCTGCTACTGGTTGGTTTATTCAAAGTGGCAACGTTAACGCCAAAAAGCCAGTGGTAGTCTTTACAGAACCCGGTTCTTACGTAGTAAAACTTGCTGTAAGCCCTGAGGATGCCAATTCAACTTGTTCAGGCAGCACCAAAGAAGAGACCATAACCATAACCTCCCCTCCTACTGCCAATTTTTCGATTTCTCAGCTACCTGAAAATGGCTGCTCACCTGGCACCTTTACTGTTACAGATGCCTCTGAGGGTGAAAACATAGTACATACCTGGTTGGTAACAAAAGCTGATGGAACAGCCGCGACCGGTTGGACCTTTACAGGTGGTACTAAGGCTAACTCTAAGGAGCCCCGCATTTCCATTACTAATCCGGGTGAGTATAACATTACTTTAACGGTTAGCAATGGCTGCTCGCCCAACAGCATTAAAACAATTCCTGTTACCGTGGCTGGCAAACCTCTAGTGGCTTTACCAAAGGCACCGGCTCCCTATTGTGGCACCACCAGCATCAGTTTTTCACCAGACAATGCTAAACATACTCCTTCTTATAAGGCTAACTTTGGCACCATCTCCGGTTATAAGTGGGAGGTTAAAGTAATAACAGGGACAGGGGAAGCCAGCTTTGAGAATAATAGCGGAAACACTCAGTACCCGAGCATCAGTTTTTCAGCAGCAGAAGCTCAGGTTGTGTACGAAACATGGGCCTATGCTATAAATGAATGTGGCGAAACCTCTGCTCCGGCAAAACAGCGCATCACCATAAATCCTTTGCCCAATGTTAAGATTGCACCAGGCAAACCTGAAATCTGTATTGGTGAAGAAACAACTCTTACCGTTTCAGGGGCTAACTCTTATAAATGGCAAACTGCAGCAGGACTTAGTGCGACTACTGGAAACCAAGTTACTGTTAAGCCTACACAAACCACTACCTATACTGTTACCGGAACAAACACGGCTACAGGTTGTACCAGTACAGCTTCTATAACCATAGTAGTAAAACCCTTACCTACTATATCGGTCAGCAGCTCCACAACCGAAATTTGCTTAGGCCAGGCTGTTGCCACGCTTACTGCCTCGGGGGGTACAACCTACACTTGGTCACCTGCTACAGGCTTAAGTGCAACTACCGGCGCAGAGGTTTTGGCGACTCCTGCCGAAACGACCACCTACACCGTTACAGGCATCGATGAAACCACCGGCTGCAGTAACACAGCCACTGTTAAAGTTATTGTGAAGCCACTTCCAACCGTAGAGGCAGGCGCTAACAAAACAGTATGTGATAACCCGGAGCCAATTAAACTGGAAGGTAAACCGGCAGGCGGAACCTGGACAGGACCCAACGTATCAGAGGGTCACTTTATACCCGCTGGCAAGGGTGATTTCGTGATCCGGTACACTTACACCAACGCTGCAGGCTGCACTAATTTTGATGAGATGACCATGACCGTAACAGAGGCAATTGTTGCCAATGCCGGTGATGATCGGGAAGTTTGCCTTAATGCAGGCTCTTTTGCACTGCAAGCAACTCCGGCCGGCGGCTTGTGGAGTGGTTCTGAGCTTGTAAGTAAAGACGGTACCTTTACACCTTCTAAAATCGGAAGTTACACCCTTACCTATACCTACTACACAGGCACCTGTTTTACAACAGATCAGGCAACCATTACAGTGAAGCCTTTGCCTGCTGTACCTGCTGTTGTAGGTGCGACCATCTGCTATGGCACATCCACCACGCTTAGTGCCGAAAACCCGCAAGGAACCATTATCTGGTATGACCAGGCTGGCCAACAGCTTGCCAGCGGTACATCCTTTACTACAGGCAATTTAACAAAAGACACCAAATTCTTAGTAGAGACGCTCTCGGACAATGGCTGCACCAGCGCCCGCAGAGAAGTAACTGTAGTAGTTCGGCCTGAAACTCCTGCCCCGGTGGTAGATGCCGTTACTTTATGCGGACCAGGCACTGCCACGCTTACGGCAGTTGGTACAGCGGAGTCTTATAAGTGGTATAACCAGCAAGGCACCCTGTTGCACACCGGCAGAGTCTTTACACCTACCGTTAATGCCAACACTACTTTTGTAGTGGAAGGAGTTATTGCAGGATGTGCTGGCCCTCAAACTCAGGTTCAGGTTCACGTATTGCCGGTGCTGGACCAAAACAGCATTACGGATCATCAAACCATTTGCGCTGGCCAGACACCAATTGCCCTGTCAGGAAGCGAGCCTGTAGGCGGAAATGGCACTTATACCTTCCGCTGGGAAAGCAGCCTGGCAGAAACCACAGGATATACCGAAGTAACTGGAGCAATTGCTGCAGATTATGCCCCCGGAGCCCTTACTCGCAGCACCTACTTCCGTCGGATCGTGAGGTCTGCCACCTGTACCGATGTATCTGCACCAGTGCTTATAACGGTTACGCCGGTTATCGCCAACAACATCATCAGAGGCAATAACAGTCTTTGCGAAGGCAGTACAGTACCAGAGTTGATAGGAGAAAAACCGACAGGAGGCTCAGGAGAATACAGATACCTTTGGGAAAGCAGCATTATTGGCACAGTAGATGGATTTGAGCCAGCAGCAGGCCCGGAAAACAATAAGCAAAATTACAGCCCTGGCACCCTTACTCAAACTACCTGGTTCCGTCGTAAAGTATTATCCGGTACTTGCCAGGAGAGCATCAGTGAGCAAATCATCAAAATAACAGTAGATAAACCCATTACCCTGAATAGTATTGCCGGCGAGCCAGTAGTGTGTGCTGTAAATGCATCTACTATTACGCTGGCAGGAAGCAAACCGGCTGGAGGCAATGGCGAACACACCTATACGTGGCAGGTGAGTACCGACGGCGAAAACTTTACCATCGCCCCTGGCCAGAACCACAGTGCAAACTATACTCCCTCTTTTTACAACCAGATATTGTGGTACAGAAGAGTGGTAACGGCCGGACCTTGTAATGCAAGTGTAAGCGAAGCTGTAAAAGTGCTGCCAGCCCTAACCAATAACATTGTAAGCCAGTCGCAGACCATTTGCATGGGAGACGAATTCAGACCTTTAAGTGCAACCACCCCGGTTGGTGGCAATGGGGAATATACTTTCCTTTGGGAAAGCAGCGCCACCGGCATAGAAGGCAGCTACCGACCTGCCGCAGGAGACAACACAAAGGCAACCTATGCAACAGAAGAACCAATAACAGAGACTACCTTTTATAGAAGAGTGGTTACCTCTGGCCCTTGTGCGTTAAACGTAAGTACGGCGGTTAAAATAACTGTTCAGCCAGCAATCGCGGGCAACACCATCAGCACACCAGAGCAAACTATTTGTGCAGGAGAGGCACCTGGTGTATTTACCGCGGTTAAACCAACTGGTGGCGACAACACATTTACTTACTTGTGGGAGAGCAGTACCGACGGCCAGACCTTTGCAGCGGCTGCAGGAAACAATACCACTTTAAACTATCAAGCGCCAAAGCTAGAGAAAACAACCTGGTTCCGCCGCAAAGCTGCCTCAAGCCAATGCAATGATGTGTCGGCGGCCGTTAAGGTGGTGGTAAACGAGATCATCACAGAAAATACCATCACAGAGGACCAGGTAATATGCTTCGGCACAGTGCCAGTTGCCTTATCAGGGTCTGTTCCGAAGGGTAGCGTTGGTAACTTTGCTTATCAGTGGCAATTCTCTACTGACAGCAAAAATGGCCCTTATGCAGATGTGCCGGGCGCAACAGGTAAAGATTATGCTCCTGCAGCGCTCACAACCAGCACCTGGTACCGGAGAGTAGTTATTTCCGGAGCGTGTACGCGCATGTCGGAGCCAGTGCAAATCACAGTATCTCCTGTGATTGCACGAAACACCATCGCTTTTTCCCAGAATATCTATGCGGGCCAGAAACCTTCGCCACTTACTGGCTCACAGCCTACCGGAGGCAGCGGCAAGTACACCTATGCCTGGGAAAGCAGTACAACTGGTCCAGATAGTGGCTTTAGCCCGGTTATTGGTTCTCGTACCGATATACATTATGCTCCGCAGGCGCTTACCCAAACCACCTGGTACCGTCGCATAGTAACATCAGGCGGCTGTGAGGATATTTCGCCGGCAATTAAAATTTCTGTAATTCCTAATGTTACAGCCAACACTGTACAGGCCAGCCAAACAATTTGCTATGGCAACAAGCCCGCTCCACTGAGCGGCACTACACCTGGAGGCGGCGAAGGCAGCTACCTGTACTTGTGGCAGGCCAGCACCAAAGGCGCCACTTCGGGCTTCGTAACGGCAACTGGGGCCAGTGGAGGCAAAGACTATGCGCCTGCTGCCCTTACTCAAGACACCTGGTTTAGAAGAGTGGTTATTTCAGGTCCTTTTACAGATACCAGTGCTGCCGTACTCATTACTGTAAAACCGGCAATGGCTAATAATAGAATTAGCTCCAGTCAGACTATCTGCTACGGAACTGCTCCTACCTCCCTAACAGGCTCTCTACCTACTGGTGGCAGCGGAAGCTACTCTTACCTTTGGGAAAGCAGCACCACTGGCCCTGGCACAGGCTTTACTACTGCTCCTGGTGTAAATAATAATCAGAACTATAGCCCAGAGGTGCTTACCCGTAACACATGGTACAGACGTGTGGTAACCTCTGAATCTTGCGACAGATTGGTGAGCGAGGTGGTAGCCATTAGTATAAATCAATTACCTAAGGCACCGAAAGCTGCGAATGTGGGTATTTGCTACAATACAGCCGCCCAGTTGAGCGCTACCGGTACAGGAGGAAAGCTGGAATGGTTCACAACAGCAACCGGAGGCAACCCAATTCATAGTGGATCTACCTTTACAACCCCGGTGCTCTCTGCCAGCACTACCTATTATGTGCAGGAAGTCAGTTTGTCGTGTGCAGGTGAGAGACAGGCAGTAACTGTAACAGTGTCTGCCCCAACAGCAGATGCGGGTCCTGATGTAACATTCATAAAAGGCCGTAACGCCACCCTAAAAGCTAGCGGAGGCACCAGTTATTCCTGGTCGCCAGCTGCAGGATTGAACGACCCTACAGTTGCCGCCCCCATAGCCTCTCCGGAAGCTACAACAACTTATACTGTAACCGTCACAACCAGAGAAGGCTGCATTTCTACGGATCAGGTAACTGTTACCGTGCTTCCTGCTGTAGATGTGCCAAATACCTTTACACCAAACAGCGATGGCATAAACGACACATGGGAAATACCGCACCTCACGCAGTATGCTAATTGTCAGGTTCAGGTATTTAACCAGTGGGGTACGCTGGTGTTTACTTCTCAAGGGTACAAGGCGGCATGGGATGGGCGGTTTAACGGGCAAGAGTTACCTATGGCCACCTACTATTATATTATTAAACTGGATACCACTGAAAAACCATTGGCTGGCAGTGTTTCGATTGTAAAATAAATTAGATGATGAATAGCTTTTATAAAAGAAACAAATAGCATTTTTAAAATAATGTGGGAATAATATATTTGTGGCATTCTATGTCAAAACAAAGAATGCCACAAATCCAGAATTATACTCATCTAATTCAAGTCTATGTACAAACTTTTTGCGGCGGGCATTTTTACTTGTATGCTGGCAGGCCATATTGAGGCACAACAACTAACGCAGGATATTCAGTTAATCAGAAAAAACATTCCAAACACATTTACTCCTAATCGGGATGGTGTGAACGATTACTGGGAGATTAAAGGTTTATCGGAGTTTACCAATTGCAAAGTTCAGGTGTTCAATCAGTGGGGTTCCATAGTTTTTAGCTCCAATGGCTACACAAAACCCTGGGATGGCCGGCATAATGGGAATGTATTACCTACAGCCAGCTATTTTTATGTTATTCATTTCAACAACAACAAAGACAAACCTATTTCTGGATCTGTGACCATTGTTAAATAATCAGACTTCATGAACAAACTTATACTTCCTTTTATAGCTGTGCTTTGCCTGGCGGCAATGCCGGTACTGGCGCAGCAAAAGCCTCAGTTTTCGCAGTACACACTGAATAACTACCTGGCAAACCCTGCAATTTCAGGTATTGAAGATTATACTGATGTAAAATTTGGCACCAGACACCAGTGGAGCGGCCTCGAAGGTGCTCCGGTAACTTATTATACCACAGTGCACATGCCACTGAACAAAGACCTGACAGCTAAATATGGCAGCAGAAAGTTTAAGGACGTGCCAAAGGAAGCAACAACTAAAAGAGTGAATATGTACCGCAGGGTAAAAGCGCACCATGGAATTGGCGCCACCGCCATGACCACCAAAACAGGTGTGTTGAAGCGCAGCAGCCTGAACTTAAGCTATGCTTACCACCAGCCCCTTACACGCACATTGCGTTTTTCGGCTGGCGTGGCACCTGGTTTAATTCAATATAGCCTCGACCCAAGTAGAATTAGAGCTGTGAACATGAACGACCCGGCTCTGAACGACGGTCGTGCCAACGAAACTAAATTTGACCTGAACCTGGGTTTTTGGCTCTACTCTCCTATTTTTTATGTAGGCGTTTCCGGATCCCAATTGTTGCCGAGCCAGCGTGAGTACATGATTACCACCACCAGTGGTGCAGACCAATCGGGAGAATTGCAGCAGCATTATTATACCACAGCCGGTTACCGGTTTAATGTAGCACCTGGGCTGGCGGTTATACCTTCGGTGATGGTAAAAATGGCTACTCCAAGTCCCGCCTCTGTAGATGCTAACATGAAAGTAATGTATGCTGATCGTTTGTGGGCAGGTGTATCTTACCGGCACAACGAGGCGGTTGCCGCAATGGCAGGTATTAATATTAGCCCACTAATGGACCTTGCCTATTCTTACGACGCAGGAACCTCTCCTTTAAGAGGAGCTAACTCGGGTAGCCACGAAGTGGTGCTAGGTCTGAAATTGCGAAACGCTGCAAAAGTACTATGCCCTAATTGGGCCTGGTAGCATAGAAAACGTTTCCCTTTGGCAGTGATTATCTAACGGCTAACAGGACAGCTTATTATTTTCAGCAAAAAGGCGAGCCGTCCGGTTCGCTTTTTTCATTTGTACCATTAAATCAGCATAACCCCTCAATTATTCTAATGAAAAAGGCCTTCCAGAGAAAAATTAGTCTCTGGAAGGCCTAGGGCACAGCAGGTAGAAACATTGTTTTACATATTCCTTTTGTGCTTTAAATTTCTACTCAAAAAGCTTAGGCTATTTTTTCTGCTTTAAAGCCGGCTTTCTGCACTGTTTGCTGGATGTCTTCTGCAGTGAGTATATTAGTTTTTACTTCCAGCACTTTATCTGCGTTCTCTGTATCTACTTTCCATTCCTCTACTCCCTCTAGTTTTTGAAGATGAGGAGTTACGGCTCTAACACAGCTTCCGCAGTTTATAGTTGTTTTGAATTTGTAAGTTGTCATATTTAATTTATTTACTGTTAATCAAATTAATTATTATTTTACTCTTTCTTCAACCAAAGGCATTGTGCCTTACAGTTAAATTATTCTAATGAAAAAGGCCTTCCAGAGGCTATTTCTTAAAAACAAGGCAAAGCCTAAATCTGGTACTCCCTTCCCTGTTTATGCACTTATATTATCTGTTTTAGAGTAGGGCACAGCTATATTCGGCGTAGCCATCCAATTATTCTAATGAAATTACCCTTCAGGAGCTACATTCCGCCTTTTAGCATCCAGGGCTCTATTTCAGTTTTACAGATTTAAGACGCAGGCTGTTTCCTACCACCGATACTGAGCTTAAGGCCATTGCAGCACCAGCCAGCATGGGGTTCAGCAAAAATCCTGTAAAGGGGAACAACAACCCTGCTGCTACCGGAATACAAATAACATTATAAAAGAAAGCCCAGAAAAGATTCTGCCTGATTGTTCTGACCGTCGCCCGCGATAACTGAATGGCGGCAGCTACCTGATTCAGATCAGAGCGCATCAGAGTAATGCCAGCTACATCCATGGCAATGTCGGTTCCCTGTCCCATGGCCACACTAACATTGGCTAAGGCTAGTGCCTGCGCATCGTTTATACCATCACCGACCATGGCTACAGTCTTACCCTGCTGTTGCAACTGCTTCACGAAATCAGCTTTACCGGTTGGCAGCATCTCAGCCTGAATATGGTCAATATCTACTTGTTTTGCCACAGCCTCGGCAGTTTGGCGGTTGTCGCCGGTAAGCATGTATACGGCTACTCCTGCGTCTTTTAAAGCTCGGATGCCGGCGGCTGCCGTAGCTTTTATAGGGTCACTCACGGCAAAAACGGCAAGTGCTTTCTGGCTATCGCTAAAGAAAATAGCTGTTTTCGCCTCCTGCTGAAGCGCTCTGGCCGCCAGCACCAACTTATCTGACAGGCCTACTCCCTCCTGCCGCATCAGCTTTTCGTTACCTGCCAAGTAGCTGGTTTCTCCAAACCTGGCTTCAATGCCCAAACCTGTCAGGCTGTTAAACCATGTAGGTTCCTGCGTTTGCAACCCCAGCTCCTTGTAATGCATGTAAACCGCCTGAGCAACCGGGTGCTCCGACTGTGCCTCCATTGAATAAAATACCTGCTCAAGTTGGGTACGTTTTGCCGCTTCCTCAGCCCAAATTACATCCGTTACGGCAGGCTTGCCCATGGTAATGGTGCCAGTCTTATCCAGCACTACGGCGTTTACATGTTGCGCCCTTTCCAGACTTTCTGCATCTTTAATCAAAATGCCATTTTCGGCACCTCTTCCTACTCCCACCATAATTGCAGTTGGGGTGGCCAGGCCAAGAGCGCAGGGGCAGGCAATAACCAACACCGAGATCATAGAAACCAGTGCCTCCGACAAATACGCCTGCCCCCCCAGCAGCAGCCAAACTATCGGAGTAAGCAAGGCAAGAGCTAAAACAACCGGCACAAAAATTCCGGCAATCTTGTCGACTAGTTTCTGTACCGGAGCCTTACTTCCTTGTGCATCCTGCACCATCCGGATGATATAAGCCAGCATCGTCTCACTACCAGTTTTCCGGGCCACAAGCTGAAGGCTTCCTTTCTGGTTAATGGTACCGGCAAATACGCTATCTCCTTTCTGCTTTTGCACCGGCAGAGGCTCCCCGCTTAGCATGCTTTCTTCTACATAAGAAGATCCGGCTACCACTTCCCCATCTACCGGCACCCGATCACCGGGCAGCAGCAGCACCAGGTCCCCTGCGTGAACCTCCTCTACCGGCACCTCCTGCTCTACCTCGTTCCGCCTGATGCGAACCGTTTTGGGCTGCAGACCCATCAGCTTTTTAATAGCAGATGCGCTCCTTCCTTTTGCTCTTTCCTCCAGGTACTTTCCTAACAATATAAAGGCAATGATAACCGCTACAGCCTCGTAATAAACATGCGGCACCAGCCCCCTCGAACTAAAAAAAGAAGGATACACGGTGTTAAACACGCTGAACGCAAAAGCAATGCCCGTACTCAGCGCCACCAGGGTATCCATGTTCGCGCGCAGGTGTTTTGCCTGTTTATAGGCACCGGTATAAAAATGCCGACCTGCCCAAACCACAATAGGTGTGGTAAGCACGAGCATGGCCCAATTACCCCAGCCAAAGTATCCGTGGAAAAACATTCCTAAAATAAAAACAGGCAAGGCCAGTATGCCAGCTACTACTGTTTTCTGTTTTAGTCTGGTCAGCGCATCTTCTTGTCGCTGCTCCACGTCCTCGTTTGTCTGCTGCTCTATAAGCAGGTCGAAACCAATTTCCTGAACCGTTGCCTTAAGCTGCTCCGGCTTAACCACAGCTGGTGAAAAAGCAACCTGTACTGTTTTACCGGCAAAATTAACGTTTGCCTCCTGCACTCCTTCTTTTGCCCGCAGCATACTCTCTATACTTGAAGCGCATGAGGCACAGGTCATTCCCTCCACGGGAAAAGTTTTTTTCTCTACTTTTGTATCTATTATAGCTTCCATTTCGTCTCTTATTCATTACAACAAATTTATAATAGAACATGCCCCTGTTCGTTACAGTTTTACAGCTTTGATTTGCAAATTTTCCACAGTGCTCCGAGGACTAATGTTATAATTTATATTACTCGAAGAAGTTTCGTAACTTTAAGGCCGTATTTATTCCCCCGCCCTCTTTTCCTAAAAACAGACTTTGTAAAACATGCCTCCTGGTATGGCTTTGCCGTGTGCCTTCTACTAGCACTTGAAAAACTGAAAGACAAGCATATAGAAGAGAAGCAAGCTTTGAAGAAACAGGAAGTACACCTAAGTGGGATAACTCTATTGTATTCTGAAATGATGTAAAAGAGGATATCTTATTGATGTACAAACTCAATGGACTTTTATGGCTAGTAATAGCAACAGGATAGTTTATCCCTATGAATTTTAATAAAAATAGATTTAATATTATAAACCATAGTAGTCGTACCGTCAGGTATGTGGCCATTGCATTCTCGCTTGTGCTGGCCTTGCTCCTTACGGTAAGTACGCTTTCTTTTTTTGGTGCCCGGCAGGTAAAGTTTAATTATAACATCATTGTTTCTGATGCCATGCTCAAGCTGGAGCTCATAAACAACCTGCACGAAAACGAAGATGCGGTGTATGCGGCAGTAATAGGTTTTATCTCGACCCCTGACCTGCGCCTTAAATCGGTTTACGAGAAGCGGATAGAAGAGCGCAACCTGCGGAACGCCAGTACGATCGCGCAACTTCGAAAACTGTTGCAAAACGATGGTCGCCTTATTATTCTGGAAGAGTTTGTGAAGGAGCGAGATGCCTATACTGCGCATATTCAGAAAATACTTCAAATGAGCAAGCAGGCCCGGTACACCAAATCAGAGCTTCTAAGCGCTCACAACCTGGCGCCGGTTTCCCGGACGCACCAGCGCCTGCTGCACCAGCTCAACCACAGTATTCGTGAAACAACCAGGGTTAACTCCGATAAAACTGTTGCCAGCATCACCAACACCATCAGAAGCTTTAATGCGCTTCTGGTAATAGCGATGTTTTTAGCCATAGGCGCCGGCTCTATGATTCTGGTTACAATAAATCGGCTCCGGCGCGACAACCTGGTGCTTAAAAACGAAATACAGGAGCGACAACAACTGGAGCTGGCGCTTACCGAACACAAACGACAATACAAAAACCTGTTCGACTTTAACCCGGCCCCTTTGTGGGTATTTGATCAGGAGACAAGGCAGATTTTAGAGGTGAACGAGGCTGCTCTGCGGGAGTATGGCTACACTAGAGATGAGTTCCTGACGAAATCTATTGCAGATATCAGACCTGAAGAGGAGCTCGACTTACTTCAAAGCGAACTGGAAACTGCCGACCGCTGGGGCACTACGGTCGGTAGCGGGTTCCACAAACGTAAAGATGGCACACTCTTTACTGTTGAGACACGTTCTCATGCCTTACCTGTTATAGAGAACAGTCATCCGAGGTTAGTGGTAGCCATTAACGTAGAAGACCGCCAGCGTGCAATCCGGCAGCTGGAGAAAAATGAGCAGCAAATGCGTGAGGTAAGTTCCAGTATTCCAGGAGCTGTGTTCCAGTTTCAGATGGATGCGACCTACCATCTCACCATTACCTTTTTGAGTGAGGGTATACAGCGGCTCTATGGTATTAGCCCTGAAACGCTAGTTGCCAACACCAACCTGCTATTTAAACCAGTGCACCCCGACGACAGGTTCCGGGTACGCCGCACCACCTTAACCTCTTTTCAAAAATTAACACCTTGGGAGGTGGAGTATAGAATATGGGAGCCTGAAAGAAGCAAATGGAGATGGATAAGGGGCCATGGCTTACCTAGTCAGAAAAGCAAAGGCCTGATAACCTGGAACGGTACCCTAATAGATATCACCAAGCAGAAAGAAGCGCAGGAGCAGCTCGTAAACAGCGAAGCCAATTTGCGCGCTTTGCTCAATAGCTCCCCGCAAGCCATTTACTTGTTAGATGGGAATATGCAAGTGCTCTCTTTTAACAAAGTGGCCGCTACACAGGTAAAAACACATTTGCTAAAAGAATTAAAAGCTGGCCAGAATATCTCGGCCTTCATAGAAGAATCGACTGCTGAACCTTTAGTAGAGAACCACCGCAGGGCCATGCAGGGCCACACTATTATATATGAATCAGGAAGCGGTGACATTTGGCATGAAATTGCTTTCAGGCCTGTTCTCGGTCCAGATAATACGGCACTGGCAGTGGCCTTTAGCATCCTAGATATTTCTGAGCAGAAAAGAGCCATAGAAACGATCAAGCGAAGCGAACAGCAACTGGCGCGGGCGCAGCAGCTAGCCCACCTTGGCAACTGGGAGTATGATTTGAAACGCGACCTTTTGTACTGCTCTAACGGAGTGTATTCCATTTTTGGTTTAGACAAAGAAACATTCCAGCCCACCATCCAAAACTTCTCTGATTTAATACACCCGGAGGATAAAGACTGGATGCAGGCTGAACTGAGTGCCGCCATAGAAAACAAAACCATGCTCACAGGAGAGCATCGCATCATTCACCATGATGGTACAGAGCGACAAGTGATGGAAATTGCCGAAATCGTATACAACGAGGAGGAGGAACCAATTAAAATTTCTGGCTCCATACAAGATATTACTGAACGCAAAGAAACAGAGCGCAAGGCTACGGAAGCCCGAAACCTGCTGCAGTCTACCCTGGAAAATATTCCGGAGGTTATTTTTTCTACCGATGGTGAGTTACACATGACCTACGTGAGCCCGCAGTGTATGGAACTAACTGGCTTTAAAGAAAAGGACTTTCTGAGCAACAGCCACAAATGGCTCGAAATTACTCACCCCGACGACCAGGACATACTGTTGGAGCAAACGCTGCCCCTCCTGCAAGTCGGCCAGCGGCAGCATTGCGAAATTCGTATTACCAGCAGGAGCATGGAACAAAAATGGGTACTACTCAGGCTCTCGCCCTTACATGATGAGGCAGGCAAGCTGATACGGATTGATGGTTCAGCTTCTGACATGACACAATATAAAGCTGCAGAGGCTCGGCGAAACGAGCTTACAGAACAGTTGCTGAAGCAAAATCAAAACCTACAGCAGTTTGCCTATATTGTATCTCACAATTTACGAGCTCCTATCGCCAACATCTTGGGGCTCACATCTGTTTATAATAAGGCGCAACCCGATTCGCCAATTAACAGTAAGGTGATCGATAATCTTGTGAAATCGGCCAGCTCTTTAGACAGTGTTATACGCGACCTTAATGATATCCTGACCATTCGGAGCGAGATAAACAAAGTGCAGGAAAAAATTTCGTTCGATGGACTCTTAGAACAGGTTATGCACATATTAATGGAAGAAGTAGCTGTAATAGACATGCACCTGGAAGCCGATTTTGAAGAGGCCCCAGAGGTATATACCATCCGTAGTTTTATGCATAGCATTATGCTCAATCTGGTCGCTAATGCTATTAAGTACAAGTCACCAGACAGAAAACTATTGCTACAACTACGTACTTATAAAGTTCCTAATTATATTTGCCTTAGTATAAGCGATAATGGCTTAGGAATAGACCTGAAAAAAAACAAAGACAAAATTTTTGGTCTGTATAAACGATTTCATCATCATACAGAAGGAAAAGGCATTGGTCTGCACCTTGTAAAAACGCAGGCAGAATTGTTAGGTGGAGGCGTTGAAGTTGACAGCCAATCCGGAACCGGAACTACTTTTATTGTGTTTTTTAAAAATTATACTTAATTAATGAGAACTTTGAAAAAAGTGGTATTAGTAGACGATGATCAGGTGAATAATTTCGTTTGTGAAAGCATAATCAAAAATGAGAATTTTGCAGACGAGGTTATTAGTTTTGAGTGGGCTGAAGATGCACTAGCTTTTTTGAAGAATATAACTGAGAACGACATTTCTAACTTTCCTGAACTTATTTTCCTGGACATAAACATGCCAGGCATGGATGGTTGGTCTTTTATAGAAGAGTATCGAAAGCTTCCTGTAGAGGCTACTCGCCAGTGTAATTTGTTTATGCTGTCCTCCGCCGTCGATAGAAAAGATATTATCTCAGCCAAGAGCCACAAAGAAGTTAAAGATTTTTTTTCAAAACCGCTCTCCCCAGAAATCCTTGGTTTTATTAAGGAAGAGTTTATTGCGATTTAAACTTACCTGCTGATCCTGTAAAAGCCCTTCAATTTAATTTGAAGGGCTTCTTTTTTTGCTACAGTTTATTGATGCGCTATTGTTTTCTCCTCATCTACTACACTTACTGTGTCCATTTTCACCTGTTCTTCTTTTTCGAAACCATTCTTGAAAATGGCTTTCAAAATATACATTTTGAGCCGGTAAGGAATAAGCGGAATAAGGGAAAGAATAAACTTGTTTCCCCATCCTGGAATAATCACTCTCTTCTTTCTAAACAGGCCATCAATAGCTTTTTTTGCTACAACCTCCGGCGAGAGCGTAAGCATATTTGAGTTCTGACGCAGCAGCTCCTTGTTGCGTTTCTTTACCGCTTCGGTAGTAGTTGGGCCTGGGCAGAGGCAACTAACATGCACCCCATACTGGTCCAACTCGCTATGCAAGGCTTTAGAAAAAGTTAGTACGAAGCTTTTAGAAGCAGAATATACGCTTTTGTAAGGTATTGGAAGAAAGGAGACAAAGCTTCCAACGTTCATGATATAGGATTCGGCATGCTCTCGGAGCTTCGGCAAAAAGGTGCTCGTAAGCAATACCACCACTTCAGAATTAAGTCGAATAATATTAAGGTAAACAGAGGCGTCTGTAGAGGCAAAGGGGCTGTAATTGCCAATACCAGCATTATTGATTAGTACATTAATTTTAAGATTTTGGCTGCAGCACCACTCATACAGTTCTTGCACTGCATGTGGCTGCACCAGATTGAGTTCTACGGTCTTTACATCTATGCCATATCTTCGCTGCAAATTTTTGCCAACTTCCTGCAGCCCGGTAGCCGGAAGCGATACAAGTATCAGGTTCTGGTTTCTCTGGGCGCATTCTTCGGCAATCGCTCTTCCAATTCCTGCACTTGCACCAGTTACTAAAGTATATCTCTTCTCTTCAATCATTTTTTAAGATAATCTAATGTCATTTTCAATCCCTCTTTAAGGGGAGTGATCTTGTAATCAAGTTCTTGCATGGCTTTCTGGCTAGATACCCTCCCATGGTTCAGGTACTTTTTTAGCCATTTTGGCGTTAAGAGCGGTTTAGAATGAGTAACCCTTGCCGCTGTCACCAGGAGCTGACTCACTACCTGGAGTAAACCTGCAGGCACTTGGTATAAGGTATAGTGACGATTTGTTACTTGAGCAACCGAATCAAGGAATTCTTTATAGGAAACATTCTCTCCTCCAAGCAAATAGCTCTCTCCACTCCTGCCTAAGGTAAGGGCATTCAGGTGCGCCTGCACCACATCCCGGATGTAGCAATAGTTGCCAATGCTCTTGCCATCTCCAGGCAAAAATCGCCATTTTCCATTCACATACAAACTTATAAGCTTATTAACCGCATTGCTTTCGCTTTCTTTTCCGGGCCCATAGACCCTGGTAGGGTTCAGCACAATTACTGACAACCCCTCTCTGGTATAGCTTTTTACCAAATTTTCTGCCTCCGCTTTTGTGGCTTCATAGGCACTTGTAAATGCCACTCTTCTTTCTGTATTTTCTGTAACAGCTACTTCGGCCGATGGAGAAGGACCATACACGCCGGCTGTAGAAGTAAACACGAGCCGTTGCACGTTCATTTTAACAGCAGCATTTGCGATGTTTCTGGTGCCTTCTACATTTACTTTTTTGAAAATTGTTTCTTCTTCTGGCCAGAGCCTGGCGTAGGCTGCCAGGTGAAACACAGCGGTGCATTGCTCCATCCCTTGCTCTATTACCTTAACACTATCTAAATCGCCCTGCACCAGGCGAATACCGGCTTCCTGAAGTGCCAAGGCTTTTTCAGGGGACCGAACAAGCGCCACTACCTCATCTCCTCTATTTGCAAGGGCCAAAGCCAATTGCTCGCCCAAATAGCCAGTAGCACCTGTTATAAAAACCTTCATAAATTCTAAGCATGTATAAGCAGAGCAGAGGACTTTATTAAGCCTCTACCCATCAAATTATTCTAATGAAAAAAGCCTTCCTGAGCCTTTTAGAGTAGAAAAGACACATAAGTAACCTCTTGCCACAGGCAGACCAGCAGCATTAGCTTCATAAAGTACTATACCTAGTACTATTTTACGTAACCTGATCTATGGGTTTACGCAAAGACGAGGTATTGTTTTTAAATTCGGTGGGTGTAAGGCCGGTAATCTGCTTAAACTGGTTTGATAGGTGGGCTACACTGCTATACCCAAGGTGGTAGGCAATTTGACTCAAAGTCAGCTCATTGTAAAGCAACAATTCTTTTACCCGTTCTACTTTCTGAAGCACCACATAGCGGGCAATGGTGGTATTTTCTTCCGCAGAAAAAAGACTGCTGAGGTAATTGTAGTCTTTTCCTATGGATTCTTCCAGATAAGCCGAAATATTCGTATTCAATTCCTCGATCCGACCAGAGTGTATTAAATGGATGATGGCTAGCTTTATTTGCTCAACAGTTTCGGCCTTTTTGTCTTCCAGCAACTCAAAACCATTCTTGGCAAGAACCTGCCTTATTATTTGGAGCGTCTCGCCGTTAGGCTCCTGCGCTAGTTCAGCCTCTCCTAGTTTCACCTTCAGTACAGGCAATGCCAAGCCGTTTAACTCATCGGTTACGACTTTAATGCATCTCGGGCAAACCATGTTTCGGATGTGGAGGCTAAAGCTACTCATTTTATAGACTATGTTAATTCTCGAAGATACACATTGCCATTCGAATTCTGAAGACAAACGTGAGATAGCTTCACTTTTAAACAGTGTTCATCCGACAGGTGTTCCCAATGCTCCTTTACGATTGTACTGTACTAAAATTTAGACCAAGTAATCAGGCATACGAAACCATACCCAGTTCTTATTTATATACTATAACAAAAATCTGACTTAGGCAGTAGCAAATAAGGAACTAACGAAAGGCCACAATTGCACTGACTAAAATATAGCACAACTCCTGATTACCTGCTTTGATTACAACTGCACTATAGCACAAGGCAAGTTATTAATTCAAAACAGGCATAAACAGAAATTATATTAAGTCTTAGCAACAAAGAAAATAGCGCAGCGTACATGAAAAATATAAAGCAAATATAATTTTATCTATATAACGAAATTTACCATTACTTAAATTCAAAGGTTCTCTTCCACACTTAAAGAATGTTTATATGAAAAAATTATTACTATTATCCATTTTCATACTTTCAACTGCATCTGTTTCCTTTGCTCAGACTGGTCAAGTACGCCTCTCTCCTGAGGCCGAGAAAAAATGCTCTGAACTTACTCGGGCCATGAGCGAGACTTTGCAATTAAACGAGTTAGAATACATAAAAGTAAAAGCCCTAAACAGAGAGTTTTTCGCTAAAACAGCAGAAATTTTAGCTGCCTACAAATCCGATAAAGCTGCCCGCGAGCAGATGCTGCAAGATTTGGAAGGTAAGTTTGAAGATAATTTGAAAGCTCTTCTCACACCTATGCAGCTGCACGCCTATACGCATTATAAAAGCACGCAACAAGCTAGTATGGTGGCAGTGACTGAAGCCTATTAATTATTATAATAAAATTAACCTTCTGAGGAAGGGAATAACATCATAGCTTAAAGGTTAAAAAAGGCGCCCGGTATTAACCGCAGCGCCTTTTTATGCTTTTTTCTTTTAACTATTAAATTCTACTAGGGTCGCCATCCTGCTCCTGATTAGTAGATGTGCTATCAAGCGGCTGGTCAGAGCTCCGGATTCCATTCACACTGTCGTCCATGGCTGTATCGCTTCCTTCGAATTCGAAGCCTGGGCCTTGGGCATAAGATTCTTTGCTGTCAGGATCTATAGCACCATAGCCAGTAGCTTCACTTCCACCAATATGCATGTTCTCGAGCTTGTCTTTTTGATCATCACGCTCAAGATCTCCGCCTCTGCCCACATTTCGTTTTGCACTTGGGTCAGGCTCGTTCCCAATGGTCATGCGTTCATTAAAGTCGTCATGGACATTCTTAGGCTTACCAGGCGTATTTTTTTTATCTTCATCATGTATGGCCATAATTCATTTATTTTGTTGAGTTAGTTTATACGTTCCACAACAGTACATGTTCCTGAGCAAGTACTCCAGAACTAATATAGACTAACTCTATTGATAGCTGAACTGTAAGTAAAAGGCACTGCATACGCATATGGCTCGTTTACAATCTGCTATATTTGCAGTAAATTGGCACCACTTACTCAATTTATCTGTTACAGATAAAAATTAAATCTCCGTTTGCATGAATTTATCTAAAATATACGACCCACGGGAAATGAATTCATACCAGTTTGTGGCTGCCACAGGTTTGGTTATGACCATTGTAGCTCACGTGATCCTGCTCCTGATTAATAAGCAGGTAGAAAGCTTTGGCTACTTATATCTTTGTTGGTTCGTCTTTTTTAGTGCGGGAACCTTTGCTAACTTTAGAAGCAAGCCTGATGATCATGGTCATCACCATCATCATTAAACGATTTAGTTACCTTTCTTCTTCAAATTGGAGCTATTTAGGTGCTATTTAGCCCTTTATTGTGCACTCTGGGGGCTGACATTAAATATTTTCAATAAATTTGAAACCGCATCAACTAAATCTTCGTATATTTAAACGGCTAAAAGTTGAAAATTATATTTTCAAAAAATTGAAGAGGTTCCCTTGAAAAAGGAATCTCTTCTTTTTTTGTCCTTGAATTTAGATTAATTCAGCTTACTCTATAAAGCAGATAGCTCCAGCCCCTGCTTTCCCTTCAAATATCAGAAAGACCTCCTTCATAATAAATTACTTTCAAGTAAAAGATTAATATTCTACGGCTAAAAATCTTATTCATTTAGTCTCATTTTACAACTCCCCTAACCTCCTGATAATAACTATATTCAGAAATTCTGAGCCTAAACGTATTTTTTTACCTATAAACAGGTATTGTATATAAACTTATTAAATCGGATATTTACAAATAATAATCTAAATGATTATATAAAACATCTCATCTCAACCTATATGCAAAAGACTACTACATCATTAAGTAAGCGAGAAAAAGAAATTCTAGAGCTGATTGCAAAAGGGTATAGTAGCAAAATGATGAGTGAAGAGTTGAAAATTACAGAATTGACTGTTCAAACTCACCGTCGAAATATGCTCCGGAAAATGAAGATGAGCAATTCTATGGAATTATTAAGTTGGGCTTATAGTACCGGAATACTTATTGCCTCCTAAAAGCTTGGTTCCCCTTGCAGGTCTTGCATTAGTCTGCTAAAACCTTCTATAAGGCTGCCTTCTTTTTAGCATACTTCTTATCCTCGCACTTGATTAAAACTACTATGTCCAGCCTGTTTACAGATAGAACCTCCATTTTGTGCAGCTCCATTAATTACGAAGAGCAAAGGCTTCAGGCATTAGAGCAATATAACATCTTGTACACCGCTGCGGAGGAAGAATTTGATGTACTGGTGGCCTTAGCCTCTACTATCTGCGATACCCCTATCTCCTTAATTAGCCTGATAACACACGACCGGCAATGGTTTAAAGCCGGTATCGGGCTGGAAATTGAAGAAACACCACTGTCGGTGTCTTTTTGCCAGTATGCTATTAAGCACGACGAGGTATTAGAAGTACCAGACGCTTTATCAGATATTCGTTTTTATCAGAACCCCTTTGTGGTTGGCGAACCTAAAATAAGATTTTATGCTGGTGCACCGCTAGTAAATAAAGACGGATTTAAGCTAGGTACATTATGTGTAGTAGACCTTATTCCCAAAGAACTTACAGAAAAGCAACGATTAGCTCTTGCTACTCTCGCAGAACAGGTAGTGGCACATCTGGAGTTGAGGCGGATGAAGGAACAATTGGAGTTAGAAAAGCAGCAACTTGTAAAAGCCTGGAACCTGTTACAACAGGTACATCAGATGCCATACTTATCAGGATTGAAGTCTTCACTTAGCACTGTCCATTATTTGACAAATAAATTGGAGACGGCAGTTTTAACACAAAACCTTCCTGCAGCTGCAAATTGCTTACGTTCCCTAAAGGCTCAGTTGCAAAACCTGGAAACAGGTCTGGACCATAAGGGTAGTTAAGATAGCGTCATGGTTATTTAAAATGCCTCTCTTGTTGCCCAATTAATCCGGCTGCTAGTAAGCTTACCTATATATGAGATTACGCCTCCTTTTTAATTCGCTTTCAAATATATCAATCCCAATTTCAACTTTTTCTAATGAAATGAGCCTTCCGGAACAAAAAAAGGCCTGACAAATGCCAGGCCTTCCGGTATATTATAAAGTCAGTAAATTACTTTACTTTCTCAACGATGCTTTTGAAAGCTTCCGGGTGATTCATCGCCAGGTCAGCAAGTACTTTGCGGTTCAAGTCGATGTTTGCCTTTTTAAGGGCTCCCATAAGGGCAGAGTAAGATAAACCGTGCTCACGTGCACCAGCGTTGATACGTTGGATCCACAAGGCTCTGAAGTCTCTCTTCTTTGCTTTTCTATCGCGGTAAGCGTAAACTAAACCTTTTTCAATTGCGTTTTTCGCAACTGTCCAAACGTTTTTACGACGGCCAAAGTAACCTTTGGCCATTTTCATCATTTTTTTTCTTCTGTGTCGTGCTGCTACGACATTGACCGATCTTGGCATTTTTTTAAAGTTTTAGCGACTGGTGATTAAGGATTAATCTTCAAAAAACCAGGCACCGGGTTCGTACTATTTAATTAACCTTCTAATTCTGGGAATTAGATTTGAAGCATCAGTTTCACTCTGTCCATGTCAGCGCTGCTAACAAGGCCAGTATGAGTTAAGTTACGCTTCTGCTTAGTCGTTTTCTTGGTCAGGATGTGGCTTTTGTAAGCGTGCTTACGCTTAATTTTGCCAGTACCTGTCAAAGAAAAACGCTTCTTTGCACCAGATTTTGTTTTAACTTTTGGCATGAGTATATAATTAATTGAAATGAATTACTTCTTAGGAGCTGCTACTTTCGGAGCAAGGATCAGGAACATTCGTTTTCCTTCCAGCTTCGGCAACTGCTCAACTTTAGCTAAATCTTCCAGTGCTTGGGCAAATTTCAGAAGCAGGATCTCTCCTCTTTCTTTAAACACGATCGTTCTGCCCACAAAGTGAACATACGACTTTATTTTGAAACCGCTCTCCAAAAAGGCTTTGGCATGCTTGAGCTTAAACTCAAAGTCATGATCATCAGTATTCGGACCAAACCGAATCTCCTTGATCACCACTTTTTGCGCCTTAGCTTTCATCTCACGTGTTTTTTTCTTCTGCTCGTACTTAAATTTCGAGTAGTCGATCACACGGCAAACCGGTGGGTTAGCTGTTGGTGAGATTTCAACTAAGTCCAGATTCTGCTCATTAGCCATCTGTTGGGCCACACGCAGAGGATAGACGCCCTGCTCTACATTGTCTCCAACAAGCCTTACTTCTCTGGCAGTAATTTTATCATTGACTTTGTATGGCTCTTCTACCTTTCCTCGTGGAATGTAGCGCCTATTGTTGCTAGTAGTAGCTATAGTATTACCTCCTTTAATGATTTAGTTTGCACAATCAGGCTGCAAATATCGCAAATATTATATCAAGAAAAAAATATTTACCTTATTTGTTAAGAGCCTCCGCTATTTTAGCTTTAAACATTCCTGTAAATTCTCCGATGGTCATGGTACCTAAGTCGCCTTCGCCGTGTTTACGAACCGAAACAGATGTAGCTTCCTGCTCCTTTTCGCCCACTATCAACATA
The DNA here is from genome assembly GCF_047525655.1 of Pontibacter sp. 13R65. NCBI lineage: Bacteria > Pseudomonadati > Bacteroidota > Cytophagia > Cytophagales > Hymenobacteraceae > Pontibacter > Pontibacter sp. 13R65. Next base: position 388,367 of record NZ_JBLIQL010000002.1, read on the forward strand.
AATGGCACTTTGCCCACTTCCGCATCCCGGATTTTTCGGCCGATTTTTTCATCACGACTATCGATGTACCCTCTGATATCTTCCTGCTCCAGCGCTTCTTTAACTTCCTGTGCAAACTCCTGATACTTTTCAGAAATAGGCAGAATAGCATATTGCTCAGGGCTTAGCCAAAGCGGGAAGTTGCCACCACAGTGCTCGATCAACAGTGCCACAAAACGCTCCAGGGAGCCGAATGGTGCCCTATGGATCATTACTGGGCGATGCTTCTGGTTATCAGCACCAATATATTCCAGTTGGAACCTTTCTGGTAAGTTATAATCAACCTGAATAGTTCCCAACTGCCATCTTCGACCTAAGGCATCTTTTACCATAAAGTCGAGCTTTGGTCCGTAAAACGCAGCCTCGCCTAATTCGGTTACAGTGCGCAGTCCTTTCTCGGCAGCCGCCTCTACTATAGCACTCTCCGCTTTCTCCCATACTTCGTCAGTACCAATATATTTGGTCTTGTTTTCAGGATCTCGCAAAGATATCTGGGCAGTAAAGTCATCAAAACCAAGTGCTTTAAATACATACAGCACCAAATCAATCACTTTAATAAATTCCTCCTTCACCTGGTCCGGACGGCAGAAGATGTGTGCATCATCCTGCGTAAAGCCGCGCACGCGGGTTAAGCCATGCAATTCGCCGCTTTGCTCATAGCGGTACACTGTACCGAACTCGGCAAACCGCACAGGGAGCTCTTTATAGGAGCGTGGGCGGGTTTTATAGATTTCGCAGTGGTGCGGGCAGTTCATTGGCTTCAACAGGAACTCCTCCCCTTCGTTTGGAGTCTTTATGGGCTGAAAAGAATCTGCACCGTATTTCTCGTAGTGCCCAGATGTAACATACAGCTCTTTGCTGCCAATGTGCGGCGTTACCACCGGCTGATAACCCGCACGCTGCTGGGCTCTGCGCAGAAACTGTTCCAGGCGCTCACGCAAAAGCGTGCCTTTAGGCAGCCACAGCGGCAATCCCATTCCTACTTTCTCAGAGAAAGTAAACAGCTCGAGCTCTCGGCCTAATTTGCGGTGATCGCGCTTTTTAGCCTCCTCCAGCCGCTCCAAGTACTCTGTAAGCTCTTTTTGTTTTGGGAAAGTGACACCATAGATACGGGTCAGCTGCTTGCCTTTATCATCGCCGCGCCAATAAGCTCCGGCCACGTTCATCAGCTTGGCCGCTTTAATAAATCCTGTATTCGGAATATGTGGCCCGCGGCACAGATCTACAAAATTACCCTGAGTGTAAAACGTGATGGTACCATCTTCCAGATCTTTAATCAGGTCCAGCTTATAGTGGTCGCCCTTCTCCTCAAAGTAGGCCACCGCCTCTGCTTTTGAGACTTCTTTGCGTGTAAACTCGCTTTTGCTTCTGGCAAGTTCCAGCATTTTCTGCTCTACCTTTGCAAAGTCGTCTTGTGAGAAATGCTGCTCCCCAAGGTCCACATCGTAGTAAAAGCCATTTTCGACAGGAGGCCCTATTCCGAATTTTACTCCCGGATAGAGCGCTTCTAATGCTTCCGCCAACAAGTGAGCAGAAGAGTGCCAGAAAGTATTTTTACCTAAATCATCGTTCCAGGTAAGTAACTGCACTTCGGCATCCTCGGTTATCTGGCGGCTCAGGTCCCAAACAGTGTTATTCACTTTGGCGGCAAGCACATTTCTGGCAAGCCCTTCGCTTATACTTTGCGCTATCTCCAGGCTGGTTACGCCTTGCTCGTACTGGCGAACGGAACCATCTGGAAGTGTGATGTTGATCATGTAGTTCTATTTGATATTAAAATCCAATATCTTAAGTTTCTCCACAGTGGCGGTGTCTGTGATTGTTCTTCGCCCCTCAATTTTATACTTCAGGCGGCTGATGCTCTGGTTAGCATAGCTATACCGTGGGTCTAAGGCAACAAGCCGTTGGTATTGCTCCAATGAATTTCTGTACAAACCAACCCGTTCATAAGCATTTGCCAGTGCACTGATATAAACTGGGTTTCTTTTGTATTTCCTGTTAGCCTGCTCAAAATGTGATATGGCTCTTTCATTGTCGCCACGCTTATACAATGCATAGCCGTAATAAAAATGTGCTTCCTGCAACGTGTCGTTTAATGCAACCGCTTTTTCAAAGTGCACAAAGGCACTATCTGGCTTTTGCTGCTCCTGAAGTAACCGCCCTTGATACAACCATAGTCTGGCATCGTCTGGAGCCAGCTTTATAGCCGATCTTACAAACTCTCCTGCAACTGTGTATTCTTTTTTGGCCAAGTATAGACCTGCCAGTTCCCTTTGCGGCTCCATGAATTCCGGTGCCTGCTCCAGTGCTGCCTTATAATTAGTGATGGCCCGGCTGGTATCAGCAGTTTCGGCCAAAATACGACCATTGTAGTACAAAGCGTATTCATCAGCCGGTGAGATCTCTAAGGCTCTTCTTACATATTCACGGGCTTGCTTTATATTTTTTCGCTGCAGATAAAGCTCACTTAGTAATACATACAGCGAAGCACTTTGATAGGAGTTTCGCTCTGCCCGTAGTGCCAGCGGTAAAGCCTCTTCAGGCTTATCCAACATATAAAGCACCTGTGCTTTTACAAACAGGGAGGCTGGATTGTTTTTAGAAAGTTTTACGGCTAAATCCGCATCATCTAAAGCCTCCTCAAGTTCTCCTTTGCGAAGCAGCACAATAGCCCTTCTGGCATACAGGCTTCCGTCATTTTTGGAGCGTTCGATGGCGGCAGTTAAGTTCGTCAGTTGTGCCTCGGGGTTGTCTGTAACCACCTCCAGGTTCACCATCTCTTCTTTTCGGCCCTCATCAGAGGTGCAGGCAGCGTGGCTAAAGAGCAGCACTATGCCTATAACCCAACTAAAAGCCCCTACTCTCATCTGCTAATAAACTTTTGCTGCACCAGTAATCAAATGCTAAATTATATATATTTTCCTGAAATAACGAAAAACATACGCTGCATCAACACAAGTAAAAACAAAAGAAGCCTGCATCTAGATTAGAAACAGGCTTCTTTTGTGGTGGCAGAAAATATTAACGGGCTTGATCTTCTAGCATTATTTTGCACCTTCTGCTCAACTCATATTCTTCTTTAGTTTCCATGTTCACAGTCAAGGCCTCCTTCAGCACATTAACACAGGCCTCCTTTTCTTTCATTTCCTGATAAATAGTGGCCAGATCGTAATAATACCGGATGTTTTGCGGACTAATAGCAATGGCTTTCTGTAAGGATTGAATAGCATCTGAATTGGTTGTTTTCTCTGCAATACCACCAAAAAACATTTTAGAAGCGGCTATTTCGGCAAAATTCAGATTAGCCATTTTGTACTGCCACCTTCCCATCAGGTGCCAGGCCCCTGCGTGATCCGAGCGGCAGGCTAATGCTGCATCCAGATAGTTTTTTACCTGATTTGTCATTTCCAGCCTTTGCTTTGGGCCAAGAACTGTAGCCAAGTTGCTCATAGATAGCGCCATCAGATAATTTGTTTCAGCATCGGTAGGGTTAAGCCCATGTGCACGAGTTGCCAAATCTTTGGCTTTACTAAAATGCTCCATTTGCCTCGTATCATTGGCACTATACCGATCGCCTATACGATTATGAAGTAGGCTTGCTTTACACAAGGCTTCAAAATTATCGGCAGATAAGGCAAGCACCTCCTCATAAATCCTAAGGGCCTCAGTTTCTTTATAGTTATTCAGCAAAAACTCTGCACGCTGCATCAGTTGCTCGTGGTCGTAAGAGCCACCACTACTGGCACTTACCTGCAAGGCAGGTAGTGCCAGCATTAGCAAACTCATTATAATATAAGTTGTTAAAAATCTTTTCATATGTAAACTTGACACTAATTATCGTTTGTTAAGATAGATAATAGAAAAGACAAAAACAACAAAAGTATTATTCCTAGAATAAATTAATCTGTTTCTTTTCTTTTAAGGTTATTTTTGTACTTTTATCATCTATGTTATTTTGTACGGTTTCTGCGATAACAGGTTGGTCTCCACTTACTTTTGCAGCTTCCTCAGCCAATTGTCTCAGCTCGGCAGGAACTTCCACACCACTTCGCTTAGTGCCAGCACTTTTTTTAGTACCAGTCTTCTCTTCCTGATGCTGAAACTCCTGCTTTGGCACATCTACCTCTAGTATTTTGTAGTAGTTTAACTTATTACCCATCGCCTTCCAGCCTTTCACATCAATAAACTCGCTGAGTAGAATTTTTTCTGCTTCTTTATCGCTTTTCCGGTCGCGTTTAAATTTAATTTCTGCCAGCGGCTGCGGATGGGTAGACACTGCTTCCATTCTGGAATTTTTGCTTTCAGAAATAAATATAAAGCGTTTTCCAATGGTAGAAGTCTCTATCTTAAAGCGTTTTACATAATAGTTTTTATTCTCACCTTCGTAATAAATGGTCGAAATCACCAGCTCTGGATCATATTTCTGCAGCACCTTAATTTTTTCGACTGTGTAATGATTAGCCAAATCGAAGGAAGTCAGCTCGTAAGAGCCGTCTTCGTATATAACCAGAATTGTATCGTCGGTGTTGAAAGAACCCAGATAGCGGCCTCTGCCTTCGGTGTTCAACCTGCCAATTACCTCGTCGTAGAAAATTTCGCGCCCTCCCAGGGTAGAGTTACCCAGGCTCTTCTGCACTACTTTTTTAACAGGATATTTTGTCACGATATTACCATTGGAACCTTTGCCTTTTATCATCAGCTCGGCAAAGTCAAAATCAAAGATTTTGTTACGTGCCGATGCGGAAGAGGCCAGAGTAAGAGTAACTACTTCCGACTCTGAGTTGGGGTTAGAGGTGAGGTAATGCACCTTAGATCCCTTTTCTCCTTTGGTAAGATCATATTCTTTATCGCGGGTAATCGATTTTACAGAGAAGCGCTTTGCGTATGACACACCCGACTTGCCGTCTACATAAATCATGTTGTAGACCATGTGCTCGTCGTTTTTGTTGTAAACACCTGCCAATATAATATCTTTCCCCACGAAGGCTTTCTCGGCTACTTTGGTTACTGTAAACTTGCCATCTTTGCGGAACACGATTATATCGTCCATATCAGAACAGTCGCAAACAAATTCGTCTTTGCGGAGGCCGGTTCCGATAAAGCCGTCTTTGGCGTTCATGTAAAGCTTCTGATTGGCAATAGCAACGTTCTGCGCGTTAATCACATCAAATGTTTTCACTACAGTCCGACGCTCCTTACCTTGTCCGTATTTTTTCAATAAGCCTTCAAAATAAGCAATGGAATAGCGGATCAGGTTTGCCAGGTTATCATCTACCTCAGCCATCTCCTCTTCCAGCCTGCGGATGTACTCATCGGCTTTAAAGGAGTCGTATTTAGAGATTCGCTTTATCTTTATTTCAGTGAGCCGAATAATATCGTCCTGCGTTACTTCGCGGCGCAGCAGGGGCTTGAATGGATCCAGACCTTTGTCAATCGCCTCGAGCACTGCCTCCCAGGTTTCACATTCCTCTATGTCGCGGTAAATCCGGTTTTCGATAAAGATCTTCTCCAGAGACGAATGATGCCATTTGTCTTCTAGTTCTGCTTTGCGAATCTCCAGCTCCCGCTTCAGCAGGTCTACAGTTTTGAAAGTAGAAATGCGCAACAAATCATCCACATTCATAAAATGTGGTTTGTCGTCTATAATAACACACGTGTTCGGCGAAATAGACACCTCGCAATCAGTAAAGGCGTAAAGTGCATCAATGGTAAGATCAGGAGAAACACCTGGCGGCAGTTGCACATGTATCTCCACCTCTGCGGCCGTGTTGTCTACTACCTTCTTAATCTTGATCTTGTTATTCTCGCTCGCCTTTACAATCGACTCCATCAGCCCGGTGGTGGTAACGCCATAAGGCACATCCCGGATGATCAGCAGCGTTTTGTCTATTTTCTCAATAGTGGCCCTTACGCGTATTTTGCCGCCTCTGGCTCCACCGTTATAGTTGGTAACGTCAACCTGCCCTCCTGTCAGGAAGTCGGGCAACAGCTGTGTCTTGCGGCCTTTAAGTACATCAATAGAGCCTTTAATGAGCTCCTTGAAGTTGTGCGGCATTACTTTGGTAGATAAACCTACCGCTATACCCTCTACTCCCTGTGCCAGCAGTAACGGAAACTTGACCGGCAAGGTGACCGGCTCATTTTTGCGGCCATCGTACGACAGCTGCCACAGCGTCGTCTGCGGGTTAAACACTACATCGAGCGCGAACTTAGACAGACGAGCCTCAATATAACGCGAAGCAGCTGCACTGTCGCCGGTGCGTACATCGCCCCAGTTACCCTGCGTTTCTATGAGCAGGTCTTTCTGGCCAAGTCCCACCATGGCATCGCCAATAGAAGCATCGCCGTGCGGGTGGTACTGCATGGTCTGCCCTATTACGTTGGCTACTTTGTTAAAGCGGCCATCGTCCATCTCTTTCATGGCATGCAGAATACGGCGCTGCACTGGCTTCAGACCATCTTCAATGGCTGGTACGGCACGCTCCAGAATTACGTACGAGGCATACTCGAGGAACCAGTTTTCATAAAGGCCCGATACAGGTGTTACGTTATGGATGGTTTCTTCCTCGCCATCTGTAAACTCCACCTGCAGTTCTTCTTCCCTTTCTATTTCTTCGTTATTCAACTCGTCGTTATGCATAAACTTCTTCTACTATGTCTTTCTCTATCTTCAGGTTATCAATAATAAAATTCTGACGCTCCGGAGTATTTTTGCCCATATAATAGCTCAGAATTTTCTGAATAGTGGTGTCCTTCTGCAGAATCACCGGTTTTAGTTTGATGTTGTCGCCGATAAACTTACCAAACTCATCAGGCGAGATTTCTCCCAACCCTTTAAAGCGAGTTATCTCTGGCTTTTTGCCGAGCTTTTGAATGGCTTCCTGCTTCTCAGTTTCGTTATAGCAGTATATGGTTTCCTTTTTGTTGCGAACCCTGAATAGCGGCGTTTCTAAAATAAACACGTGCCCGTTTCGCACCAGGTCCGGGAAAAACTGCAGGAAGAAAGTGAGCAGCAGCAGGCGAATGTGCATGCCGTCTACGTCGGCATCGGTTGCGATTACCACGCGGTTATAACGCAGCCCCTCCAGGCCTTCCTCTATATTAAGTGCATGCTGCAGCAGGTTAAACTCCTCGTTCTCATACACCACTTTCTTCTTCAGGCCAAAGCAGTTCAAGGGCTTACCCCGCAAACTGAAAACGGCCTCAACATCAACGTTTCGGGATTTCGTAATAGAGCCGCTGGCAGAGTCACCTTCTGTAATGAAAAGCGTGGAGAGTAACGGTTTTTCGCCTTTGTCTTCGTTGAAGTGAAGGCGGCAGTCGCGTAGTTTGCGGTTGTGCAGGTTGGCTTTTTTGGCACGCTGGTTAGCGAGTTTTTTTACGCCGGCCATATCTTTGCGCTCCCGCTCACTCTGCTCAATTCGTTTCTTCAGAGCTTCTTTTGTTTCAGGATACATCCTCAGGTAATTGTCGAGGTGTTCCTTTATAAAGTCGGTAATAAAGCCGTTAACTGTAGGGCCATCTGGTCCCATGTCAATAGAACCTAGTTTTGTTTTTGTCTGAGACTCGAACACCGGCTCCTGCACACGAACAGAAATGGCACCTATTATAGAAGCCCGTATATCGGAAGCATCATAATCTTTACCAAAAACCTCCCGCACCGTTTTTACCACGGCGGTTCTAAAAGCTGTCAGGTGCGTACCGCCCATGGTTGTGAACTGTCCGTTCACGAAAGAGTAGTACTCTTCGCCATAGTCGTTACCATGCGTCAGGGCAATTTCTATATCCGGACCTTTCAGGTGAATGATCGGGTAGCGCATGCTCTCTTCATCGGCTTTGTTGCGGAGCAGGTCCAGCAGGCCGTTTTCGGAGTAAAACTTCTTGCCGTTAAAGTTGATGGTGAGGCCGGCATTCAGATAAGCATAGTTCCAGATCTGGTTCTCCAGGTAATCGGGGTTGAACTGATAGTTCTTAAAGATGGTATCGTCTGGCGTAAAAACAGTGAGCGTACCGTTGCGTTGGCTAGACTCCTGCAGGTCCTGGTCGAGCGTGAGAACACCACGTTCAAACTCTGCCGCTTTCATTTTGCCATCGCGCACCGACTGTATTCTAAAATGGCTGGAGAGCGCATTTACAGCCTTTGTACCTACCCCGTTTAAGCCTACAGATTTCTGGAAGGCTTTGGAGTCGTACTTGCCGCCGGTGTTAATTTTGCTCACGCAATCGATTACCTTGCCTAGCGGAATACCACGACCATAGTCGCGCACCTGTACTTTATGGTCAGAGATTTTAATGTCGATGGTTTTACCAAACCCCATCACGTGCTCATCAATGGAGTTGTCGATCACCTCTTTCACTAAAATATAAATACCGTCGTCTGCAGATGAGCCGTCTCCGAGCTTGCCAATGTACATACCAGGGCGCAACCTGATGTGCTCACGGGGTTCGAGGGAACGAATGCTGTCTTCGTTGTAATTATGTTCTAACTCTGCCATGTTGTAAGCGTAAGTGTATTTGTTTAGGAAAAATCAATTCGAAATATAAAATAAAAGTTAAAGAGAGCCTTACCTGCACTTGCTGCATGCTCCTGCCATCCTGCGAAAGGTTAATTTACTAATTTTTTTAGTTTATTAAAACTCCTCGTCGTGTTAAACCTGCAGAATATAGAACAATAACAGCAAAAATTCGCTTGTAGTTCATATAGGCAGAAGTTTATAGGAAGGATAAAACTAATATTTTTAGCACAACAATATAGCTATTTTGGTATACTCCGAAGGGCGCAATTTACTAATTTTATAAAAAATTTCCTGCCGATGCAGGACGGAAGGTACTAGAAAATTAACATCAATGGAAATAAAACTACCGAGGTACTTTAAGTATATCCTCGTTATGCTAGGGATAATCCTGCTTATCTGGCTATTACAAATGTTCAAATCAGTGCTGATGCCCATGGCCTTTGCACTGTTGTTTGCCCTGCTCCTGCTCCCTATGACCCGCGACATGGAAAAGCTCCGGATTCCGAGGCCACTTGCCATCCTCATCAGCATCATATTGGTTATCGTTATCCTGGCTCTTGTAATCTGGTTTTTGTCGATGCAGATTGTGAGCCTTACCTCCGAGTTGGAGACCATTGGCCAAAACTTCGATTTGCTGCTGATGCGGGTGCAGGACTACCTGTACCGAAACTTTGATATTGCACCGGCTAATAAAAGCGACTTCATAAAAAACGCCATTGGGAGCCTCCGCGAATTTTCCACAGCTTTTGTGGGCAGCACAATTTCTATGACCACCGGTGCACTGGCCGCTTTTACCATAGTGCCAATTTTTGTTTTCTGCCTGCTGTATTACCGCGACCACCTGGAGCAGTTTATGTTTAAGTTTGTGGCAAAAGACAGCCGCAGCAACCTCAACAATACCATCACGAACATTCAGCAGGTTATTCAGAGCTACATCTCCGGGCTGATGATTGTGATCATGATTGTGGCTTTGCTGAACTCAGCCGGACTGCTCCTGCTCGATGTAAAGTATGCCATCTTCTTCGGCATTTTCGCCTCTATTCTTACCATTATACCTTATATCGGCATCCTGATTGGCGCGCTGCTGCCGGCACTGTTTACCTTGGCTACCACAGGCCATTTAATAGATGCGGTGCTGGTAGTAGGCGTGTTTGTGTTTGTACAGTTCCTGGAAGGCAATTTTATAACTCCCCTGGTAGTAGGATCTAAAGTTAGTATAAACCCATTTGCAGCTATAGTAGCCTTGCTTATTGGAGGAGAAATTTGGGGAGCAGCTGGCATGATACTTTCTATTCCGGTTATTGCCACGCTTAAAGTTATTTTTGATGCTTACCCACCGCTCTCGCCGTTTGGCTTTTTGCTGGCTGATATAGACGATACCAAACCGAAAAAGAAGAACAGGGTGGGGAACTGGTTCAGTGCGATTTGGAACGGCACAGGCAGAAATAAACGCAACCCTTAGAACCCTAGGGCACTCTAGCCCCAGACATCCTCCCGAAGGGCCTTTTTATTAGCAGAATTTGGTTTATTAGTACTTGCAAAAAGGTTTGATGGTTGAAGTGATGAATAGGGAAATCTTTCGTTAACCTATAGTCTCCATGCCTAAGACCTAGGTTCTTCACGAATTAAAAGACCTGTTATCTTGGTTTTCGTGCCCTAAGGCTTGCGTCTCATTTTCGCCTCCGGAAGGTCATTTTCATTAGAATAATTTCCTATAGGCCCAACCTTAAATTATTAAGGCAATGCAGAAATTGCTAATTTTATTTGCAATTAAGAGAGATTGAAACGTATTACTAATATTATTGGTTTACAGGATAGCAGCCATTGCACGTGCCTGTTTGACTTAAAAAAGAACCACCTTGTACGCCATAGTAGACATCGAAACCACCGGAGGGCAACCTTTTCAGGATAAGATCACGGAAATCGCCATCTTTATTCATGATGGAGTACAGATCGTCGATAAATACAATACCCTTATTAACCCCCAACGCCCGATACCTTTTTTTATTAGCAACCTGACCGGTATTACCGATGAGATGGTGCAGGATGCGCCCAAATTTTATGAGGTGGCAAAAGAAATTGTGGAGTTTACCGAAGGCAAAATATTTGTGGCCCACAACGTCCGGTTCGACTACTCTTTTCTTAAAAAGGAATTTGCCGACCTTGGCTACACCTTTCAGCGCAAAACATTGTGCACCGTTCGGTTAAGCCGTTCGCTGATACCTGGGCTGCCCTCCTATAGCTTAGGCAAATTATGCAAGAGTGTTGATATTGATTTACAGCAACGCCACCGTGCTATTGGCGATGCCGAAGCAACGGCAGTGCTCTTCGATAAACTCCTGAAAATCAACCGGACAGCCGTAGATGGCGCTTTGCATGCCACGGAACCGTCTGTTGTGCTGGCTAAAGAAATAAAAACCTCGCTGCTGCCTCCCAACATTAAAAAAGAATTGGTTGACTCCATGCCCACCACTCCAGGGGTTTACTATTTTCATAACGAACAAGGCGAAGTAATATATGTAGGCAAAAGCATCAACATCCGCAAGCGCATTATCCAGCACTTCAACATAGACTACAAAAGCCGAAAATCACTGGATTTTAAAAATAGCATTGCCGATATTAGTTATGAGCTGATGGGAAACGAGCTGGTGGCGCTCCTGTTTGAGTCGGCCGAGATCAAGCGGATGAAGCCACATTATAATCGCCAGCAGCGCAGGAGTGTGTTTAATACCGGCATTTTTATGTACGAAGACAGCAACGGCTATAAGCGCTTAACCTTTGGCAGCGTGAACAAAGCCGAAAATGTAAATCTGACGCCTATCATTGCGCTCTCCAACCCTTTCAAGGCAAAAGGCTTTCTGTTTCACAAAGTAGCTAAATATAATCTTTGCCAAAAGCTCTGCGACCTCTACAAAACCAACGGCGCCTGCTTCGATTACCAGGTGCACCAATGTCAGGGTGCCTGCATCGGCCTGGAAAGTCCGGAGTCTTATAATGCACGTGTAGACGAGGCCATAGAGTCCTTTACATTTGAACATAACAGCTTTGTTATTATCGGAAAGGGCCGGCACGACAATGAGAAAACGGTGGTGGTTGTGGACAATGGCTCTTATTTGGGCTTTGGTTTTGTAGACGAAACCTTTTCTGCCCATAACCTTGAGGATTTTAAAGGAGCCATTACCCGTTACAAAGACAACAAAGATATTCAGCAGATTATTCGCGGCCATATGCGCAGCAAAAACAAAGACAAATTAATTGTGTTTGATTAACGCGCTTTGCCTTAATGCTATTAAATATACACTGCTGCCTCTGAACAGTGTTGTGGTTGCTTTTAGTTTAAGATTTGCTGTATCGGGTTCTCGGATTGATGAATAATCCGGCGGCAGCAGCTTACTAATCCTGCTGCTGACGTTTTTGCAATGACTGAACAAGAGCAGGCGCTGACAAGTTTAGACATGCCTACCGTTGCCACTTGGCCCCAAAGAGGTAGATTGTAGCAACTGCGGAACTCTCCTACTGCCTCACATCAGCTTTATTTCCAAACTCCTCGCTTTGGCCAAAGACTGTCCGGCCGTATTGCCGTATACCCAATTATTTTCAGAAGCTAAAAGCCTGATATTTCTGCTTAAACCATTAAGCATCTTCTTCTGAGAGATTAATTTGTAAAAACCACAGGAAAAACATTCTTAAAGTTTTTCAGTAGAATATTTTAATTATTGGTATATTCAACCGAGTATTGAATATAAATCTATAACTCTTAATAAAATAACAGTGAGCGAAACCACTACTAAATTCCGACCAGGTGTACTGTTTGGCGACGAAGTAACAGAACTCTTCAAATACGCCAATGAGAATAATTTTGCACTCCCGGCTGTAAACGTGATCGGCACCAACTCAGTAAATGCGGTACTAGAAACAGCAAAGGCAGTTAACTCGCCAGTAATTATTCAGTTTTCTCATAGCGGGGCGCAGTTTTATGCTGGCAAAGGCCTGGCAAACGATGCGCAAAAGTCTGCCATTGCCGGAGCTATAGCAGGTGCCCACCATGTACACATTATGGCAGAAGCCTACGGTGTACCTGTAATTCTACACACCGACCACGCTGCCAAAAAATTACTTCCTTGGATAGATGGCCTGCTGGATGCCGGTGAAAAATACTTTGAGCAACATGGTAAGCCACTTTTCAGCTCCCATATGCTGGACTTATCTGAAGAAGAAATTCATGAAAACATTGAGACATGCGCTCTTTACCTGAAGCGTATGAACAAGCTTGGAATGACTGTAGAAATTGAGCTTGGTGTAACTGGTGGCGAAGAAGATGGCGTAGACAACTCCGACGTTGACAGCTCTCGTTTGTACACTCAGCCAGAAGAAGTTGCGTATGCCTACGAAGAATTGAATAAAATAAGCTCTCGCTTTACCATAGCAGCTGCCTTTGGTAACGTGCACGGGGTATACAAACCAGGCAACGTAGAACTGCGACCAGACATCCTGAAAAACTCACAGGAATTCATCCAGAAAAAATTCGGTACTGGTGAAAACCCTGTTCACTTCGTTTTCCATGGTGGCTCGGGCTCAGAGAAGCGCCAGATTACAGAGGCTATTGAATACGGCGCAATCAAAATGAACATCGACACTGACATGCAGTGGGCGTTTACAGAAGGCATCAGAGACTACATGTCGTCTAAAAAAGACTACCTGCAGAGCCAGATTGGTAACCCAGAAGGAGAAGATGTTCCAAACAAGAAAATTTACGACCCTCGTGTATGGCTCCGTGAAGGCGAAAAAACCTTTATTGCTCGTCTGAAAGAAGCATTTACCGACTTGAATGCTAACAACAGAAACGCATAATCTTAACTATTCTATAAACAAAAAAGGTGAAGCTCAGTGGCTTCACCTTTTTTGTTTATCCTTCAAATAAAACATCATTCAACCAGCAATTATTCAAATAAAAATACCCTTCCAGAGCCTTTTTAGTGAATTATAGCATCAGACCCGGTGACTCAAAAGCAATTATTTACAGGGCATTATTCTTTATTTACGGCATTAACCGTGTTCCTGCAGCCACTTGTATATCTCTTCCGTGTCTTCTCTTCGGCATAATTCCGAACCTGGAGTCATGGTGCAGGCGGTTCCTGCTGCCACTCCAAAACGTACCACATCCAGCATGCTGCAGCCTTTCAGTAAACTAAGTACCATACCACCTACCATACTGTCGCCGGCACCTACTGCGCTTAGTTGCTTTACCGTAGGCGAAACCACATAATGAATACCTTCTTTAGTTGCCAGCATAGCTCCTCTTGGCCCCAGCGAAACAACCAGCACTTCGCATTTACCATCAGAAAGCACTTTTCTCGCAATATCCTCCTGCTCCATGGCTGTAATATGTTCCTTCCCGGCCAGTCCGGCTAGTTCGCCAAGGTTAGGTTTTATCAGGTACAAGCCTTCACCTGCTGCTTTCATCAGCGCATCACCTGAAGTATCTACTATCAGTTTAAAGCCGCGCTTGTGCGCCACCACGGCAAGTTGGTAATAAAAATCTTCCGGAACTCCCGGAGGTAAGCTGCCACTGGCCACCACATACTCCGGCAATTCTTCTGTCTGCTCCAACTTATCTATAAACTGGCGCCACTCCGGCTCCTCCACATGGGGCCCAGGCATGCCAAAACGGTATTGCTCGCCTGTTGCAGCTTCGTACACCATCAGGTTTTCGCGGGTCCAGTTTTTAGCTTTGGCTGCCCAGAAGTGCACCCCCTCTTCGTGCAGCAGCTCCTCAAGTCGCTCTCCAGATGGGCCACCTGATAAAAACCAGGCACAAGACTCACCTCCCAGTTTCTTAATGGCTCTGGATACATTTATGCCGCCACCGCCTGGCTCATACCGGGGCACATCGCACCGGATTTTTTTTTCATGTACCACCCGCTGCGTTGTCGTGCTTTTGTCGAGAGCAGGATTTAAGGTTATCGTTACTATTTTTTGCATAGCTATTTCATTTAAGGATGCCTCAGGGCAACCTAATACATACTGATTTGTTTAAAAACCCTTTCTGAGCTCTGATACTTATTTTAGAAGCTCTCTTTGAGACATTTCTTAACTGATATCAAACTCTTTTTTATCGCCGGTAACTAAGGTAAAAACTTCGCCGTTTACACCCACTTGTACCTCCTTGGTAAACCCTTTGTCTACGCTCAACATTAACTTTTGGTGCGTAACCCGCACCGATAGCCAATGCCCCCTGTAGCGGAGCTGCAGCTTCATAAAGCTTACCTCCACAGGCAGCGCCGGACTCAGCCAAAGCACGTCATCCCGAATATCGAGGCCAATATAACCACGCTGCAGCAGGTCTACCGTGCCAGCCATAGCTCCTAGGTGGATGCCTTCCTGGGTAGTGCCTCCCTGCACATCCTCTACATCGCTCATTAGCGCTTCTAAAAAATCAGACCACGAGCGCTTTCTATCAGAACGGGCCATCACCCATGAATGCACGATCTTACTCAGGGTAGAGCCATGGGAGGTACGGTGTTCGTAGTAGGCAATGTTTTCTGCTATGTCTCCCGAACTGAATTCGTATCCAAGGCTCTGAAGCAGTTTTAACAACTCCTCTGAAGAAAACAGGTAAAACAGCATAATGACATCTGCCTGTTTGCTGGCTTTGTATTTGTTTACATTATCACCTTCACTTTCCAGAATCCGGTCGAGCCGCATCGAATTACCGTGCTTTTGCTGATAGGTTTCCCAGTTAAACTCCTCCAGCGCCTCATACCCTTCAAACTGAGCAATAATTTTGCTGTGTCCAATAAAGGGTACTAACATTTTATGGCTAATGTCTTGCCATCGCTTTCGGTCATCAGCAGAAATATGTAGCTTTTCATACAGCTCCTCTAGCTGCTTTTTGTCCAGCACATTGCCTATACCTATAGCACAACGAATTACCCAGGCAGCCATAACATTGGTATAAGCATTGTTTCTTAACCCAGGTTCATTTGAGTTTGGGTATTCGGTATGGTACTCATCTGGGCCAACTACATGCAGAATTTCGTAGCGACCCAGGTCGTTGTTGAACGAGGCAATGGTAGCCCAGAACTGGGCCACATCAAAAATGATTTCCGCTCCATAAAAGCTTAAAAACTCAAGGTCGGAGGTGGCTTGGTAATACTGCCACACATTATAGGCAATGGCTGCGTTGATGTGCCGCTGCAGAAAGGTATTGTCGGGCAGCCAGTTACCTGAGTCAGGGTTCAGGTGAAGCACCTGGCTCTCTTCGCGGCCGTTGCTGCCACTCTGCCACGGAAACATAGCTCCCTTATACCCGGCTTTCCTGGCAGCATGGCGCGCTTCAGGCAAACGCCGATACCGGTACATGAGAAGTTCCCGGGTAAGCTCAGGGAGCCGCAGGTTCAGGTATGGAAATATAAAAAGCTCATCCCAGAAAATGTGGCCACGGTAAGCCTCACCATGCAACCCTCTTGCCGGCACCCCCACATCCAGATCTACTGTATTACCAGAGACAGTTTGCAGCAAGTGGAAAATATGTAGCCGCAGGATGCTCTGTGCATTGTGGTTGCTCGACACTTCCAGATCGCACCGCTCCCACATATGGCGCCAGGTCCGGCAATGATCATGCAGAAGTTGCGCAAAACTACCCTGCCTGCCTATGTTGGTGCAGGCATCCAGCTTTATCTCAGATACAGCAAAATCTCGGGAGGTATATAGCATTACCACTTTCTCTATTCGGAGCGGGTGTTGCTGTGTGCAGCTGACATGAAACAGCTGCTCTACGTAGGCCTGGCTTAAGACCCTAGTTTCGCGATTAAAATTAGTAGAAGGAGGCTCTATAAAAATTCTGGTGCGGGCGGCTTGCGCCATTCTTATTTTGGACTGGGTGGTTTGGGTTACCAGAAAAATGGTTTCTTCGTTGTGCTTACCAGCCTCTAGAGGTTCCAGATGCTGGCTTGCAAGCGCCCGGTATCGGGCTACTCCGCTATTTATTACAGTGCCATCCAGGGCCGACTTTATTTCTATTTCGCCAGACCAGTTCTGAGGCGTTACCTCCCACTCCAGGGCAGCAACATGAGGGTTAGCCATGCTCACAAAGCGCCTGCTGGTTATTACCGTTTCGCGGCGGCTGGAGTCGCGGATGTGCAACTGGCGTGTAAGTAACCCTTGTTGCATGTCGAGCTCCTGCCTGTAATAAAGCAGCTCCACCTCACTTAACTTAAACCACCTTTCCTCACCGCTGTGCCTGAATGTGAGCGGCAGCCAGTTAGGCCAGTTTACCAGGTCTTCGTTTTCTATGTCTCTACCACCCACTTCAGACACCAGCCGGTTAAATCCGCCTGCCAGGTAGGTGCCGGGGTAATTTACTTTATCGTCTGCGTTGCTTTCCTCGGCAGCACCCCTGGTGGCAAAATAGCCATTGCCAAGGGTGCAGAGTGCTTCGCGAAGAGGTTGTTCTTCAGGTTTCCAGGAATCATACGTAATTTTCCATTCGGCCATTCGTCACTTCTTAGAGGTTAGAAAGATCTGAGAGGAACTGCTTCACATCATCAACATCTTCTAACCCATATTCCGCAGCGGTTTTGTCATCGTGCTCCCCTACCAGCACACTTATGCCTATACCCTGTAAAGTAGCAAAGGCATCTTCGTCGGTTATATCGTCTCCAATATAAATAGGCACTGTGTTTTCCAGGTCAAGCCCCAGCTCCTTCATAAGCCACATTACAGCTTTGCCTTTGTGCCAGTCGATATTGGGTTTCAGCTCCAGCACTTTTTTGCCGAAGCCTTTCTTTAGCTCCTCATGCGAATTTACCACATTGTCTACTGCCTTCTGCACGATTTCCACCAGGGCATCTTCCACGTTACGGTAGTGCACAGCAATGGCATACCGCTTGCGTTCCACAAGGGCACCTTCCACATCTATCAGGCGCTCATTCAGCTCCTCCTCTGCTTTATCCAGCGCAATTAAGGCTTCATGGGCATCGCCTGGTTCAGCCTGCATGCCGTTGGGCCCGGTAATATCAAAGCCATGAGAGCCTGCAAAATAAAGTGAATCCAGCTGTACCAGGTTCTTTACATTCTGCCGATCGCGGCCACTTACTACAGCTACTTTGCATGTCTCGGCTAACTGCCGCAGCACAGCCCGCATATCGTCCGTTAATATTGCTTTGTCGGGGTCTTTTACAATCGGGCTGAGGCAGCCATCATAATCCAGGAATATGGCAGGCTTTTTTCCTTTCAGCTTTTCCCGCAGTTCCTCCATTCTTTCAAAGGCGGAAGGAAGCTCAGCGGCTTCCCTTTTTATAATATTCTTCTCTTCAGATGTATTCATAGGTAGGGTTTATTCTGGCTGGGGAAATTTACTTATTACGATGTCTGCACCGTTTTCTTCTAATAATTGCTTGTTGTTGCCTCTGTCTATGCCTACTACAAGCGCGAAATTACCTGCTTTACCTGCTGCCACACCTGCCCAGGCATCTTCAAAAATAGCGGCTTCCTCTGGTTTTACCCCAAGGCGTTTGGCAGCTTCTAAAAAGATGTCTGGCTCTGGTTTGCCTTTAAGCTTCAACTCAGCCGATACCAGCCCATCTACCCTTACTTCGAAAAGCCGCTCCAGCCCTGCCCGTCGAATAATGTCAAAGCAATTTTTACTTGCTGAGATAACAGCTGTTTTATAGCCATTGTTTTTATAGGCTTTCACCCAAGCCAGGGTATCTTCAAAAACAACTACTCCATTTTGTTTTAAGAGCTCCTGAAAATAGAGGTTTTTCAGGTTGCCAAGTCCAATAATAGTTTCTTTTCCGTCATCATCGTTCTGGCTGCCTTCCGGAATGCTGATTTCACGCGACTCCAGAAAATTCCGAACGCCATCGTAACGCGGCATGCCATCCACATAGGCACGATAATCTTCCACAACATCAAAAGGCTTATAAGTCTTGTTATCGCGCTCTCCTCTCTTTTTCAGAAAAGAATCGGTCATTTTTTTCCAGGCTTCGGCATGTACCACGGCTGTGTTGGTAATTACGCCATCCATGTCCAGAATAAGGGCTTTGATGTTTTTCTCCTTAACAAGAGTATTCAGATTGCTCATATGGTAGTCTTAATAATTTTACGATTAATCATTTATTCTGAAAAGATACGGTTTACGCTTGTACTGTACCCGCCAGCCGGTATTGGAAGGGAGCCTTAAGGCCCCGTATTTTATATAAATGCACACCAAGCGGGTATTGCCAAGTATTGTCTCACCGTATACGCAATGAAGGCTATATTAGCATTTTTATCTCAAAAAAGCTGCATTTAAAGCACATTAAGTTACAAGGCTGGTAGCCCATCCGGCACCAGATTTACACTCGATACTCGCTAAAGCCCTCCTCCTATTGAACGAGTACATTAAAACCATTTCTGCTGGTTTTTCAGGAGTTCGGATACCAAGCGATCTTTTGCAGTTGGTGCTGCACGATTCCCAAATTTCTTAAGCCTCTATCTTATATTATGGGACTCGTGCAGCACGTCTGCTCATTAAACATTAGAAACATCAGAAATCGAAGCACCGATACTGCCTGCTCATTTCCTGACCACCCATAGCAGTACTATGATTAGTTAGTACCATTTTATACTTTAGCAAACCTGTGCAGCACTCCTGTTACGCAGCTAGTGCCGAAATGATACTTTGCCCGAACCCATATTTTAAATATACTATATAACCACTAAGATTTCAATCCGTTTAGTTTATTTACATTTTACTTTTAACTTTATTTCGGAACCTAATCGATCTAAACACATACTCTTAATACAAAACCTGTATGATGAAAAATACAAACCCTACCACCACCAATGCCTGGAAAAAACTCCAGTTGCATTACGAAGCCTTAAAATCGAAACACCTTCGTGAGCTGTTCGAGGAAGATCCGCAGCGTTTCAGCAAGCTTTCTTTGTCGGTGGATGACACCTTGTACGACCTTTCCAAAAACCGTATTACCGAAGAAACCCTGGAGCTGCTAACGGAGCTGGCCGAAGAAATGGGCATGCAAGAGGCTATAGAAAGCATGTTTAAAGGTGAGAAAATAAATGCCACCGAAGGTCGTGCAGTGCTCCACACCGCATTACGCAACTTTACCGACGAAGAATTGCTGCTGGATGGCGAAAACATATTGACAGAGGTTCGGGATGTACAACAGCAAATGAAGGCCTTTTGCGAGAAACTACACAGCGGCCAGTGGCTCGGCTACACCGGCAAGCCCATTAACCACATTGTGAACATTGGAATTGGCGGCTCTGACCTGGGGCCTAAAATGGTATGCGAAGCGCTTAAATTTTATCAGCAACCGGGCATGTCTATAGACTTTGTGTCTAACGTAGATGGCACCGATGCTGCTGAAGTGCTGAAGAAACTCGATCCGGAGCAGACCCTCTTTATTATTGCCTCCAAAACATTTACGACCAAAGAAACTATTGCCAACGCGCATACTGCCCGCGATTGGTTTCTAAAAGAAGCCAAAGACAAAGAGCACATCAAGAAGCATTTTGTGGCCTTATCGACCAACACAGCTGCAGTTGAGGCGTTTGGCATTGCCCCCGAAAACACCTTCCGCTTCTGGGATTGGGTAGGTGGCCGCTTCTCGCTTTGGTCAGCTATTGGCCTCTCTATTGCCTGTGCCCTGGGCTACGACCGGTTCGAGGAACTGCTACGTGGTGCAGAGGCAATGGATAAGCACTTCCGCAAGGCTCCCCTGCGCCAGAACATACCGGTACTGATGGGCTTGCTGGGCCTTTGGTATACAAACTTCTTTGGAGCGCAGTCGCATGCGGTGCTCCCTTACGACCAGTACCTTCGCCTGTTACCGGAGTACCTGCAGCAAGGCCTCATGGAAAGCAACGGCAAGAGCGCCGACCGCAGTGGCCAATATGTAAATTACGAAACGCAGCCCGTGATTTGGGGAGCAGCCGGCACTAACAGCCAGCATTCTTTCTTCCAGCTCATACACCAGGGCACGGTTCTTATTCCGTCTGATTTTATTGCCCCAGCACAGAGTCTGAACCAGATTGGCAACCACCACACCATGCTGCTCTCTAACTTCTTTGCCCAAACAGAAGCCTTAATGAAAGGTAAAACTGAGGCAGAGGCGCGTGAGGAACTGCAGAAAAAAGGAGGTAAGTCGCCAGAAAAAATAGAGGAGCTGGTGCCGCATAAGGTATTTGAAGGCAACAAGCCTACTACCTCCATCATGTTCAAAAAACTTACTCCTTATACCCTAGGCAGCCTGATTGCCATGTACGAGCAAAAAGTATTTGTGCAGGGGGTGCTTTGGAATGTGTACAGCTTCGACCAATGGGGTGTGGAACTGGGCAAACAGTTGGCCGGTGCCATAGAAGAAGAACTCATGGGCAATTCTGAAGGCAAGCACGATAGCTCCACCAACGGGCTCATTGCGTTTTACAACCAGAACAAAGGTTAATTTAGCCATTTGACAAAGAGCCGGAAGCACATTATTTTTTTTATCCGGCTCTTTGTTAAAACCTTTCGCTGTGTCTGCGTACTGTAGAACCTAACACCTACCCTTGCAGATGACTTTTTCGCGTGTAGCACTTTATTTTATTTGTTTTCTTTTGCTGCCGGGCTGCGCCGACAATGACTTTTTTCAGAAAGATGCACTGGCGACAGCAGCAGATAAAACCGATATTGAACAACCTGCCGGAGACAGTGCCTGGGTTGTGGCGGGCCGCCACTACGACCGCAATTTTCTTTATAAAGCAATCTGGGGAGAACACAACCGCCATATCTGGACTACTCCCGTTAAAGTGCCTGTTTTTAACCTGCACCAGGTGGCTGGTGGCTTACAGGTTATAAAAAGAGGCGGTGGCTACCAAACCAGCAGTTTTCACCTGCAGGACAGCGCAGGGCGTTTTTACGCCTTCCGCTCTATAGACAAAGATCCGGTGCATGTACTCAGTAAGTTCTGGCAGTCTACCTTTGTCACGAATATTGTACGCGATCAGACCTCAGCCGCAAACCCCTATGGCATGCTCTTGGTGCCGCCGCTGGCAGAGGCAGTAGGTGTATGGCACACCAACCCCAAAGTATTCTATGTTTCGGCACAAGATACCAGCTTTGGCGACTTTTCACCGCAGGTGCAGGGCCGGCTCTTTATGCTGGAAGAAAAATTTAAAGGCCCAGCCGACATCTTACCAAACTTTACAGGCACCGTAGATTTTGTAGACTCCGATGAAGCGCTGCGCCTGCGCTTTACCTCCAACCGATATCATTTCGATCAGCGCGCCTTTGCCAAAGCCCGCCTCCTCGACCTGCTCTTAGGCGACTGGGACCGACACAAAGGCCAATGGGACTGGGCTGTAACCCGTCAGGGGAAAGACACCATATTCAAACCTATACCCAAAGATCGTGACCAGGTTCTGCTCAAAATGAACGATGGCCTCATTCCCTTTTTAGCCACCAGCAAAGTAGCGGTACGCAAGTTCTACACCTTCAGCGATAAATACCGCGATGTGAAAGCCCTCCTCCTGAACGCCAGCTTTTTGGACGAACGGCTCCTGCATGAATTGCCAAAGGAAGCATGGCTACAGATTGCCCGCCAGATGCAGCAAAACCTCACCGACCTGGTAATTGACCAGGCTGTCAGGCAAATGCCCGCACCAGTGCATGCCGCTATTGGACCTGAGCTTGCAGCGAGCCTGAAAAGCAGACGCGACCATTTGCATGAGGCAGCCGAAACAATGTATACCCTGCTGGCAAAGGAAGTTACCGTTACAGGAACCGATGAGCCGGAGCAGTTTGTAATTAACCGGCTGCAGGAAGGGCAAACGCAAGTACGTATTTTCCGGCCAACCTCAACCATGTCGCCGGAGCAATTGATTTACCAGCGCACCTTTAGCCCCAAAGAAACAAAGCTGATCAGGCTCTACGGACTGGCGGGCAACGATGAATTTGTGGTAGAAGGCTTTGCCAACAATGCCATTCCTCTGGAGATTTTTGGAGGATTGGGAGAAGACAAAATTACAGAAAGATCCAGTGTGAGGGGTTGGAAGAAGAGAACCAGTGTTTATGATACAGAACGCGGCAACAGCATAGTGCTTGGCACAGAAGGCAAAGACCGAACAACACGCGACGTACGGGTGCACGCCTACGACAGGGAAGGCAACTAAGGCAACTCAGCCTGAAGAAATAGAATACTGAAGGAGCGTGAGGTGTAGTAAAATTATTGAAATGAAAATGCCCTTCCAGAGGCTAATTAAGCAAATAAAGATCGAAATGCGCTAGGGCTAAGCTAAAGGGGCGGCTATTCAGATCTGAACAGCCGCCCTCTTAGCTTAGGAAATTAACGAACTAGCAACTTATTCATGACTCCTCATGCTGGAATTCTAAATATGGTTCCGGGAAAGGCTGCCACGCCTTTACTATCGAAAAGTCATACGTTTTAGAATCAGGCAAATGATCCATCATGATACGGTGGTCATCTACATACCAGCATGCCACTACAGTCGGACGCCCATGCTCCTCTATCGTAGCTAAAATCTTCTGCCGCATTGCAGGCAGATTTTCCGAACTTTTTATCCAATATCTATTCATTTTTATTAGGTTAGCTGTCTTACTACGTAATTAACGCAATCAATTCATTATTAAGCTTTTTACGCAAATTCATATACGTCTTTTACGCGCTTTGTCTAGAAAGTTACCCCTAATAATCAGAATATTTGCTAAAAAATGTGAGGCGAACGATCGTTGGGGCTAAGGCCTCATTTTCTTATGCTAAATTACTAAACGGCACAACTCTTATAAAGTCCAATCGGCACCTGTAGTCACCGCTTTCGCACAAATAAATTCTGCTAATAAAAAAGGCCTTCCGGAGCCAAAATAGTGCTGGAAGGCCTTAGGTGTTACTCAAAATTTATAATAGGTGCATGTTGGTGCGCAGCAGGATGAGATATCTGGATTACTTAACTTCTTCTTTTTTCTCTCGGGCTACGCGCTGCAGCATCTTAAGCACCAGTTCTTCGGTACCCGAAAGGTTATCGGTAGAGGGCTTGGTGGCGTCGTGATTCTTAAGGTACTTGAGCAGTTTGTCTTCTCGGAACAGGTTCACCACCTCCGGGTGTATGTAATACTTAGAACAAACTGTTGGAGTATTACCCAGGCTTTTGGCTACCATCTTCACCGATTCCTTTATGCTTTTCTCCTTGCCAAGTTCCGGGTTCTCTTCCAGCACCTGCTCCAGGCATTCTACCATGCGTACAGTGCCACCCCAGGTCCGGAAGTCTTTGGCAGAAAAGTCGTGCTCCGTCGCCTCCCGCAGGTAAGCATTCACATCGCCCGATTCTAGGGTTTGCCGCTGGCCGTCTTCGTCGAAGTACTGAAACAAGTCGTAGCCTGGAATATCCTTGCATTTTTTCACCAGCCTTGCCAGTCGCCTGTCCTTTAGGTCAATTTCGTGCTCTACTCCTTTTTTGCCCCTGAACGAAAACCTGATCTGGCTTCCGTCTATCTTCACATGCCGGTCGCGGAGCGTGGTAAGCCCATACGATTTGTTAGATTTGGCATACGCCCGGTTTCCGATCCGGATCAGGGCGCTATCGAGGAGCGAAAGTACGACGGCCGTTACACTTTGCTTCGTGAGGGTCTTGGAGCCAATGTCCTCCTCTATCTTTTGCCTGAGCTTAGGCAGCGACTTTCCGAAAAGTATCATACGGCCGAACTTGGTCACGCTCCTTACCTTTTGCCAATCGGGGTGGTACATGTACTGCTTGCGGCCCTTGTCGTCGCGGCCGGTTACCTGCAGGTGTCCTTTTGGGTTCGGACAAATCCAAACATCGGTCCAGGCGGGCGGAATAACCATTTTATTGATTCGCTCCAGCGTCTTTTCATCAGTTACAGGCTCACCTTTGGCATTTTCATAAATCCATGATTTACCTTTTTTGCGCCTTGTTAGGCCAGGTTTTTCATCAGTCGTGTATCGCAGGCCAGCCCACTCGGCAGATTTTGCCGGGTCGGCATATATTTCGTGCAATTCGTTCTTCTTCGCCATCTCCTGAGGCTTAATATGTTTACCTCCTGCACTACATACCCAGATTTAATACAAAAGTTGTAAGCAGGTGCCTATACCATAAAATTTAGCAAACATGCTTATCTTTGCCGAAGGCAAAAATCTATGTACTCTATGCACCCCCACCTCTCCTACTTATATGCGTTCTTTGGTCTTTTCCTGATTGGCTGTGGCATTATTTCGGTTCTGTTTCTTGGCTGGAAAGCCAAAACAGCCCTAGTATCAGGCGGCACCTTTGGCCTGCTCGCTCTTATAGCCGGCCACTTTCTGAATCAGGCGCAGAGTTGGGCCTTGTACCTGGGTGTAGCAGAAGCAGCTCTTCTGACAGGTATTTTTGCATGGAGAGCAAGTGCAGCCTTTTTAACTTTAACAAAGCTTCTCCAAAACAAAGACGCCGTTGCCATCAGGCAGAAAAGTATTGCCTTTATAATTATTGCCACCATGTTTCTAATGGCTTTGTTTGTACTTGCTTTATCAGCTATGTTTTTAAAAGGAGTACTTACTGAAATCGGGTAGCCTCAGTAGCAATAGCGGGTGCCCCTTGCAGACCCTTTCCCTAAAACACCAGAATTTACCTCCTGGAGGCCCTTTTCATTTAAATAATTTAGCCTTAGCAGTCCTGAAGAGGCATTAAATGCAGAAACTGATCTATCTTGTCTTTCGTAAAAGAATTTAGTTACTACACACGAAAAGCCCTTGAAATCCGTCAAGGGCTTTTTTATTTGTACCATTACGTGCCTTGCTTTCGTTTAAGCTTGGCCAGTTTGCCCCAGTTAACACAAAACTTGTTTGTGCGTAAAGGCAAATGAAGATAAATCTGGCTATTTTTACCCGCTGGCCTGCTGGAGCTGGTCAGGCAAAAGATACAAACCAACTTATTTTACCTAACTTTAAGCATACCTTAATGAACAAACCAACTTTTACTTTTTACAGCTTTTTTGCTTTTATAGCACTCGTACTATTCAGTAGTTGTTCCGATAACGAAGGCGTTATTTTCTCCATTAACGACGATATACAACTAGGCAAAGAGGTTTCTAACGAAGTAGACTCTACGTATCGTGCCAGTGGCCAGTTGCTGGAGCGCAACAGCGCCAATGCCACTGCATACACCCACCTCGACCACATTGTGAACCGGGTCCTCAACTCCGGGCAGGTAAAGTACCGCAACGAATTTGAATGGACTGTTAAAATTATCCGGGATGACGAGAATCTGAATGCCTTTGCTGCTCCCGGTGGCTATATTTATGTGTACACTGGCATTATTCGCTACCTCAACGACGAAGACCACCTGGCGGGTGTAATCGCCCACGAAATAGCACACGCCGATAAACGGCATAGCGTAAGGCAGTTGCAGCGTCAGTATGGTATTTCCTTACTGCTTTCGGTGGCCTTAGGAAACAACCCTGGCGCGCTTAAGCAGATTGCGGCACAGCTGGCTGGCTCCCTTACGGGTCTGCGCTTTAGCCGCGAGGCAGAAACCGAAGCCGACGACACCTCTGTGATTTACCTGGGCGGAACCAATTACTATGCCTGCGATGGCGCAGCCGGCTTTTTTGTGAAGCTGAACTCAGAGGCAGAGCAAGGCAACCCGCCAGAGTTCCTGAGCACACACCCTAACCCCGAAAACCGTGTGCAGAACATACAGGAGCGTGCCAGCCAAAACGGTTGCAGCACAGCCTCTGCCGCCGATACGGACCTAACAGCGCTTAAAAAAAGCCTGAAACTTTAACTGAACCCTGCGCCTGCTGCCCAACAGCAGGCGTTTTACTACCTATACTATGAAAAAGATGAAAGACATTGCCAAGAAAACGGTGTTAAAGGCCGAGGAAAAATTCGATGTACTCACGTTTGAACTGCGCCGCAAATTGAATCTTTTCGGTCCGGTTCAAATTGTGCCGTACCGCAGCTATGGTACCCCTAGCCGGTTGTATGTAAAAGGCCGGGTACTCGTAGACAAAGGCATTAAACAATCTGAAACAACAGACACTACCTGGCAGAACCTGCTGAACATGTACCGCCGCTTTCACAGCGACGAAATTCCGAATGCTCGCGTACAGCTACAGCTACAGGGGCAGCAATACGAGGTAACGACCGATGTGGAAGGTTATTTTGTGCTGAACCTGGAGCCAAAAACACCATTGCAGCTCGACGACATCTGGCACACCATCGATCTGAAGCTGGTAGATTCGCCGGTAAAGTTAGAAGGAGAAGTAACTGCCAAAGCCCATGTGCTGGTGCCTCCACCCGATGCCGAATATGGCATTATCAGCGACATAGACGATACCATTGTATACACAGGTGCTACCAGCCTACTGCAAACCGGTCGTAACGTGCTGCTTAACAATGCGCACCGGCGAATACCTTTTCATGGTGTATCGTCGTTTTACAAATCGTTGCAACTGGGGCGCAACGGTAAACTAAACAACCCATTCTTCTACGTATCCAGCAGCCCCTGGAACACCTATGATCTGCTGTACCAATTCCTGGAGCTAAACAAAATACCTACAGGCCCGCTCCTGCTCCGCGACTTCGGTATAGACGAAACCAAGTTCCTGAGCTCCGACCATATGAGCCACAAGTACAAAGAAATTGAGAACCTGCTCATTACTTACCCGGAACTGGAATTCATATTGATTGGCGACAGTGGCCAGAAAGATGCCGAAATCTACAGCGAAATAGTAAAGAACCACCCGGGCCGCATTTTAGCCATATACATTAGAGATGTAAACGTAGAGAAGCATACCAGAAAAGTAGTTTCTATTGCAGATGAGCTCAAGAAGGCCGGAAGCGTAGAAATGGTGATTGTAAAAGAAACCTTAGAAGCGGCGGAACACGCTGCTGCCAACGGTTTCATTTTTACAGAAGAACTCCCTGATATCAAAGAGAAGACAGAATTAGACGACTCTGGAGACGACGATTCTATTTTATAATTCAGTTATATAAAAGAGAAAACCTGCCTGCATAAACTCGTTGAGCTAAGCAGGCAGGTTTTTTATTATTCCCTTATCAGAAGATTAGATTCTTTCGCTATAAATAGTTTCACCTGGAATGGTCTGCCACAATTTTCCACCCCTCCGGAAAACGCTTGAAAATAACAGAGAAGTGGCCTTCCAAATCTCCTTCGGCCCGGGTCAGCATCCACTTTCCCACTACCAGCCTGGTGTCAGCTGATAGCTCCCTGTTTTCCAGAATATTAAAGGCCAGTTTTCCCATAGCGGCTTTGCTTGGGTAAGATTTTTCGTAATTCTCCAGTGTTTTCTGCCAGCCATAGGTAAGGCCCCGCTTCCCGATAAACACCAGCGAGTCTGATTTCCAGTAGCCTTGCATGTAGCAGTTTAAATCGCCCTGGCTCCAGCAGTTGGCTTGCTCATTTAGCACCTCCAGCACAGCCTGCTCCGGGTTTTGCAGCACAAGGCTCTTTGACTTATGCACCTGACAGCCTGCAAAACTCAACAGTGCCACTAAAAGATAGATCAATAAGAATTTACTTTGTTTCCTCATCTGGCAAAATGGATTTCACATAGTTAATGCCTCCAAGCCGGCCCATGGCACGGGCAATTCTGCTGCGCCGCTGCAATACAAAAGGTGTGGGGCGGCGGGCAGAGTAGCGAATAGGGTTAGGTAAAACGGCAGCAAGCATAGCAGCCTGCTGCCGGGTTACAGTGGCGGCTGGGCGCTTAAAATACTTCTGACAGGCCGCTTCCACGCCAAAAACACCGTCGCCCATTTCCGCAATGTTCAGGTAAACTTCCATAATGCGCTTCTTGCCCCACAGCACTTCTATCAGCACCGTGAAATAAGCTTCTACGCCTTTGCGGAGGTAACTTCTGCCGTGCCACAAAAACACGTTTTTGGCTACCTGCTGGCTAATGGTGCTACCGCCACGAATGTTTTTGCCGCTTTGGTTGCGCTTGAACGCTGCCTGTATGGCCTCGTAATCGAAACCGGAGTGCATCAGAAAACGCTGATCTTCGGAGGCTACCACGGCCAGTGGCAACTGCGGAGACATTTCGTCCAGCGTAACGAACTGATAGCTGATCCGAGGGTCTTCTTTTCCGGCCGTCCCGCCTTCGGCCCTGCGTTGCACCATGTGCAGT
Source organism: Pontibacter sp. 13R65 (assembly GCF_047525655.1). NCBI lineage: Bacteria > Pseudomonadati > Bacteroidota > Cytophagia > Cytophagales > Hymenobacteraceae > Pontibacter > Pontibacter sp. 13R65. The sequence continues at coordinate 417,071 of NZ_JBLIQL010000002.1, forward strand.
GTGACAGGAGGCGCTACCCAACGGTAGAGCAGCACCCAGGCCACACTAAGTAAAAACAGGCTCAGCACCAGCTTCAATACCAACCATTTCAGCTGATGTATTCCAAATCCTCTTTTTACGCCAGAACGCTTTTTCTTCATGTTGGTAGTTCGCATCAAAGGTCGCAAAGGTAAAGAATTGGTTCTATTTTCAGGTAATGTGTTCTAACCAAAAACTCAAACCAAACACAAGGCGCCATACCGCGTAATCAACAAAAAGCCTGTCCCTCGGTAGGTTAATCTATAGCAATTATTCAAATGAAAAAAGCCTTCCGGAGGCGTTTCGGTGCTGATTAACCATTGGGTTTACTAAATTTAATTAAACACTGGCAACCATTGCCTTGTTGTACTTATGCTTACACCTATACCAAAGAGAAAACACAATGATTAAATACCTCCCGCTTTTCCCCTTAGGCATTGTTGTTTTTCCGGGAGAGAAACTGAATCTGCACATTTTTGAGCCGCGGTACAAGCAACTGATCCTGGAGAGTGTGGCCAATAAGACTACATTTGGCATACCCTCCTACCTGCAAAACGGCATTGGCGAGTACGGTACCGAATTGAAAGTACTCCGCATCGAAAAGAAATACGATAACGGCGAAATGGACATTAAAACCCAGGCGCTTCGCGTGTTCCGGGTCATACGGCTGGACAAGCAGGCTCCCGGCAGGCTTTACCCCGGTGGTGAGGTGGAGATGCAGGAAACAGACCTGGAAGGTGATGTACTTTTTAGGGTGGAAATAGAAAAACTGCTCCGGCAGCTCTACGAGGCGCTGCACATTAACAGCCTGCTCCTCTCCCTGCCCCAGAACTTTAAATCGTTTGACATAGCCCACCACCTTGGGCTTTCGCTGGAGCAGGAATACCTGCTGCTACAGTGCCAGAGCGAGTCAACGCGCCAGGAAATGATTTTGCAGCACTTACAGGCTATTGTGCCCGTGGTGCACGAAACAGAACGGCTGAAGGAGCGGGTGAAAATGAACGGCCATTTTAAAAACCTGACACCGCCAGAACTGTAGTCACTGCCTCCAAACCCCAACGCTATGCTAACCTACTTTCTACTCATTCTTCCTACACTGGCTATGGTATATCTGGTTTTCAGCTATTGGCAGGAACGCCAGTATCGCAGAAAGCCATTTTTTAAATTAGCCGATATAGGCTGGCGGAAATCTACCCTCCCGCCTGCCGACGACTTGGTGCACTCTGTTGCCTTGATAGGAGATCCTGGTGCATTGGCTACGGATGGAACAGACCCGGTGATGCAGTTGGTAGAGCAGTGGAAGCAGGAAGCAGGCGCACAAGGCACAGCAGTGCTTCTTGGCGATATAGTGTATCCGGTAGGGCTTCCGCCGGAAGGCAGTGCAAATTACACCACTTCGCTCCTGCGCCTTAACACCCTGCTCGATACCTTTAAGAGCTACGAAGGCCGCAGTATTTTTCTGAGTGGCAACCACGACTGGAACAAAGGCCGGAAAGGTGGATACCAACAAATGCTGCGCCAGGAAGAGCACGTGGTAAACTACCTGCAAGACGAGCAGGCATACCTGCCGCGCAACGGCTGCCCCGGCCCCGTTACCATACAACTGGCCGAAGGACTCCTGCTACTGATTATAAACACGCAGTGGTGGGTGCAACGTGGTGAAAAACCCCTCGGCGGCGAATTTGGCTGTGGCTATAAACACATCGATGAGTTTTTTCATCAGCTGAAGACTGTTTTGCGCCAGAACCGGCACCAACGCATAATTGTAGCAGCACATCACCCACTGTTCAGCAATGCTTTACACGGTGGCAAGTTTACGCTCAAGCAACATATATTTCCGCTTACGGCCGCTCATAAACGGTTTTATATCCCGCTGCCTATTTTCGGATCGCTCTACCCTTTCTACCGCCAGTTGTTCGGTGCTTACGAAGACATGTCGCATGGCAAGTACAGGCGCATGCGCAAAAGGCTCCTCCGCATATTTCACCGGCACAGCAACCTCATTTATGCGGCCGGGCACGACCATAACCTGCAGCATTTTGAGGTGCGGCAAAACCATTACATTGTCAGCGGATCGGCTAGTAAAACGGCCTTTGTGAAGAAGGGAGGCAAAGCCACCTTTACGCTGGAAGAGTTGGGGATTGTGGTGCTAAACTATTACAAAAACGGTGAAATATGGATGGAGGTGCGGGCCGTTAATAATACCAATGCGCAGGAAAAAGGGCCAGTGGTTTTCCGGAAAGAACTCCGAAGTGTGCTGCAGCCAGAGCCTGTACAACAAACACGGTAGATTATTCCTCTTCCGGAACAGGTAAGATCATGAGCAGGCTTTCTTTGTTCATCTTTACATGAATCTTTGAATCGAGCTCCACCGGTTCTCCGTCTACATGCACCACCTCCCCGTGCGTATTGTAAATAGTGGCCTCTTTACAGCTAATCCTGCGACTAAACACGGAACTATCGATGCTATCGGTGTATAGTTTGTAAAGGATACCAACACCAGCCGCTTTCGGAAAGGGTTCTATTAGGCAAATCTCAAATCGTCCGTCATTCAGAATACCGTTTGGGTTGATGCTGGCGTTACTGCCAAAGGCATTGGCATTCGCGATGGTAACCATAAAAGCTGGCCCCTCAAAGTTCTCCACATCGGTTTCGATACGATAATGCTTTGGCTCATAAGAAAGGTACTCCTGCAAAGCAATCCAGGCATAAGAGCCAGGGCCACGCGTTTCGCCTTCGCAAAACCGTTTTACCACCAGGGCATTAAATCCCAGGTCGCTTAAGTGGATGGATGGGAAGCCGTTGATATCGAGCGTATCAATAGGGATAACCTGGTGGGTGTGAATCAGCTGCAGGGCAGTCTCCGTATCTTGCGGAATGCCTAAGTCTTTGGAGAGGCCGTTGCCGGAACCTAAAGGAATTATGCCTAACGGAATCTGCTTTTTTATGAGCAACGAGGCTACCAGATTAACGGTACCATCTCCTCCTACAGCAAAAACAGCATCTACTTTTCTCAAATTCATAAGTTCCTGCAGCTGTTCCTTGTCATTTTCACCCGTGGTTTTAAAGATTTCGAAATCAATCTCGTGTGTCTCGCAGAGGGCTGCAATATCTTCCTCCAGGTCCTCTTTATCAATATCTCCTGCAATAGGGTTGATTACAAATAAGTAGAACTTTCTTTCTTTTGATGATTCCATATTCAAAAGCCTTGCAGCTATTTTTCTGTTTTATGTAAGCTCCCAGCCAACGGTATGACTGAACATATTTCTACGATAGAGAAGCAAAGGAGAAGGTGAAAACTACTAAAAGATTTTATGCTATGGCCTAAGTATTTTTTCAGCTAAGTTACAGTTGGCGCGAGTATAATCATTGGTAAATATTTACTGCTAGACTCAACCTCGCATAGCGGCTTATGCTACCATAAGCCTGATTGGAAAAACTCATATTTAGCTCCGGAAGGCCTTTTTCATTGGCAGAATTTGCTTCGCGATTAATTGAAATACGTTGGGTAAGGGCTCGATCAAAATACTCTGTTTGTTAACATTGCTTTTCAACTTCAACAAGGCAGCAAATAAAAGTTGAGTGATTTAATTCATACTAATTCTGCTAATGAAAAGAGCCTTCCAGAGCTCCATTTATCATTCTCAGGTAAAGGGCTCTGGCAAGGTGGTTTATTGCTTTAGCCCCGGAGGAAGCCCGTTCGGGTACTCCTGCTGAATAGCTCTTTCGATTTCTGCAATGCGGTTACCCGGGTTCGGGTGGGTTTGTGTGAATTCAGGGCCTCGGGCACCTCCGCTCGCTTCCTCAAGTACCCGCATAACTTCCTTCATGGCATTGGGGTCGTAGCCAGCCTGACCTGTTAGTTTTACTGCCAGCCCGTCAGACTCCAGTTCGTCTTCGCGGCCGTAGCGCATGTTCATCAGTTTACCTACCATGGCAGCCGCTATAGCACCCGTTTGGCTGGCAGGGTTGTTGGGGTCGTAGGTGGCGATGGCCGCTGCACCTGTAAGTCCCTGCGTAAGTTTGGCTTTAGCCAACTGCTGTGCGGAGTGCCTTGCTACCACATGCCCTATCTCGTGGCCCAGCACCCCCGCCACCTGGGCCTCCGAAGAAAGCCTGCGGAGCAAACCTGCCGTAATAAAAACCTGCCCTCCCGGTAAGGCAAAGGCATTAATTGTTTGCTCATCAGCCAGCAAATGAAAATCAAATTTGTATGGAGACTCCCTTACCTTGGAGTTGTTTACCAGCTCCTGCCCAATTCGCTTTATTTCTGCAGCTGCCTCACTATCGGCATGCAAACCGCCGTATTGAGAGGCCATCTGTGGAGCAGCCTGCAAGCCGAGGGCTATCTCCTGCTCCACCGTCATGTCCACGTGCTGTGCTTCGCCGGTAAACTCGTTCTCCTGCCTGTTGCACCAGTACGTAACCAACGACGCGCCTGCAATCAGCAAGGCTATAATAAATTTGATTAATCCTCTCATGTGCTCAATGTTTTGCTAACGCTCATAAAATTGTTCAGGGAATGTGGTAACGCAGGTATGCTGTTCTTAAAAAATAAGGAATGGTAAATTAATCTCCCTCTTCTTGCCATGCCGGCTTGTGGCACTGAGAGAACGTGTGCTGAGCACCTCTTGTTGCAGTCATTTTACCCATACGCAGCAACAGAACGACCAGGATCAAAACTGGCCATCGACGCAGTAAAAAGGTAGATAGAATATATGCTGGAGAGAGGTTAAGATGCCAGACTTATTTACCTGAATTCCGTAATACAGCTATATTTTTAAATTGCATGAACCAAAAGAAAATAGAACATGAATATGAAAAGAGCATTCGGAGCCATTCTCACGTTGCTGGGAATTATCGGCATTATATGGGGCGCTTATGCCTTTGTAATGGGAGGAGACGGCGGAGCAATAGGTAAGTATACCGCGCTGGTACCTTTTCTGGTAGGTCTTATCTTTTTTTTCTCTGGTATTGGTCTGGTAAAAACCACCAAAGACCAGACTTAAATTACCTGAACTATTAAATAGGCAAAAGGCCTCTTCAATTTAATTTGAAGAGGCCTTTTGTGTAAGGTGCAAAGGCTATGGGTGCCTAAAGATTTTTAGTTGCTTGCGTGCAAATCAAGTAAGGGCATTTCGAGTGCGTACATTTCTACAGCAATGGTTGGATCCAGGTAAGAGGAAGCGTACTTGGCATCTGCTGCATGAATATACAGGCAGGTGTTGTCTTTAATCAGTTCTACCACCTCTTTGGTTATGGCTGTAGGTAAAGCGGGGCAGCCAAGGCTTCTGCCTAACCGGCCGTACTGTTTAATAAAAGCCTCGCTTACGTAATCGGCACCATGCATTACTATGGCGCGCTCCTTCGCGTTAGTATTGTAGTTTTTATCCATACCATTTAAGCGCAACGAGAGCCCGTGCTTGCCAAAGTAGGTCTGGTCAGTAATATAAAAACCCATGCTGCTCTGGTAAGAGTTAAACTCATTCGAGAACCTTACGGCTCTTTCTTCTCCTGAATTTCTGCCGTGTGCCACTAAGGTGTTAAACAGCACTTTTTTAGATTTGAGGTCTATTATCCAAAGTCGTTTGTTGCTACTGGATTTAGTAAAATCTATCACTGTTATGATCGATTTGGCTGGTGCCAGCATGTTGTGCTGCTTAAAGTTTTGGTATCCGATAATTGCTTTCCGAAATACCTCTAACGACAGCCCTGCTTTTTTCAGTTTGGCTTCCTCATAAACCTCTTGTACATAGTCATCGAAAAGCAATTGCTTTTCAGCAAAGCCCATGGTGGTTCCGTTACTGGCAAGTACAGCAGCATCGACCTCAATCTTTGGCATCAGGCTGGACGTATTGCTATTGGCAATAGGTGTGCTCACCGAGAATAAACACAATGCAATAGAAGTTAGGGCTGTTTTTAGCATAGGTATTGGGTCTGATGTTTACACAATCAAAAAAACAACAGGTTTAAAGGCCATTATTGTTCCCTTGAAATCTCAAATGTTCCATCATAGGAAAATAAAGCTACGCAAAGATCCTTACTTCTCCACACATATGACAATAAAATTATAGGAGTCGCGGTATCCTATATTTTGCCCCTAAAACGTGTTACATTCAGGCAGTTATTGTGTTCTATGTTACCTTTTATTTGAAGTTACTGATTCTTTTTCGGGCAAACAAGGAAACCGGGCATGGCAGCTATATATTAGTATGGCAGCCTTATTTTTTAACCCAGAACTTGTACAGCTCATCCTGTTGGTGCAACTTTAAGAAATTTTTAACGCATGCTTATTAAAAGGATTCTAATGCCACTTTGCTGTGGCATCTTACTCGCAGCTTGTTCGGAGCCTGATCGCATCGAAGGGTTTGACAGCGATAGCTGGAAATCTGATAAATACGGCTGCTCCAATGTCAGACAAGGTATGCAAACAGACTTTGAGCGTGTACGAAAGGAACTATACAAGAAAGAAGAAGCCCAGATTATAGATATACTAGGCAGGCCTGATGGGGAACAACTTATGGCCAGGGGACAAAGAATTTTTTACTACTATCTGGAGGAAGGAAGCCAATGTGATCAGAAAAACAATTTATCGGAGGCTAACCGTGCAGAAGTTAGATTTAATGCACTAAACCGGGTGAGCGAAGTGACCTACCTCAGACCGCTACCAAAATAAAAAAAGCCCGCTTCAGACGGGCTCTTTTTTACAATCTTTCAGCAAGCGCCTACTCCACTACATCAGTCATAAACTGTGTTTTTCTTCGGCCTTCCAGCTCAAAATAGGATTGCAGCTGATCTTCTGATAAAATAGTTGACAAGGCAGTGTCAGTCGTGTCATTTATCTTTTTCTGGATTTCCTCTGGCCGTTCTGCCAAATGTACTTCTTTCAGTTTTTCATATCTCTGCTTATTCAGCTGCTCCACCTGAGCATATTGTTCCTGTGTCAGGTTCAGTTCCTGTTTCATCTCAATAGAAGCCATCTCATAGCCTTCCAGATCTAAACTAAGAACTGCCATATCGAGTTTATCGTCAGTTTTTTTTAGCTGTTGCGAAAAGCCTGAATAAGAGATAAGTGCAAATACGCTTATTAGTATATATTTTTTCATGATTATCAAGTTGGGTACTTCTTTCTAAGTATGGCAGCCCTGCCACCATACTTAGAACGTAAAATCGTAACACAGGTTAGTGTCAAAATGAAATTAATATATATAAGATGTATAATCGACTGAGGCTCGGTTATATTTAAATATTTATATATTATAATATTAAATCCAAGTCTGCACTTCTTAGGTCTCCTGCTCAATGTTCTGCCCTTCTACTCCTTTTTTCCCCACTCCTATCTAAACTAGTTGGTAGCTAAATACGACTTATCTTAGCTATGGACCTTAATCACCTGAAGTAAACCATATTATATTTAGCAAAGAAAACAGAACGCTTTACCTTAATCTGAATGGCTTAGAAGGTTGTAAACCTGATATGGGTTATTTGTTATATAGTATTAGCCGAAGCGTACAAGGCTTGTCTCCCGGTACTTTGGACTATTGGCTCCGGCATAAAGTTAAAGCCCCGGCCACTGTTTGAACAACAGGAGCCGGGGCTTTAAATAGTAATAAGATTAAAGTACATATCAAGGCGAACCAGGTACCTTGTGGTCCTGACGTTTAAAGTACTGCATGGCAATAAAGGAAATCAGGAAACCTGAAATAAGACCTTCTACCATGAGCACCATAAATATAACGACGCCCGGTGTCACAGTCATGCGTTCTCCGAAATAACGTTCTGCCGAAAGAACTTCAAGCATTTTTGTATCAAAAAGCTTAATGTAAAGCAACATAAAAACGGCAAACAGTACAGTAGCTGTTATAGCAGTAATAGTGCCTACACCTAATCCTTTAAAATAGCGTATCATGCCATCTACACTCTGCTTATAATTTTTAATAGCCATTACTATGCCACCGGCAAGTATAAGGCCATTAAGAAAACGAAGTTCTATGATATGGGCTAGGCCCAGCAATTTCATTAAAAGGAAGTAAGCAACAAGGGCTAAGGCGGTAAATATGCCATATTTGAGGCCTGTTTTCTCCATAGTTTATTTTGATATAGGGTGTTGAAAGGGTTTAACTAGGTTTGATTAAATACGTTCCGGCATGGTATGGTCTGCTTTTTTGAACCATTGCATGGCAATAAATGCCAGCCAAAAGCCAGGCCATGAGCCATAGATAATAGTTAATACAAACAAGGCCAGAGTAGAAAGGCTTTCAGGAAAAAGAGAACTTGCCTGCAGGTTAGCCAGGTAGGCGGAGTCTATTGTACTTATAAAGACAACCAGAAATAGTCCCAGTACAGTAGACGACACTACACCGGTTGTGGCTCCTATAGCCAGACCTTGAAAATAATTGATGTCTCCTCCCCTGGCGTTTTTAAATTTTGCAATAGCCACGCAAATACCGATTATTAAAAATATACCACTCAGGAACGAAAGTTCCACTATGTGCAAGAGCCCGAAAATCCGCATTAGCAAGAAGTATACAATATGTGCTAAGCCAACTAAAATTCCATATTTAATCGAAACTTTCTGGTAGGAAATGTTATCAGATGCCATCATAACTTTGTTTATAAATTAATATTCAAACTTTTAAAAATGAACAGATTAGCCACAAATTTGGTTAGCTATACAGTCAGCATATACCCTACGCTTCTGCAAATGCCAGGTGTGGCTCTATATAATTAAAATTATATACTAGTTTCTGTAAGCAGGTGTTGTGCTTAAATTCATTTATTTTTCAGGCCCGTGCCTGAACAGCTTCATTAAAAAGGACTTACGAGTTTATTTGAGTGGCGTTACTCTTTTGGTTTAAACGGCCATTTCCTTAACTCAACCAATAATTTTTGTAGCTTTGCAACAGAGCCTTTTACTTAATTATCTATTCTCTATATGATCAGCACTAGCAATGTCAGCCTGTCTTACGGCAAGCGAACATTATTTGAAGATGTTACCATCAAGTTTCTTCCAGGCAACTGCTACGGCCTTATTGGCGCTAACGGTGCAGGAAAGTCTACTTTTCTTAAAATATTATCTGGCGAAATTGAGCCAAACACCGGCTCCGTAGAAATACCAGCTAACATGCGCCTGGCTGTACTGAAGCAGAACCACTTCGAGTTCGATGAGTATCCTGTTTTGCAAACGGTTATTATGGGCCACAAGCGCCTGTTCGACATTATGCAGGAAAAAGATGCCATTTATGCAAAACCCGATTTTTCTGATGCAGACGGTATACGTGCCGCTGAGCTGGAAGGCGAGTTTGCCGACCTCGAAGGCTGGAATGCCGAGTATGAGGCCGCTGAACTTTTAAGTGGCTTAGGCATAACCGAAGACCTGCACTACTCTCTCATGAAAGACCTGAGTGGTAGCGAAAAAGTGCGAGTACTCCTGTCGCAGGCTCTCTTTGGCAACCCTGGCATTCTGCTGCTCGACGAACCTACCAACCACTTAGATGCCGAATCGATCATGTGGCTGGAGAACTTCCTCGACAATTTTCAGAATACTGTGATTGTAGTATCCCACGACCGCCACTTCCTCGATGCAGTGTGTACGCACGTTGCCGACATTGACTATGGCAAAATTCAGTTATACGCCGGTAACTACTCCTTCTGGTACGAATCCAGCCAATTAGCTTCCAAGCAACGCTCCGATGCCAACAAAAAGGCCGAAGACAAACGAAAAGAGTTAGAGGAATTTATTCGCCGATTTAGCGCTAACGCCTCTAAATCAAAACAGGCTACGTCGCGCCAAAAGCTGCTCAACAAGCTGACCATTGAAGACATTAAGCCTTCTACCCGGAAGTACCCTTATATTGCCTTTAAGCCGGAGCGCGAAGCAGGTAACCAGTTGCTCAACGTAGAAAACCTGAGCAAAAGTATAGACGGTACTACCCTGTTCAGCAATGTAACATTTATGGTAGACAAAGGCGATAAAATTGCCGTGCTTGGCCGGAACGACTTGTCAGCTTCTACTTTCTTTGAGATTATTGCCGGTGAGGCCGCACCAGACTCTGGTGAGTACAAATGGGGCACGACCACGAATACCGCTTTCTTTCCAAAAGACAATACTTCCTTCTTTGAGACGGATTTAAACCTGGTAGACTGGCTGCGCCAATACTCTACAGAAAAAGACGAAAGCTTTATCCGTGGTTTCCTGGGTCGCATGCTTTTCTCAGGTGAGGAGTCACTGAAAAAGGCCAATGTACTTTCTGGTGGAGAAAAAGTGCGCTGCATGTTCTCTAAAATGATGCTCCAGGCTGGTAACGTACTTGTACTCGATGAGCCTACAAACCACCTGGACCTGGAATCTATTACAGCGCTGAACAATTCGCTCCGCGACTTCGATGGAACAGTGCTGTTTTCATCGCACGACTTGCAGTTTGTAGACACCATTGCCAACCGCATCATAGAATTAACTCCTGGCGGCATCATAGACAGACGCATGAGCTACGAGGCGTACCTTAACGACGAGTTTATTAAAGATCTGCGCAAAAAGATGTACAAATCGGCGCTAGTGTAGCGTTAGAGGAAAAACTGTTGTACCTATTTTAGATATATGTTCAAAAACCTGCCGGCTACTTGTATGGTAGCAGCCTTGCTGTGCATGTTTTCGGCCGCTCCGGCCCTTGCCCAGACTGAATCTGATACTTCTTATGTAAAACCAACGCTACCCAAAGGTCCTCCTCCTGGTCAGCAACCGATGCCGCGCCAGCCTATGCAACAGACAGAGGAGCGCCCTACTCTCATGGACAGGCTATACACCGGCGGCAGCTTTGGGCTGCAGTTCGGAACGGTAACGAATATTTCCGTTTCGCCGATATTGGGTTACATGGCTACTGAAAAGTTCTGGTTTGGCACCGGCTTCATATACCAGTACCAGCGCGTGCGGACATATGACCTTAGGACCGGCCATAGAGGAGCTGTAACTTTACAAAGCTACGGAACCAAGTTTTTTGCGCAGCAGGAGCTCCTGAACCTGGAGAATATCAACTTAGGCGGCAGAATACTGGCACACGGTGAGTACGAGGTGCTGCGAATGCAGTATGCCGAGACAAACCCAAATAGTGGCCAGGTATACCGGAATAACCGCATAGAGGCTACCCCTATGGTAGGTCTAGGCTACAGGCAAAGCATGGGTGGCCGCGCTACCGCCGATTTGTATGTGCTCTATAACCTGAGCAATAGCCTTTATACTCCCTACCGAAACCCCATCATCAGATTCGGACTAAATATTCCATTTAGAAGATAAGCGACTGATAACTTGTATAAAGTACAAACAAAAAAGGGCTGCCATATTGCTATGGCAGCCCTTTTTAACTTATATAAGCTTATCAGCCTCTTATCAGGCGCAGCAGCACCACAATAACAGCAATAACAAGCAAGATGTGAATCAATCCTCCAACAGCATCAGGAAATCCGAGGAATCCTATCAGCCAGAAAATCACGAGGACTACAGCTATTATATACAATAAATTTCCCATAGTTTTGTTAGTTTAATTTGACGAATTACGTTTCCTTCTCTTAACGTGAATTGCTTGTAGAAGTTAAACTCCCCGTATCAACCGCAATACAACAGCGATAACAGCAATAACAAGCAGAATATGAATAATACCACCTACGGCATCAGGGAAGCCAAGGAATCCAATTAACCAGAAAATAACTAAAACAACTGCTATTAAATACAATAAATTTCCCATAGTGTTAAGTTTTTAAATCTTTAGTTTGGTTTATGTACAACTAAATACTACTACTGTGCGCTGAAAGATTTCCTTCCGGAATCCTTGTCAACTTATTAGCCGCACCAGTTGTACTTTTTGGTTTTATGGTTTCTACGGATATATATTTCAAAAGATTTATATAGAACTATTTTTTTTGTAATTAAAGGCTAATTTTACTTCTCTAGAACCTGTTAAATGCTTTATTATTTTTATTTAAACACTGTAAATCAAATAAATAAAGCCCAATAATTTTTTTAAGTTAGCCAGCACAATTTTTAAATCTTTTCTTTAAGGCTACATTGCAAAGCAAGTACATGTTTTTCTTTTAGCACTCCCTCGTATTGCACTATATCCACAATAAACTTATATACTTAGTTATAAGGCTTAAAAATTTTAGTTTTGTAATAAGCAGCATAAATAAGTCTCCATCTCTAAACTACATGTATGAAAAAAGTCGCAGTTATTGGTTCCGGTACTATGGGTAATGGTATCGCGCATATTTTTGCCCAGCATGGCTTTGTTGTTTCGCTCATAGATATTTCAGAGGAAGCTTTGGGTAAAGGTCTCAGCGCCATTTCCCGCAACCTAGACCGAATGGTGACAAAAGGCACCTTATCCGAAATGCAAAAAGAAGAAACCTTGAAGAACATCACGACCCTGACCAGCATGGAAGAAGGTGTAAGAGAGGCTGACCTAGTGGTGGAGGCTGCCACCGAAAACGAAGCGCTTAAACTGAAAATCTTTTCGCAGCTTTCTGATCTTGCCAAACCATCGGCTATATTAGCAAGTAACACCTCCTCTATTTCCATTACCAAAATTGCTTCGGTTACCAATCGGCCAGACAAAGTAATAGGCATGCACTTTATGAACCCGGTGCCGGTCATGAAGCTGGTAGAGATCATCAGGGGCTACTCCACTTCCGATGCCGTTACCACAACTATCGAAGACCTCTCCCGCCTGCTAGGCAAAGTACCCACCTCTTGCCAGGATTACCCTGGCTTTGTTGCCAACCGCATTCTGATGCCCATGATTAATGAGGCCATCTACGCGCTCTACGAAGGCGTAGCAGGCGTAGAAGAGATAGACACTATCATGAAACTTGGTATGGCTCACCCAATGGGGCCGCTGCAGCTGGCAGACTTTATCGGGCTGGATGTTTGCCTTTCGATCCTGCGAGTGCTGCACGATGGTTTCGGCAACCCCAAATATGCCCCCTGCCCCCTGCTCGTGAACATGGTGCAGGCCGGGCACAAAGGTGCAAAATCAGGCCAAGGCTTCTATGCCTGGGGTCATGGCACCAAAGACCTGATAGTAGCTGATAGATTTAAAAAATAAAACAAGCCTTAAATTAAGTTACTCTAAGACTTAAAAGAGCTTAATAGCCTCCGGAAGGTCAAAATCATTAGAATAATTCACTAGCGAAGCTATTTACCTACAAAGTATCCATCTTCCGCACGGAAATTATCCTAATGAAAAATTCCTTCCAGAGGTTTTTTGGGCAAAAATTGCTGCGGACAGACACTTTCAATGAAACCGCCCAAAAACAAAACGCCGCTGCCCAATACAGGCAGCGGCGTTTTGTTTTAACTTCAAACTCTAAATAGCTCAATAGCTGCTACACATAATTAAGGTATTGCGGCAGTAAGCTACAGAGCGAATATGCTTGCCAGGTGCACCTATTGAGGCTCCACTGTCTGAGCGTTCAGCGAGTGGGGGTAGGGCCCCTCGATTTGGAGCATCTTGATTTTTTTGGTTCTTTTTGTATCAAGACAAAAAGAACCAAAAAGCCAGCTATGAAACAGCTTTACTCCAAAGTCACAGCAGGAGCAGTTGCTATGCGAACTTAGACTCCAATAGCACCACCAGTAGCCAAAGCTTTAGTATCTCGCTCACAAGATCCTTTCAGGATGACAAGGAAGTAATTAAAAAGTTATAAGGCCACTATAGCTCCCACTCAAGAAAGCTATAGAAATCCGACTACAACCTTAAACAGCTACCGCATGATCACGGAGCACATCATTCAGCGAAGTCTTCAGATCAGTGCTTTCTTTACGCTGACCGATAATCAGGGCGCAAGGCACCTGGAAATCGCCGGCCGGGAATTTTTTGGTATATGAACCCGGAATAACCACAGAGCGAGGAGGCACATACCCTCTGTACTCTTTCTGCTCCGTTCCAGTTACGTCGATAATGCGGGAGCTACCTGTTATCGTTACGCCAGCACCAATCACGGCTTCTTTGCCAATGCGGCAGCCTTCTACCAAAATACTACGAGAACCTACAAAAGCCCCGTCTTCTATTATAACAGGAGCAGCCTGCACAGGTTCCAGCACACCGCCTAATCCAACACCCCCACTCAGGTGCACATTTTTACCAACCTGCGCACAGCTACCTACCGTAGCCCAGGTGTCTACCATAGTTCCTTCGCCTACATAAGCGCCGATGTTTACATAAGAAGGCATCATCACCACACCTCTTGCCAGAAAAGCACCATAGCGTGCCACAGCATGAGGCACTACGCGCACACCAAGTCCGGCGTAATCCTGCTTCAGACCTATTTTATCATGAAACTCAAACGGACCAACCTCAATCGTGTTCATCGACTGTATCGGGAAGTAAAGGAGCACGGCTTTCTTCACCCACTCGTTTACCTGCCATTCATCACCGTTTGGCTCTGCTACCCTGATGCGCCCTTTGTCAAGCTCTTCGATAACAGCCCGGATAGCTTCCTTTGTTTCATTTTCCTTTAACAAAGACCGGTCTTCCCAAGCCTTTTCAATAATGTCTCTATGTTCCATTTTAATGTTGTTATTCTTACTGCGTAAAAGTATTAAATTTAGCCGATGTCTGAAAAGAGAATATTAATTGCTTCGCTGCTGAAGCCTGTAAACGACACGCGCTTATATGAAAAGATGGCGCTCTCACTTAGCCAACTGCCTGGCGCAATAGTTCACCTGGCCGGCTATAGAGCACCGCTTCCGGCAGATGCGCCAGTTAATATTACCTTTCATCCACTCTTTCGTTTCCGCAGATTAAGCCTTGGGAGGGTGGCGGCACAGCTAAGCTTCTACAAGCTTCTACTTCAAGTAAAGCCTCATGTACTTATATGCAGCACCCATGAATTACTGATGGTTAGCTGGACCTACTGCCAGCAACACCACTGCCAGCTGGTGTACGACATACAGGAGAACTATGCACTCAACCTAAAAGCGCAGCAGAATTATCCCCCCCTTCTCAAGCAGCTGATGGCCGGTGCGGTACGCGGCACAGAGCAGGTACTGGCACCCAATGTAGCGCACTTCCTGGTAGCAGAGCGGGCTTACTTGCGGGAGCTTCCCTTCCTGAAACACAAAGCAACTCTGATCGAAAATAAATACAAACCTTCTCCCACCTATGCCTTGCCAGCAACACCGCGACAGGTGCCTTCCCAGCATCCTCTCCGGCTGCTCTACTCCGGCACCATTGCCGACCTGTATGGCATTTTTGAAGCAGTGGCACTGGCAACGGCATTGCATGTAGTAGACGCAGGCACTACCCTGACGATAATAGGCTACTGTGCCCAGGCAGCCACACTTGCAAGGCTCAGGGAGCAGATCAGGAACAAACCCTTCATAACCCTGATGGGGGGAGACAGCCTGGTGCCGCACCAGCAGATTCTGGAGCAGGTACAGCGCAGCGATGTGGGTCTACTCCCTTACCTGCCCAACGCCAGCACTTTTTCCTGCATCCCAACCAAACTATATGAGTATATGGCGTATGCCTTGCCCGTAATCATACAAAAGAATCCTAACTGGGAACCCATAATAGCAGCAGCAGAAGCTGGCATTAGCATCGATTTCAGAATATTTAGTACCACCGACATTCAAAACAAGCTACAAGGGCAGCAATTTTATCGTAAAGGAATACCTCCTGGCATCTTCTGGCATTCCGAAGAGCAGAAGTTGCTGGCAGTCATTAAGAATCTATAAAAACTAATTGTCAGAAAATTATTTTTAGATTAGTCTAAATTAATTAAAAAATTTTGTATATTCGACACAATCAAAACTATGACTATGCGCAATTCTAAGATTTCAGGAGTAGGTCATTATGTACCGGAAAAGGTAGTTACGAACAAAGACCTGGAGAAACTGATGGATACTACCGATGAATGGATCAGGGAGCGGACTGGTATTCTGGAACGCCACTATTTTCAGGAGGGCGTGGACACTACAGCCAATATGGGTGCCAACGCTGCCAGAAAAGCCCTTAAAATGGCTGGAGTGGAAGCCTCGGATCTGGACATGATTGTGTTTGCCACCCTTAGTCCAGATTATGTTTTTCCGGGCTCTGGTGTACTGTTGCAGCGGGAACTGGGCATCAAAGAAATTCCGGCACTCGATGTTCGGAACCAGTGCTCTGGTTTTATTTATGCCTTGTCGGTGGCGGATCAGTTTATTAAAACGGGCATGTACAACAACGTATTGGTGGTAGGTTCTGAAATCCATTCCAGCGGGCTCGATTTCTCGACTCGTGGCCGCAATGTGTCGGTTATATTTGGCGATGGTGCCGGTGCTGCCGTGCTTACCCATGCCGAGAGCAACGACAAAGGCATTCTGTCAACGCACTTGCACGCCGATGGTGAGTTTGCGGAGGAGCTGGCCGTGCTGGACCCAGGCAGCAACAAAAAGGAGCGCCTGACCCACGAGATGCTCGACGAAGGAACCGTATTCCCGGTTATGAACGGCAACACCGTGTTTAAACATGCCGTTACCCGCTTTCCTGAGGTTATTGAAGAAGCTCTTCAGGCAAACAATTATCAACCATCTGATATTGATATGCTTATACCGCACCAGGCTAACCTACGCATCACGTCTTACATTCAGCAGAAGATGGGGCTGCCTGCAGAAAAGGTATTCAGCAACATCCATAAATACGGCAACACCACAGCCGCCTCCGTACCTATTGCCCTCAGCGAGGCAGTAGAACAAGGAAAAATAAAAGAGGGCGACCTCGTATGCCTGGCAGCCTTCGGCAGCGGCTTTACCTGGGCCTCCGCTTTAATCAGGTGGTAGATTTTAATGTGCTAATGTTTTAATGTGCTGATGTGCTAATTTTTAATATGTGGGTTGGACTTTGGTCAAGAAAAGCTTACCCATATATTCTTTACACCAAATATCAAGGTCATAAAAAACATTATTTAATTTTTACATCAGCACATTAAAACAATAAATCAACATACCTTACTTATTAGCACATCAGCACATTAAAACATTATCACATTACGAATGCATAGCTTTACAGAAGAAAATTATATTAAAGCCATTTACAAACTGTCGGAGAGCGGGTTAGCGGATGTAAACACAAATGCCATTGCGGATGTTCTGGATACCAAAGCAGCCTCTGTTACCGATATGCTCCGGAAGTTGAGCGCAAAAGGCGTAGTCAACTATATCAAGTACAAAGGTGTGTCGCTTACCGAATCCGGAAACCAGATTGCCCTGCAGATTATCCGCAAGCACCGGCTCTGGGAAGTGTTCCTGGTAGAGAAACTGAAATTTAACTGGGACGAGGTACACGAGGTGGCAGAGGAACTGGAGCACATTACCTCCGACCTGCTGGTGAAGCGCCTCGACGAATTTCTGGGCCACCCCAAGTTCGATCCGCACGGAGACCCTATTCCTTCTGAAACAGGCGAGATAAATCCAAAGGCGCAGAAGCTGCTGGCCGAGATGGACCTGAACGAAGCGGGCATTGTGGTAGGTGTGAATGCTTCGCAACCACTGTTCCTGCAATACCTCGACAAAATGGGCATTAGGCTCGGCGTTAAAATTAAAGTACTGGATCGGGTTCCTTACGACAATTCACTGGAAATCAATATAGATAACCAAAGAAACACCGTGGTATCTGGGGAGGTAACCAAAAACATATTTTTATCGGCCTGAGCTATTTTATGATGAAATTCTATCTCCTGCTGTGTATGCTGCTTTTTTGTGCTTCCTGGCTTCCAGGTTGCAAACAGGTAGATACCCGGGGCCAGATTCCTGCCGGAGAGCGGCTCAGGGTAGTAACCACCACAGGCATTTTAAAAGATGCTGTGCAGCATATTGTAGGCGACCACGCCGATGTGGAAGCTATTATGGGATCTGGTGTGGACCCGCACCTCTACAAGGCAACACAGGGTGACCTGGAGTCGGTGACCGAGGCGCACGTGATTATTTACAACGGGCTGCACCTGGAAGGAAAAATGGGCGAAGTGCTCGAAAGGCTGAGCCGGTTTAAAAGTGTAGTAGCTGCTGCCGATGGCCTCCAACCTGCCGACATGCGGTCTTCCTCCGACTTTCCGGGGAGCTATGACCCGCACATCTGGTTTGATGTGGCGCTCTGGCAAAAGGTGGTGCAGTACCTGAGCGAGCAGCTGCAGCAGAAGGACCCTGCTCATGCCGCGCAGTACCAGCAAAATACCGCTGCCTACCTGCAACAGCTCGCCAACCTGCACCAGTTTGCCCGTGCCACCATCAGTTCTATACCGGAGCAGCAGCGCATCCTTATTACGGCACACGATGCTTTTGGCTACTTTGGCGATGCCTATGGCATACAAGTTCGCGGCCTGCAAGGCATCTCCACCGTTTCGGAGTTTGGACTGCAGGATGTGTCGTCGCTGGTAAACTTTATAGCAGCTAATAAAATTAAAGCCGTGTTTGTAGAGTCTTCCGTTTCGCCAAAGGCCATAGAAGCAGTAATGGCAGGCGTGCGGCAAAAAGGGCACGAGGTAAAAATTGGCGGCACACTCTTCTCCGATGCCCTGGGTGCAGATGACACACCCGAAGGAACATACGAAGGCATGGTTCGCTACAACGTTACAACAATTACATCTGCTTTAAAATGAAATAAGTATAGTATGATACTTCAAGTAGAAAATCCGGTAGTAGAGGTGCACGACCTAACTGTAAGTTATGATCGGAAACCTGTTTTGTGGGGAGTAGACCTGACCTTGCCTGCCGGTGCCCTGGTGGGAGTTATCGGGCCGAATGGAGCTGGAAAGTCTACGCTTATTAAGGCCATTATGGGCTTGCTCCCAGCCAGCAGCGGTTACATCAGAATTTTTGACCAGCCGATAAAGGAGGTTCGCAAGCGCATCAGTTACGTGCCGCAACGCGAATCAGTAGATTGGGATTTTCCGGCCTCTGTGTTTGATGTAGTGCTGATGGGGCGCTATGGCAAACTTGGCTTTTTTAACAGGCCCCGCCGCGCCGACAAAGATGCAGCCATGGAAGCTTTGGAAAAAGTAGGCATGCAAGCCTTTACCAACCGCCAGATTTCGCAACTTTCGGGTGGGCAGCAGCAGCGTGTTTTCCTGGCCCGCGCGCTGGCCCAGAATGCCGACATCTATTTTATGGACGAGCCTTTTGCCGGCGTAGACATTGCCACTGAGACAGCCATTATTGAGCTGCTGCGCCACATGCGCGACGAAGGCAAAACGGTAGTGGTGGTGCACCACGACCTGCAGTCGGCTGCAGCATATTTTAACTGGGTTATTTTACTGAACATGCGCCTGGTGGCTTCCGGGCCCACCGAGCAGGTGCTGACCCAGGAGATGCTGGAAAAAACCTATGGCGGTAAACTAACGGTGCTGTCCAAAGTAGGCGACCTGCTGCGGAAACAGGAGTTCCCTTCCAGGGAAGCTTAGCTTCGCCAACTTCAAAATTCTAAAGTAAAAATTTTGATTAAAGACCCTTGAGCCTCTAAAGCCCAAAATCCTCAGGAAGGCTATTTTCATTAGAAAAATTGAGGTTCATATAGGGCTCGTGCCATTTCAGTAGTTTTTACTGACGCTGATAATAATAACAATTTAACCATCAGCAATTTAACAATTAAATACAAATGAGTGACTTTACAGAGTTCTTCTCGTTTACAGATGCCAATGTCCGGTACGTGACGATAGGGTCGGTGTTGCTGGCCAGCAGTTCGGCGGTGGTGGGTTGCTTTACTTTGCTCCGGAAGCGAGCGTTGGTGGGCGATGCGGTGGCGCATGCGGTGCTGCCCGGCGTATGCCTGGCCTTTATGCTATCCGGCACCAAAAACCCGCTCGTGCTCTTGCTGGGGGCTTTTATTACC
Organism: Pontibacter sp. 13R65; assembly: GCF_047525655.1. NCBI lineage: Bacteria > Pseudomonadati > Bacteroidota > Cytophagia > Cytophagales > Hymenobacteraceae > Pontibacter > Pontibacter sp. 13R65. Next base: position 436,942 of record NZ_JBLIQL010000002.1, read on the forward strand.
GGTTGGCTGTCATTAATTGTGATCGACTTTATTACCTCCCGCTCCCGCATAAAAGAAGACACGGCTATTGGGCTGGTGCTTTCCGTGTTTTTTGGCATCGGCATTTTGCTTCTCACTTCTATTCAGCATTCCGGCAACGCTGCTCAGAGCGGCCTAGATAAGTTTCTGTTCGGGAATGCGGCAGCGCTCATCGGTGAAGACCTGATTGTGTTCAGCGTAGTGGCCCTGCTCCTGCTGGTCTGCACCATCGTATTTTACAAAGAACTGATGCTGCTTTGCTTCGATGAGGCTTATGCCCGCACCATCGGCTACCCCGTCAGGGCCCTGGAACTGCTGCTAACAACCCTAACGGTTTTTGCCGTGGTGGTGGGCATTCAGGCGGTGGGCGTGGTTCTAATGGCCGCCATGCTCATTACACCGGCCGCTGCCGCCCGCTTCTGGACAGAGAACCTGCGGCTCATGCTGGTGCTGGCTGCGCTTATGGGAGCCTTTTCGGGTTTAGCGGGTGCTTATATTTCATATACCGCACCCTCCATGCCCACAGGTCCCTGGATCGTGCTCATTATTTCCATGATCGCTATTTCTTCTTTTGCTTTTGCTCCGGGGAAAGGCTGGGTGTCGCGCATCTGGAAGCAACGCAGAAATAAGGCGCGGGTGCTCGAGGAGAACCTCCTCAAGCTCATGTACCAGCTTGGCGAGCCAAACCAGGACTACTACTCCTCCCGCAATGTGGCCGATATTATGGAGAGGCGACAAATTCCCAGAGCTGAAGTAAACAAAGGCCTTCGAAAGCTAAAAAGAGAAGGATATGTAGTAAAAAACAAAAACGCTTGGGTATTGACACGGCAAGGGCAAACGCGCGGCATGCGGGTGGTGCGGCTGCACAGGTTGTGGGAACTGTACCTCACACAGTTCCTGGAACTTGCCTCCGACCACGTGCACGAAGATGCTGAGACCATTGAACACATTATTACGCCGGAGTTGGAACAGAAGCTGATGCAGGAACTACAATACCCTGTGCTGGACCCGCACAACAACAAGATTCCTTAAGAACACGCTGGCCTAAATGGCTTATAAGACACTTAACATGAATCACAGAACACATTTTATACAAACTAATTCTTCTAATAAAAACCCCTTCCAGAGCTCTTCTTATGTTAAGTAAGCCTCGGGGTTAAAAGGGTATAACTATATATAACATACTCTCATTCACTAAATCACTCATAAAAAATTAAACCATGAACGCCTTCTGGATCATACTAACCGGCTCTTTGGTAGCCATGTGCTGTAGCCTCTTAGGGTGTTACCTGATACTGCGGCGCATGGCCATGGTAGGCGATGCTGTGTCGCATGCTGTACTGCCTGGCATTGTCATTGCCTTTTTGGTTACTGGCTCCCGCGATTCAGTACCCATGCTCATCGGGGCCGGACTTTTAGGTGTGCTCACCACTTTCCTGATCGAGTTTTTTCACAGGGTGGCGCGTGTGCAGACCGATGCCTCTATTGGCGTGACCTTTACCTGGCTTTTTGCGATCGGCATAATCCTGATTTCGGTGTTTGCCGGCCAGATTGACCTCGACCAGGATTGTGTGCTTTATGGCGAAATTGCCTATACCCCTATCGACCTTTGGATTAGCGAAGATGGCTGGATATTAGGCCCACGAGCTGTCTGGACGGTAGGCTCCGTAGCGTTGGTCATCCTTTTTTTTATCTACCTGGGGTATAAAGAACTATATCTCACCGCCTTTGATGCTGCGTATGCCGCCTCTATTGGCATCTCCACATCGCTGTGGTACTACCTACTTATGTCGGCTGTTTCGCTAACTACAGTAGCTTCGTTTGAGTCGGTTGGCGCTATCTTGGTAGTGGCTTTTTTGGTGGCCCCTCCTGCTACGGCTTACCTGCTCACCGACGATTTTAAAATGATGCTGGTGCTCTCGGTGCTGCTTGGTATCCTTGCCTCGGCGTTAGGATATTTTCTGGCGGTCTGGCTCGACGGATCTATTGCCGGGGCCATTGCCACCGTTACCGGGCTGGAGTTTTTGCTGGCCTTCTTGTTCTCACCTTCTCGCGGTATCTGGATGAACCGCAGCAAAATTGTACCGGCACCTATTAATTGATAGTTGTTTCTGCCTAGCAGCCAACAATCTATACACTAATTTTAAAGTTATTTTTCAAGAACCAAAATAGTTAATACAAATCAAATCATGGTGCGAGCGACCTCGCTTGTGGCTGCTATTCCACAGCCTCCGGCCGTTTAAGATAAGGCATTGGAATTTTTACCTCTTCCGCTTTTGTTAGATTGGCAAACGCACCTAAACACAGCATTTAATATTAAATTTCACCCCCTGATGAAAAACAGACCTTTTGCATTACTGACACTGCTCACGCTAGCAATCGGATTTACAGGACTCTCTGCTTTTGTAGTTGCACCGGCGGCTACCACTACCATTGCACCTGCTTCTCTGGCTGAAACCATTAAGTGGCTAACCATAGAAGAAGCAGTTGTACAGTTACAGAAAGAGCCTCGCAAAATAGTAATTGATGTATATACCGATTGGTGTGGCTGGTGCAAAAAGATGGACAAGGGCACCTTTGCCGATCCGGCTGTGGCGGCTTACATTAATAAAAATTACTATGCCGTAAAGCTAGATGCAGAAAGCAAAAAGCCCATCACCCTCAACGGCCACACTTACAAATATAACCCAGAGTACAAATCGCATGAGTTGGCGGTGGCCTTGTTGCAAGGCCAGATGAGCTACCCTACCACTGTGTACCTGAATGAGAAAATGGAAATGCTCTCGCCGGTACCTGGTTACCTCGATGCGGCTGCGTTTTCTAAAATTCTCCGTTTCTTCGGCGACAACCACTACAAAAAAACATCCTGGGCCGAGTATGAGAAAAAGAGAAAATAGGTGCTTAACCCTCCGCCCCTCTTGTTCCCTTAAGCGCCACACTTCTTCAGTGTTGATCTTCTGAAATAGAATGGTGGAGGAGATAATAGTACAAGACTGAATTTTTGTGAGGAAAAGCTGGAGGTAAGGTCAGCTATTATCTCTATGCTATTAGATTCAGCCACAATGAAGCGCATGTAAGCTGTCCACTCAACAAGAACTTGAGGTCAGGCTGAACCCAATGCCTTTATCTACTCAAAATACCTCCGGAAGGTCCTATTCATTACGATAATCCATAAGGTTCTGACTCACAACAGAGTAAACCATTCCTGCTAAATAAATTACCAAAGTGCGTATATTTGCACCTTCACTAGCAAAATAAACCTTGAGCCAATATTTCTCTTCTTCCGATACCATTGTAGCCGTTGCCACTGCTTCGGGTGTAGGCGCTATTGCTGTTATCCGATTGTCAGGGCCAGAAGCCATTGCTATTGTGCAGCGCGTGTTCCGGGGCAAAGACCTGCTGCTGCAGCCATCGCACACCATTCATTTCGGGACCATACGCGATGAAGAGAAGGTACTGGACGAGGTGCTGGTATCGCTGTTCAGGGCGCCTACTTCTTATACCAAAGAAGATGTGGTGGAAGTGAGTTGTCATGGTTCTGACTTTATTGTGCAGCAACTTATGCAGCTGTTTCTGAAACAGGGCGCAAGGCTGGCGCAGGCAGGAGAGTTTACCAAACGGGCTTTCCTGAACGGGCAGTTCGATCTGGCTCAGGCAGAGGCAGTAGCCGATCTTATCTCTTCCGACTCCGCCCTCTCGCATGAGGTGGCCATGAAGCAGATGCGGGGCGGCTTTTCTCAGGAGATCAAGCGCCTGCGGGCAGAGCTGGTGCACTTCGCCTCTATGATCGAACTGGAACTGGATTTTGGTGAGGAAGATGTAGAGTTTGCCGATCGGGAACAACTGCGCCTCCTCATTTCCAATATTCAGCGCATTATCCGTGAGCTGCTAAAGTCATTTGAATTGGGGAACGTGATTAAAAACGGGGTACCTACCGTAATTGTAGGCAAGCCCAACGCCGGAAAATCTACGTTGCTCAACAAACTGCTGAACGAGGAAAAAGCCATTGTATCGGATGTGCCCGGCACAACCCGCGACTTTATTGAAGACGAAATCAACATCGAAGGGATCAGCTTCCGGTTTATAGACACAGCCGGTCTCCGCGAAACTACCGACAAGGTAGAAGCCATCGGTGTAGAACGGACCCTGCAGAAACTCAGCCAATCGTCGCTGATCATTTACCTGTTCGACATTACCACCACCACGCCGGAAGAACTGCAGGCGGAACTGGAGCAACTCAATCCTAAAAAGCTTCCGATACTAGCCGTAGCTAATAAAATAGATGAGGCCTCCCCTGCCACGCTGGCTGCTTTTGCAGAGGTAGAAAACCTGGTGCAGATCTCAGCTGCAGAAGGTGCCAATATGGACGGACTAAAAGAGGCGCTGGTAGCAAAGGTGAACTTGGGCAAACTCAACACGCGCGAGCAAACTATCGTCACGAACCTCCGCCACGTCGACAGCCTGAATAAAACATACGAAGCCTTAGACGACACCCTCTCCGGCCTCGACCTCGGCATCAGCAACGACCTGGTAGCCGCAGAGATTCGGAGGGCTCTGCATCATCTGGGGCAGATTACTGGTGAAATTACCACAGATGATTTACTTGATAATATATTTACCAAGTTCTGCATCGGGAAGTAAGCTGGAAGATTATCTGGATGGGAACTTAGATCACCCATCGAACGGACAGATCGGGACCTTTCTGTAATGGAAAATTGAAAAGCCATCAATCCTCTACCTGCACCACTACCTTGCCAATAGTTTCACCTCGCTGAAAAAGGCGGATGGCCTGGTGCATGTCAGAAAAAGGAAATACATGGCCGACATGTTGTGGCTTTAGCTGCAGCTCCTGCAGGTCGCGGAGCAGTTGGTGCATGAGGTCAGTTTGCTCGTAGAGGTAAATTAGGTTAAAGCCCATCAGCGATTTGTTCAGCGTAGGCAGGCGCAAGGGATCAATTTTAGGCCGCTTTAGAAATTTCCAGAACAAGGAAGGGTAATTAGGACGGGAGCCGTGACTGGAGAAGCTGGCATTGCCGTACACCACCATTCTGCCCATCGGAGCCAAAGCATTCCACCCTATGTCTAAGATTTTACCGCCAATGCACTCCATCACCAGCTGTAACGGACGCTCCTGTAAGGCCTGTTGCAATTGCTGCTTAAAGTTTTTATCTCGCAGCAGCACCACATCATAGGCTTCTTCTGCTGTTAAATAAGCCACTTTATCTGGCCGTCCCACTGATCCAATTGTAAAGGCGTCATACTTTTTGCAGATGCGGTTTGCCAGAATACCCACACCACCGGCGGCGCTATGTATTAGCACCGTCATGCCTGGTTGCAGGTTGCCCAGTGTGGTAAGCGCATAAAAGGCAGTAAGCCCCTGCACCAGAAAAGCTGCCCCTTCCTCAAAATTCCAGTGCGGCGGGAGCGGCACCACGTAGCGGTAATGAATGTTAATATGAGAAGCATAGCCACCAAACTTCGTGGCTCCCATTACCTTGTCGCCAACTTTCCAATCCTGCACCTCCTCGCCTACCACTATCACCTCTCCCGAAAACTCGAGGCCCGGAACAAAAGAACCGGTGGGTGTGGCGCTGTAGAGCCCCTGCATGGCGAATACGTCGGCAAAGTTTAACCCGATAGCCCACACTTTTACACATACTTCCGTTGCTCCGGGTGCTTCAAGTTTTTCCTGCTGCAGCTTTAAGTTTTTAATAGAGCCTGCCTTGGGCATGCGGTAAGCCTGTCGTAGTAGCATCTGGTAACCATTGGTTTAAAACTACATACTTGTTACTCCTGCTTTTGTTTCCGCTGCATTCTTCCTTCATCCGTTGCCGCACGCCTCTCCCCCATTCCATCGGCTCGCGCACCGCTCCAGAGGTAGGTGCCTGTGGTGGTGCATGGCTGATTTGGTATTTATGTAAAATATTGGCAGTTATTTATTAGGTGAGGCGGGGAAACAGTAGCTGCGGGAAGGGTAAGTTGAAAGGATGCAGAGCTTGGGAAGTGATCTGGTTGCGAAGCCAGTCAGCTTTATTCAATTTTGCGGAATTTCCCTTTTCTTCTTTGGGAGATACATGTAAATATGCAAGAGCGGTTGGCACAGGTTGCGACTTATCCTTAACGCTCTTGCAGCCTATTGCACTTCACTATTCTACTTCACCCTCATAATTTGGAACAATTACCATCAACAAACCGCTCATCTGTACCTTTTCATTGCTAGTGCAACCACTACAGGAAGATAGTTCCGCCTTCATCCTAAACCACATCCGCAATTGGTTATCAACTAAGCGGGTACTTTGTCCTGGTGAATCAAACCGATAGGAAACATCCTCAAAAGCCTCGGTTTTTACAAGTTCAATCATGTTTGCTTGGTTGGCGCTATGGGTGTAGTAGCTTATGCCATCTATATCCATCGTTAACCGAAAACCATCAAATTGGTCACCAAGCTCCTTCTTTCCTACAGCATATACCTGCTTTAGCTCTTCTGCTGAAGAGAAGTTGTAATGAGGAAAATAAAAGGAGAAAGATCCTTTGTCTTGATGAGCAGTTATTAAAGATGAAGTCAAGTAATGAGTTCGCTGTCTGACGGGTCCTGCATCGTAGATCCCCATACCTCTGGAAAAACCAGTCTCTTGCATCCAGATAAACTGTTTCCCATTTATCTTACCGACAAACGATGCAGATTTTCTCTCTAAAAAAGCATTGTATTGTTTCTCTGTAAACAAACCAGCCATGCTGTCCGCCTCAGGCCTTACTTCGTTCTCTTTATCACAGCTTGTAAGCATTACAGCTATAATACAAATAAGAAGCATTGATAATGTTTCCTTTACTTGAACCATTGATAGGGAGCTTTATAATTTCTATAAAATATAATAGCTATTTTGAGTCGCTCATCTCAAATTGCACCTTGAGTCAAATTAGATGGAGCTGCACTACCTTGCTTCAGATCTTATTCACTCGAAGCCTGCTCAAAATGCTGGTAGTTATTCAAAAACAATTCTAAACCTGATAAAAAGAAGAATCAACATTAATATTAGGCCTTGGCAATATAAGAATAGCTATGAATTATTTAATTGTCTTGTAAATTTTATTTGTATGACACGAAGAAATAATTAAACCCTCACACGCTTACGGACAGGCTACGACCTGTCCGTAAGCGTTGCAACCCATTCGCATTTACTTCTCTATTATAATTAGCTTAGATACTGTAGCGCTTTCTTTTACTAATTGTAGAATGTATGGGCCACTGCTCAGGTTTTGGAGGTTGAGGGTAAAGCTGTTCATGCCAGTACTTGTTCCTTTTAACTGATGAGTTGACAGAACTTTACCTTGCATGTTTACCAGATTCACCCTTATAGCCTCTCCCTCATTTGCCATTACATCCAGGTTTACGATCTGTCGAGCGGGATTCGGACTGACGGTGAAAACATTTGCTGGTCCATCTATGCCTACTGGTTGTGCATTTGCTAGACTGGCTAGCTGACTATTCCATGACACAACAATATGGTCGATATTAGGACCGCTGCTGCCTGTGGCAGTGGCTCTGATCCTGTTTGTGCCAGCATTCAGATTGGCGGTAATAGCCACATTGGACCAGCTACTCCACGTGCTGGTGCGGGCAAAAGACAGACCTGCATTTAAAGTTGTTCCATTGGCACTGATGCGCAAGCTCCTGGGAGTACTGGCTAAGGCGTATCTGAAACTGATGGTGTAGCTTCCAGTGTGCGGCACCCGAACAGTCCATTCCACATAATCGCCTGAAGCATTTACGTAATCAGCATAACCACTGCCTGTATAACCAGAGTGAGATGTGGTAACTACCGCACCCGAACGTGCGGCATTTTCAGCTTCTAACCTAAGTGGGTTAAAAATCCTTTCCTGATAAACCGCAGTATAGGTGATATCATTAATGGGCGTCGTGATGGTTTGTGTGGCAGATCCTCCGTGTTGCCAACGGGCAAAATCATAGGTTTTACCATTTAAAACCTGCCCGTTTACAATGCCAATACTTCGCCTGATACCCTCCACCCCAACAACAGAAGTAGAAGTTCTTACCGGTTGCCCATCTAGCGTAACCTGAAGTCCTGCCGGCTGGGTAGCCAGGCTCATGGTGGTTTTGCGCGGAAATACATCGCGGTAGGTGGTGCTGGTTAAGCCTTTAGAATCCTTCACCACCAGTATGAACCGATACCAAACATTGTCTGATACTTCGCCGGTGCGGGGAATTACGTAATACCCGCTCCTCACGCCGGTGGCTATAGGTGGGCTATCGTGTTTATGCGTGTCATGATGAAAGTCCACCAACCAGGTAAAGGCGCTGGCGCTCAGAGTGCCGTCTTCTGGATCGGTGGCACTGCCGGAAAACCGGATGGTATCTCCCCCTCTGTAAAGCGTGTTTGCGAGAGGAGTTTGAATTTGCGCAACCGGCGGATTATTAAGAGCCGTTACAGTTAATTGAGCCGTATTACTGGTAACACTCCCAGCAGCATTAGAAACAACAACTCTGTAGGCGCCTGCATGCGAGCTGGTAGCGCTGGCAATGGTAAAGGTAGCGCCAGTAGCATTAGAAATGTTGATTCCATTCCTTTGCCACTGGTATCTCAAGGGTGCCGTTCCGGTGGCAGTTACCGAAAAGCTGGCTGACTGACCTGCCGGAACTGTTATATTAACCGGATGCCTTGCAATGGCCGGAACAGTGTTATTAGTATAAATGATTCGGTAGAGGGCGCTGGTGCTTCTCTCAAAGAAATAAAGATTACCATCTGTGCCAGTTTTAATATTAATCGCATTGCCGCCTAAGCCGGTCGCAAAAGGCATTCTAGTAACAGTAGAGCCGGAAATGGAAAGCATATTGATCCAGCCATTGCAGTAGTCCTGGTAAAAATAGCGGCCATAGTATTGCGACGGATAATTAGTGGTTGCAGGATTAAAAAAGGTGCCCCCTGTGATGGCACAGCCTACTCCATCGCTGGAACCTGGTTCATAGGGGTATGCGTAAACCGGGTTGGCGAACGCTACATTTGAGCTGTTGCCCTCTACGGTGGGCCAGCCAAAATTCTTACCCCGTGTGGTGGCATCATTTATTTCTTCCCAGGCTTTAGCTCCCACATCATTTACAAAAATTTTGCCGGTGCCAGGCTGGATATCGAAAGTAAAAGGGTTCCGGAGACCATAGGCCCAGATACGGCTTCGCTGGGCGGAACCGGTAAAAGGATTTCCGGTAGGTACAGAACCATCTGGGTTTATGCGCAACAGTTTGCCATGGTACGTGTCCAGGTTTTGAGCATGAGCCGGATTGGAATTTTCCCCTATGGCAACGTATAATTTACCATCTAGCCCAAATTGCATGGTCCCTCCGTTATGATAATTACCCCTTACAGGATCAAGGTTTAACAGTACCAACTCACTTCCTGCCACCACCACATCGCCATTGCCTTTAAAGCGGCTGATCCTGTTTCGGGTACCGTCGGGTAAGGAGTAATACAGGTAGACATACTGATTGCTCGAAAAATTAGGGTCTAATGCTATCCCCAATAAACCTTGTTCCCCCGCTGAATTTACATTTAGCCTGAGAAACGGAGTGGCTAACAGGTTTCCGTTCTTGATGATTCTTAAAGTGCCGTTCTGTTGCGTCACAAAAATTCGACCGTCAGGAGCAAAAGCCATGGACGTGGGGTTGGTAAGGCCGCTTGCTACCTGTACTCTGGTAAAACCAGGCGGAAACGATTGTGCTTGCACCTGGTGGCTCAGGGCTAAACCTGACAGGAGGTAAAGTAAGAGCAGAACAAGATAATTTGCTTTTCCGAAAGCGGCAGGCTTAACATCGGTCATCATGGCGGCTAGTTAGAAGTTCATCATTAAGTGTAATTTAATACCACTATACGTTTATAAATATATTAGATAGATTATAATGAGTATTACAATCTAAATATTTAGTAAAGCTCCTGATTCTTTATTTAACAACAGATTAACCTCTTTTAATGAATTTGATTACCACTGTTTTAGCCAGACCACTCCTTCCAATTTCAAAGGGAAAATTCGCTGAAAGTATCAGCATCCGAATTTAAGAGCCTCAATAAATGAATTATTTACTTCTCTCATAAAGAAGTAAATAACAAGGATTATATCAGGCCATTGGACACTGCAAACTGCACAAGCCCACCGGTATTATGAGTATGGGTCTTCTCCATAATCTTTTGGCGGTGCGTATTTACCGTATGGAAGCTGATGAAGAGTTTTTCAGCAATAAGCTTGCTGCTATATCCTTCTGCCATTAGCTTTACTATTTCCAGTTCTCGCTTGCTCAGGCAGGTTAAAGGTCTATAGGCATTGTCGCTCTGAAGGGTGAAGAAGTAACAGGTTTTTGAGAGGGTGGAGACAATAGAGGCGACCTGCTGGCCGCTCTTCTTCCAGTGAGAAATGTCTGAATAAATGCAGAGCACGTGGGATATATGGCCCTTGCTGTCTGATTGAAATATAGAATTCTGCGCCAACACTCTTACCACGTTGCCAGATGGTTTGATAATCCTGAAATCGTAGTTAAACTGGTAATGTACCTGATCAGCAGATGGTACAGCCATTATAAAATCCCATATGCTGGTAATCAGTCTCCAACTGTTTTGCAGATCATCCGGGTGAGCAATGCTATTCATAAAAGCTAAGCCCTGCTCCAAAAAATCTTGCTTCTCATACCCAAACAAGCCAGATACATTGCTGCTCACAAATTCAAACTGCTGAGTTCGGAGATTAAGAATTTTAGTTACACAGGGAGAAAGATTTAAAACAGCTAGCAGTGCCGCATTATTTGCAAAACTTTCTCCATAATCTAACAAGTTTGGCTCATAACTAAGGTTTTGCCACAGCTTTACGAGTTTATTATACTCCTGCGGGTTTGAAGGAGGGGGTAGTTTAACGCGTACCTTTTCTGATGTTAACGGCATAAATAGGGGTGTTCTGTTTTCATAAGAAATGTGGATAAGTCTGCAATAAAACCCTTTAAAAGAAGTACCAGGAGGTCGAACTAATAAAACTGGGAACGCACTAAATCAAATTATGGCTTTACAATCACGTGGTAAACAGGTGCCGGGGCAGATCGAAAGGTACAGAAAAGGAAGTATCTCTAGTTGATATAAATAAATATATAAAATTTATAACTAAATAAAAAAGAAGGTTATGTAAAAAAAGTAACATCCTTATTCTTATATAATTTTGTCATCTAATCTAGTAAAGCAGGTATATGACATATTTCCAAACACAAAGCAACCATTCCTTGTGACAGAAAAGATTAAAAGGTAACATAACTAAAATTTAAATTGTGAGGTTAATTTCAAGGCAGAACAGAGGCAAAAAGCTAGTAGTCATCGTTTTATACCGCGACTAAAGGACACCCTTTCATGAGAAGGAGCGTAAGATAAGTTTTTTTGATAGGTTAATTTGATATGCTAACTAGCCCAAAACTATTAAACATGAAAACCAAATCGCACCTGCTGCTCCGCTTTATGGCTTGTTATTCGCTCCTGCTGCTGCTTAGTTGTAAAAAAGATTATGCTGCTGAACAAACTTTTATTCAGAAATATAATGGGGAGCCTTACAAAGGCACGGCCGCCGTTACTATAAATACTGGTGCAAGTCCAGGCAATACCGTTAACGGCACATCAAGCGCTCAACTCATGGAAGTTCGCGGTGATTCTGCCACTGTAGTGATAACTACCAAGCTATCTAATATCAATTCACTAAATTTAAAGATCAAAGGAAAGCAGGATAAGGAGGTATGGAGCTCTGCAGAAGGTGAACTAAATTTACAAATTTCCCCTCAAGGTATTATCAGTGGCCAGACCACCACGCAACAGGAACAGTATGACTTTGAAGGCAGCATGACAGAAACTAATTTTATTCTTAAGATGCATGTGGTGCAGCTCAAGCAAATAGATAACCTTCCGGCGGGCACTCAGTTAACGGTGACTTACAATGCCCAGCGGGAAAAGCACGAAAATAGTAGCGGGGGGAAGGGGAACTGCAGAACAGTAGTGAGACCAATTTCAACTCCTACTGGCGTTGTAATGGGCATGGTACCAGAGTGTGATTAAGCTTTTACCAGGCCCAAGAAACCAAAAAAGGTGCAGGCACTTTTTTGCTCCTGCACCCATATATAAGGTATCTGGTTAAATAATAACCAATAGCGGGCCAACCGGCTCCTGACTTACTTATTTTGCCTTTGCTGCCGCTTTTCGGCTTTTATTCTTTTCCTTACGCCATCCTCTACTCCCCTGCCAGACTCCATAGGTGCGTGCACAGCTCCTGAGGTAGGAGGTGCGGGAGGTGCATTTTCTATCTGGTACTTGTGTATTATGTTGGCCGAAAACCATTCGGTAAAGCGCGGAAACACCCGGTGCGACATCCAGGTGCCTTTAGCTTTCCAACCTACGGGCAATTCGTTTCTGCGTCGAAGAGAAGCTCGAATGGTGGCGTTCACCACTTTACGGGGAGGGTCCATAGCAGCCATGCGTGCTGTGCCTCCGCTGTAATTAGCGGCATGCTGCCAGAAAGGTGTATCTACCGCCCAGGGCTCCACATTTACTACACGAATGTTTTTATGCCCGTCCAGGCGCAGTTCCTGATTGAGGGCCTGCGTCAGGTTTAGCACACCTCCTTTGGTAGCTGCATAAGAAGCATGGTAGGCCAGAGGATTCACACTCTCAATAGAGCCCATGTATATTAGGGCACCGTACCCCTGAGACCTGAACTGTTTGATGGCCACCTGGCTCCCATAAATAAATCCTTTCAGGTTAATATCTACAATCCTGGCCTGGTCTTCCAGCGGAATTTCCCAGAAACGCCCAATGGCGCCCACACCAGCCATATTAATCCAGACATCTATCTTACCGTACTGCTGGAGCGTTGCTGCTGCCAACCGTTCCACTTCATCTGGCTTGGTAATATCGGTAGTCACCACCAAGGCTGTGCCGCCTGCGGCTCTTACCTGGCTAGCCACTTCTTCCAGTAAGTCAGTCCGGCGGGCCGCCAGCACTACATTAGCGCCATAGGCTCCTAACTGCTCTGCCACTCCCCTGCCAAACCCGCTCGAAGCTCCCAGAATAACAAATGTCTTCCCCTTCACTTTTCGCTGGCCGGAAGCTCCCAGATTCCAGGTGGCACAACTACTCATGACAAAGCTTAGCAGAAGCAGCAAAAAGATATTGCAACACAAACGATTCAATAACCACGTACCTGGCAAGGTGAAAACCTTAGTTCCTGAATATACATTTTTCAGCGGGCGGAAAAAAGAAGTCTTCATCAGTAAAAAAATAAATACTACCATAAGAACTGTTGCCAGTTTCATCCTGCTCAGGCAACTTCAGCTCTTTCATTCACGGAAAAGCAATAGTTATGTTATAATTTTCAGTATTTTTCCTCGATAAAGTTACCTTAGGTATAAATTACTAAGGGTTTGTATCCTACTTTAACCTCCTGCCTTGTTCTAGGCTGTTGTAGCAAAAAGCTGTAGTACGGGACCTAGTGCAGGTGTAAAACTATATCGGATGGCACCTTTTCATGCGCCCGTTTGCATCAGAGTCGATGAAAGCCTTTTCTGAGTTTTGCGTATACCGTAATGTTTCGTTACGGATATTTAAAACCTACAGATAGCAGTTAATACTGAATAGGATGAATTTTAAAGATAAAGTAGCCATTGTAACAGGTGCCGGACAAGGAATTGGCCTGCAGATAAGTAAGCAATTAGCTCATGCCGGTGCAAAAGTTATCTTAAACGACCTGAACTCGGCACTGGCAGAAACCGCTGCTGAACAAATTAGACGAGAGCAGGGCATTTGCCTGGACATGGCAGGAGATGCCGGCGACCCGGCATTTATCAGGAGTTTAGTGGGTAAAGCCGCTTCAGAGTTCGGCGGATTACATGCGGTGGTGGCAAATGCTGGTATCACCCATTTTGGCGACTTTTTTACTTACTCGCCTGAGGCTTTCCAGCAGGTGATGCAGTTGAACCTGGGCGGAACGTTTTTTCTGGCGCAGGAAGCCGCCAAACAAATGCGGCGGCAAATAGACGGGGGTTCTTTGCTGTTTATGTCATCGGTTACCGGGCACCAGGCACACAAAAACCTCGCGGCTTATGCTATGAGCAAAGCAGCCATCGAAATGCTGGCAAGAAACCTGGTGATAGAACTTTCACCTTACCGAATTAATGTAAACGCCCTGGCCCCTGGCGCTACCTTAACGGAGCGAACAACTGAGGAAGAAGATTACGAAAGCACCTGGTCTTCTATTACGCCCATGGGCCGACCGGCCACCGTATCCGATATTGCCAACGCAGCTCTCTTTCTACTCTCAGAAGAAGCTCGCCACATAACAGGGCAGAGCCTGGTTATAGATGGTGGCTGGACTTGCATTAGTCCCTCGCCTTTTCAGCCATAATACTTCCGGTAGCCATTTAAATTCTTCTAATGAAAACATACTTCCAGAGGCTTTTTTGAGGTGCTGAATGCTAGGCTCCAGATGTTGGTAAATAGAATTATCCGCTTCTTCTCCCAGACACGTGCAGGAGCAGCGAAGGCTTACTAACTCATTTTCAACTTATTGAAGCTTACATTAGCCCATCAAACTCCTTCCACAGTAACCAAATTATTCTAATGAAAAAGGCCTTCCGGAGGCAATTTTAGCCATAACTACACTTTGGCTTTACATATTTGAGAGATCTGGTACCGATAGCCTTGCAAGGCAGCTGCTATATGAAAAAAGGCTGAGGAGCTACACCTTCTCAGCCTTTTTAATCTACCGCTTTGCCAATTTATTGGCCGGTAAGGAATTTTTAAAATACTGGCCGGCAATTACAGTGTTAGAACTAATATGCTCCAAAGACTTATCCAGCAGCTTTTTGGTTTTAGGCTTGGTTACATCCAGGTAAACTCCCTGTATTTTTTCTTCATAAATCAGGTTGCCATGCCGGTTGTAGAACCTTACAATAGAAAAGTTTTTCTGATTCAGGTTCGTTTCTACTACCCAGGTTCCTTTGTCGGGTTGAGGCGCTTGTGCAGTGGCCGATAAGCCTGCACCCCATAGCAGGCACACTGCCACTACGGATTTAATTAATGCATTTTTCATAGTTTTACAGATTTGTGGTTCAATCAAAAAAGCCTACTAATTAATGAATAATTAATATTAAATTTTTGGATTTTAGACAAACACTACTAAAACTGATCTATACAGGTAAAAACAAACGACAAATGGATCAGCCTCTCACCTATTTCCACTCAATTTATTTCTTCGACTGCTCGAACGACAGGTTCTTCGAGTAGAAATCAAGCAGTTTGGTACCGATGCGTTCTGCCACTTTATTAATGTGGTCGCCTTCGTATTCTTCGTATGTATGAGGCACACTGTAGCTGGTAAGCACTTTATTTAATTCTTTAATACTGACAGCAATTCCCCTGTCTTGTGAACCTGCATCAAAAGCCAGAGCACGCAACTTCCTGATCTGGAAAATATTACGATCGATGGTAGCAAGCGGCCGGTTAGCTGTCCATTTGGCCAGTACCAGGGGTTGTACCTGACTGTTTTCTAGCGGCAGGTCTACGAAAAAAGGAGGTTTTTGAGGGTTAGGCGACCAGGCAGCAGCAGATGCAAACATGGCTTTGGTAAAAAAATCTGCCTTTTCGAGATCGGCTGGAGTTTGAATAGCCTGCAGTTTGGCCTGCAACGCAGTGTCCTGCGGCACATTGTTGGTAGCCTCCAGGCAGCACGGACTTAACAGGTATAAACTCGAAAAAACATCCGGGTACTGCTGCCCAATGCGCATGGCACCAAATCCACCCATAGAATGCCCCGCCAAACCGCGACTTTCGGCCTTTGGTATGGTACGGTAATGCTGATCAATATAACTTACCAGTTCCTTCGCCACGTATTCTTCCCAGTTGCCGTTTGTAACGGAGCTGGAGTACATGCTACCCTGAAAACGCGTAAAAGCATTGGGCGTTACAAAGATTATCTCTTGTTTCCGGCCCTTGGTAAATGCCTCATCCAGTACATCTGGCAGACTCATCCAATGCTTTTCGATTCCGTACAGCTTCGCATCGTTGTCGGTAAAACCATGTAGGAGGTAAACAACCGGGTAGCGTCGCTTTGAGTTGGCCTTGTAACTGGGCGGCAGGTAAACTGAAACTTCCCGGTCAGGGGAGTCGCCAGATAGGTTTCCTTCCAGACCTTTGCCATGCACCTTAATACGCTCCACTGTTCCTTTTAAAGTAGGGCTGCCCTGACTAAATGCTGCATGTATATTAAAAAGCATAAAAGTCGCTGCCAGAGCGAGAATACTGCTGAACGATATGTTTTTTTTCATACTTGTTAGGGATTTACCGTGAGATAAGAAATGTATGCATTTTCAGCTGTATTTGTCCTTCAAGCAGATTAAATTTTAAGATAAGCTACAGCCAGGGCTAACAGGGTCGCGCCATATTATTCTAATAAAATAGCCCTTCCGGAGGCAAAATTTGCTTTTAGAGCTCATGGCAGATTATTATTAAACCAGCCCTTGCGGCAATAACAAGCATTGATGGATAGGTAAAAAGAGAGGCTGTTCAGCTAAAAAAGTCTGAAAATTTTTCCTACTACAAACATGGCGATAGTTAAACCCAGGAAAACATTAAACCAGATCCATGCTATCCTGATTTCCCGTTCCTTCTCCAGTTCAGCTCTTACAAACCGGTGGGCGGCTTGTTCCTTGGTTAGGCTCTGTTGCACTGCTTTATAACGTTGGGTAGCGGTTTCAAGGGCAGCATTTCTTTCTTCGGTCTTTTGTTTTAGAGCGGCAATAGTTTCGTTGTAAAAAGCCACCTTCGGGCACCTCACCACAGCCTTTGCTTTGTTTACAGGAGCAGGCCGCACCGGGCTTTGTGCTACCTGCCGTTCCTCCGGAACAGGTACCATTACTTCTATAGTGTGGGTTACCCGGACCGTATCTCTGACAATGGTTTCTGTTTCTTTTGTTGGATACCAGGCTTCAAACTTCTCCGCCACCATATCCTCGTACTTCTCTTTTAAAACGTCCTGCGTTTTTTCTGCCCGCTCCCGGTTTTTTGTCGCACGGTGTATCGACTTATCACCGGAACAGTTTATAAGCAGCAGAAAGAGCAACAGGTAATAAAGCGGTTTCATAGAACAGGTGAGATTAATTAGGCATGACCGGCACTTGAAGTTCCTCTAACAGCTTTTTGCATAGGAAATGGGCTTCTACTTATGTTTGTAAAACCACGCCATGTGGCTATATAACGATACGATTTCTGGTAGTTAAGTTTAAAAAGACCAATAAAAAGCATTACCCTCAAAAAATTCACGCTACTGCCCAATACCTTAGCTTTACAAAATCGCTATATTTAGCTTATACGCTATTTATTACCGATTAGGTATAAGTGCTGATTGGAGTATAGTGTCACTAAAATATTTTGTGCCACTGCCACAGGCAAAATAATCACCTTGCCGCCATCGGTATAGCAGGAAAAAGTCGGCTTCCCTCCTTTTCACTCGCTTATACCAGGACATAAACTTAGAAAGGTAGAAACAATGGTCTGATACCTAGGAATAATTAAAAAAAGGATTTTTCTGTTGGACCACCAGCCTTTGCGTGTACCGTATTGCGAGTGCAACATCCTTCAAAGAAAAGGCACTTCAGTAAACTGAAATGCCTTACAATTACTTTATTTCGAAGGTACTTTCGTTTATCCCGAGTTTATTCTTGGAATGAAGCTCTACCGGAAAGCCCCACAGATACCGGATATGTTTTAGCGTTGACCTGGCGCTTTCAGCCTCTAATCGCCTGTCGCTTTGGATGGTGTGCGTGAGGTAAAGTTTGCTCGTTTGGTGAAGGTCTACTTTGGTGGCCTGTATGTTGGGCACGTAAGAAGAGCGGTCGTATTGGTTGCTCAGCTGTTCCCGCACCTTTTTGTAGCCGCGCTCATTATGGATGGCTCCAATCTCGTAAGTTGTATCCAGCTCGTTATCTACAATGGTAAAGAGCTTCATGTCGCGGATGACCTTAGGCGACAAGTACTGCAGAATAAAGCTGTCGTCGCGGAAATTTTCCATCACGTAGTTTACCTGATCCAACCAGTTCTTACCGATCAGGTTGGGGAACCAGTATTTATCTTCGGCGGTAGGCTCCTGGCATATGCGCTTAATATCCATAAAAATATTAAAGCCGAGAGTATACGGGTTGAGGCCAGAATAGTACTTGCTGTTGTACTCCGGCTGGTACAGCACACCACTATGGCTTTTGATAAACTCCAGCATAAAGCCATCGTTCACGTAGCCTTCTTCAAACATCTTGTTAATGATGTGGTAATGGGTAAAGGTGGCAAAGCCTTCGTTCATTACTTTGGTGGCACCCTGCGGGTAAAAATACTGCGCCACCTTCCGCACAATTCTTATAATCTCACGTTTCCAGGCCGGTAAGGCCGGGGCATATTTTTCGATAAAGTACAATATGTTTTCTTCCGGTTCTTTCGGGAACCGGTGCTCCTCGCGCGAGCCGGGTTCAGGTATGTCCGGAGCGGTAGGCAGTGTCCGCCAGAGCTCGTTGTAGTTTTCGCGCTTTATGTTACTCAACTTCTTCAGCCTTTCATTTTCTGCTTTCGCAGATAACTTGGTAGGCTTTTTATACTTGTCCACGCCGTGGTTCATCAAGGCATGGCAGGCATCCAGCACTTTTTCTACTTCTTCCTCGCCAAATTCTTCCTCGCATTTCATAATGTAGTCTCTGGCGAACACCATGTAATCTACAATAGAGTCGGCAGAGGTCCAGTCGAGAAACATGTAGTTATTGGCGAAAAAGGCATTGTGGCCCTGGCAGGCATGGGCAATCACGAGCAGCATCATACAGGTGGAGTTGTTCTCCATGTTGTAGCTGATGCAGGGGTTAGAGTTAATTACCAGTTCATAAGAAAGGCCCATACGCCCTTTGGTGTAGTTATTCTGGTTCAGCACAAAGTCTTTCCCGAACTTCCAGTGCGGGTACGAGGTGGGCAAACCGGTAAGGGCATAGGCATCGAGCATCTGCTCAGAGGTTACAATCTCGATCTGGTTCGGATATGTTTTCAGCTTCAGGTACTCCCGCCCTATTCTGCTAATCACTTCGTCTGCGGCCTCCAGGGTAGTATAGTCCCAGTTCGGATTGCTGAACATAACCCGGTATTTATCTTTCTCCTTCATATATTTTTGCATGTCAAGTATCCAGACAGATGTATCACAACACATAGATCATGTAATACAACTTCTCGTAGCAATAAGAAAAAATAACAAAAAGTAAACTGCTGCTTCAGATTTGAGATCTATCTGCCAATAGCCACTGTCCTTTCTCGCGGAATTACGATTTTACGAAAGTGTAACAATTTGTCACACCTTTGGATAAAGATTCCCTATCCACATCTTCCCTTAAGGCACCGCATTATGAGATACGAGTGTCGTGCTACTTGCTCTGTGCTTCACTTCTTTTCCGGAAAAGCCCCTGAAATACGGGCCAGATCTCATACACTTCGTTAATGTGCCTAATTGAGAATTCTTCGTCATCGCTGATGCGGTTGTAGGCCTGCCACAGGTCGCTCTCTCGGTTCCTGTTATTGATTTCGATGTAGGCCATATATTGCACAGCTGGCAAAATGGTTTCCAGCACCAGGTTTTTACACTCCCGGGCATCTTCCTTCGACCATACATCTCCATCCGATGCCTGGCAGCAGTACACATTCCAGTTTTCGTCATACCGCTCGCGCCTGATTTTATCCATGAGTTTGAGTGAAGGCGCTACTACCGTACCGCCACTCTCCCGGGAGTTAAAGAATTCATCCTCGTTTACTTCTTTGGCCTCGGTGTGGTGCCGGATAAAGACTAGCTCCACGTTTTTGTAGATCCGGGTCAGAAACAGGTACAGGAGCGTAAAAAAGCGCTTGGCAATGTCTTTTTCGTGGTAGCCCATGGAAGCCGACACGTCCATAATGCAGAACATCACAGCAGAGGTAACCGGCACCGGCACTTTTTCGAAGTTGTTGTAGCGTAGGTCTATGTCTTCAAAAAAAGGAATAGTGTTGCCTTGCCGCCTTACCTTCTCTATCTCCAGTTCAAGCGCCGCTTTTGCCTGCTGGTCGGTTAATCCCGCCAATTGCTCCTCCATGGTCTGCAGCTTTTTATCGAACACGGCTTTTAGTGCCAGCCGCCTGCCCAGCGACTGCTGCAGGCTGTTTTTGATGTTTAGCCTGGAGGGTACACTGTCGCGCGTAAAGCCAGCCCTACGCATTTCGAAGGTTTCGGTGCTGTCCATTAGCTTCTTAACCATGTGCGGCAGGGCCAGGTCATCAAAAAAGTATTGCAAAAACTCTTCCCTCGACAGTACTACGGTAAATTCATCTTCTGTTACCTCAGGGCTGTTCGATCCTTTGCCGCCGCCACCTCCTGCTCCGCCTCCTTTGGGTTTAGGAATACGGTCGCCCTCGTTGTAACGGTCGTTGCCGGGTTTCACGATTTGCTTTTTCCCGGTTTTGGAGTCGTGCCGGAAAACAGGCTCATCAAGCCCGCGCACCGGCACCTTTACGCTACCGCCAGTCTGGCTATCCTTTATCCGCTCCTGGCTCATGATGTCAGGAATGGCCTTCTTGATCTGGTTCTCGACCCGCTTCAGGAATTTTTGCCTGTTCCCCGTAGATTTTCCCCTGTCATTTTTTCTTCTATCAACGATGTGGCTCATACTTTCTTTTGAATGAGTGATTGACTGAATGAGAGAACTTTTATTATGGAATAAGTGGATGAGTGAATAAGTGAATCATTTCACTGTTTGATGTTCGCTTACTCACTCAATTAAAATGCACTCATCCGCCTTACGCCATGGTTTTTCTTACACGCATAAACCAATCTACCAGAATTCGGATTTGCTTTTCGGTATAGCCTCTGTCCTTCATTCTTCTGGTAAAGTCCTTATGCTTCTTCTCATCCTCCTCGTTGGTTTTCACTGTAAAGGTGACAACCGGCAGCAGGTCTTCGGTGTTTGTAAAAATCTTCTTCTCGATTACGTTCTTGATCTTCTCATAAGAATCCCAGCGTGGGCTCTTGCCGCCATGGTTGGCTTTGTGGCGCAGGAAAAAGTTGGTAACCTCAGCCCTGAAATCTTTTGGATTGGCAATGCCGGCAGGTTTTTCTATTTTCTCCAGTTCATCGTTAAGGATGCTACGATCAAAAATTTCTCCTGAATCCGGATCGCGGTAATCGTTGTTTTGCATCCAGTGGTCGGCATAAACCACGTACTTTTCAAAAATATTCTGGCCGTAGGAGCTGTAAGACTCAATGTAAGCTTTCTGAATTTCGTCAGATATAAATTCCGCATACTTGCTCACCAACACCGATTTAATCAGATGGAGGTATTTGCTTTCTGTTTCAGGCGGAAGCATCATTTTGATAACCTCCTGCTCCAGCACATAAAGCAAGTGCACAGGGTTGGCAGCTATTTCTTCGCTGTCGAAGTTAAATACCTTGGAGAGTATCTTAAACGCAAAGCGGGTAGAAATGCCTTGCATGCCTTCGTTTATACCAGCATCATCACGATATTCCTGAATCGATTTGGCATTAGGGTCAGTTTCGCGAAGTGTTTCGCCATTGTAGACGCGCATTTTAGAGTAAATGCTGGAATTTTCAGGCTCTTTTAACCGCGACATAACCGAAAACTCGGCCAATAACTCAATGGTTTTAGGAGCACAAGGAGCATTTTTAAGGGAACTCTCCCGAATCAGCTTCTCATAGATTTTGATTTCCTCACTCACCCGCAGACAGTAAGGCACCTGCACTTTGTAAATACGGTCCAGGAAGGCTTCGTTCTTTTTGTCATTTAAAAATTTAGCCCATTCCGACTCGTTGGAGTGCGCCAGAATAATGCCATCAAAAGGAATAGCGCCTATAGGCTCGGTGCCTTTATAGTTCTTTTCCTGTGTGGCCGTAAGCAGTGGGTTCAGCACCTTTATTGGGGCTTTAAACATCTCCACAAACTCCAGTAAGCCCTGGTTTGCCAGGCAGAGGCCACCGGTATAAGAGTAGGCATCTGGGTCGCTTTGCTGGTACTCTGCCAGCTTTCTGATATCGACTTTACCTACCAGCGTAGAAATATCTTGGTTGTTCTCATCGCCCGGCTCCGTTTTGGAAATCGCAATCTGCTCCTGAATAGAAGGATAAAGTTTAATAACTTTAAACCTGTTAATATCGCCATCAAACTCGCGCAGCCTTTTAGAAGCCCAGGGGCTCATGCAGCCCGGCACGTAGCGAGACGGAATGTTGTACTCCGCCTCCAGTTCCTCAGTATAATCGGCAAACAAACCTAGCGGGCTCTCAAACACCGGACTCACCTGATCTCCTGCTTTAAGCGCATAAATCGGGTGCTGTTGCATCAGGTGCTTCAGCTTTTCGGCGAGCGAGCTTTTACCTCCCCCTACCGGACCCATCAGGTACAAAATCTGCTTTTTCTCTTCCAGCCCCTGCGCAGAATGCCTGAAATAAGACACAATCTGTTCAATGGTGCTTTCCATACCATAAAAATCTCTAAAAGCAGGGTAGATTTTAATTCTCTTGTTAGAGAAAATTCTACTCAGGACCGGATCTTGCCGCGTATCCAGAATTTCCGGCTCCCCAATGGCATCGAGAATCCGTTCTGCTGGTTTGGCATATACTTTCGGGTCCTTTTTACACTCCTCAAGATAGGCAGCTACTGTCATCTCGTTCATGGAGGCACTGTAATTTGTCTTGATCTTTTCTAAAATGTTCATAGGGTGCAATTGTATAGCAAAGTCAGAATCATTTTATTCAGAGAGCAGTGGCGGAATCTCAACATTGGCCGTGAGCTAAGGCAACTGCTACGGAACGTATATTGTACAAAGGAATTGAAGCGGGTGCAAAAGCTAACCCTACTTATACAACAGAAAAAGAGAGACTTTCTTGTGTCGCGCCTGTCTTAAAGGATAATTTCCTGAGGTCCCTACTTTTCTGTCCGTCGGCGTCTTTCTTATAAATATTTGTATACGAGGCTGTTTTTAACAGCTCCTATAACCATCTTTCCTGAAGGCAGGCTGCTGCGCAAGCAACAACTTTTCTTCTTTTAACCTGCTATAGTGTAAACTGTAGTCAGAATAATTCCTCATACGTTTACCACTATACCCTATGTTACTGTATACGGCTGTTTTAGTTGTTCGCTATCACAACTAAATATTTTGAGTGCAAGAATTTTAAGAGCTTTGGTGTTGGCTATAGCAGGTGGCTACCTCTGAAACACCACTTAAATATTTTAAATTCAAAATGGGTAATATTTTATTCTAAATAATTTAAACACATTTTTTTGATTTTGGTGCAGGAGCTGTCAGATGCTCGCTTCTTACACCCATATAAGATAGCAAAAATATGGCATTACCTAAACAGGATGTTATAAAAAAATAATTGGAATATTAAGTACCTTCACAACCTAAGATGGAGCCCCAGAAGAATTTAAATCGCTTATTATCGCAGGAAGCCTCCTTGCACTTACTCCAAAAGCTGCAGGCGGAGAGCTATCCGTTGGCTTACCAGCACGAAAAGCACCGTGTTACGCTGCTGGACCAGGCGGGCAACGAGTTGTTATATTTCAGACTCCCCCTTCTGCTGCCGCCTCCGCAAGCTCTTGGGCAGGTAAAGCGCTGGGATATGCATTATGTAATCCTGCTCATTCAGTCAGGTAACTGCGCCATGGGCTATTTTGAGAATGGCTTAAACCTCGACCATAAGGTATTCCGATCGTACATGGTACGCAAAAAGCAGGGAAAAAGCCAGGTGAAGTACTTAAAAACCAAAGGCAAATCGCGGGCAGGCTCCAGGGTACGGCTGGGCGAGACGGTGGAGTTCTTTGAGAACATAAATGAGCGGTTGCAGGAGTATTTCGAGGAGCACGAGGTTCACCGCATTGCCATGAGCTGCTCCAAAATTCTGATCCCGTACCTGTTCGACTCCAAAGTGACAACACCCTTCGATAAGAGAGACGAGCGCATCTTTAAAATTCCCCGGCACGTGCACACGCCAATCTACGAGGTGATGATGAGCACCAACAATTACCTGTTGAAAGGAGAGCTGATATACGATGAAAGTCAGCAACAACTCCTCGACAGCCTAATACCCATAGCAGCAGCTACAGAACCAGATACTGAATGGGAATTTTAAGATGAGGAAGTATAAATGCCAGATGCTGCAACGCAATTATTCTAATGAAAATGGCCTTCTGGAGGAGTTTTCATTGAAAGCAGGTAAAGGGTAATGGCTTTCTTCTCCTTTTAAAATTGCTGTACACGTAAAAGGAGGCCGCAGAGGTAGGGCTCATTTCATAGATTAGATACCCAGATAACCTGCCTCCTGTTACCACGCACGTATTAAAGTTCTTTAGGAGCGATGTTCACCGGGAAAAGACGGTAGTCGGTTAAGCTAAGGGCGTAGCTGAAGCCAACCCAGTTAATAACAGGCATGGTACCTGTGTCGACTGTTCCATGGCGGGCCGGTACCGATAAAACGGCATTTCCTGCATAGCTCAGGCTGTCTTTGCCGATGCCAATCCTGCTGGCCAGGTGGTTCAGGAAAGCTTCTTTTTCTTCTTCTGTAGAACTTAAACCAATTTTTTTGGTAATCAGGCCTATGTCGGAATTTTCGCGCGCATACACAATGCTGGAGTACATGTCGAGTTCTACAACCGGTACCACTACTACAGGCAAATCATCACTGGCAGAAGTTATGCCTGAAGATTTTTCCCTTACTTTTCGGGCCATTTCGCTTACATATTTGGCAGGCTTAGGAGGCTTTTCCTTTACCTGCCGCAGCTCCTCCCGCACCTCACTCTTTTCCGGCTCTGGTTCAGGTTCCGGTGCTACGGGAGAATTGGTGTCGTGCCGCTGGTGCACATCCATTATAACAGTAAAGGTATTGATAAAGTGGTCGGTGTGCTGCAAATGAAACAACTCCAGCTCGTGTAGCCTTTTCTTGGAAACAAGGTAATTGTGGATCCGTTTGCTCTTTTCGTGTACGGCTCTGAATTTTGCCTCATGTGCGGTACCTTTGTACCTGTTCTGGAGGTTAAGCAAAACAGTGAGCCGGTTTGTAGAGCTTAAGATGTACTGCACCTCTTTTACATCTACCTGCACAGGCTGGCCTACAACCATGCGGTTGCCCGACTCCCCCTTAAAACCGAAAAGGAAACGAAGCATGTTTATCATTTTGATAAAATCCTTTTGAGGTGCAGCGTCTCTATCTCTACCTGAACTTTTTCTGACGCTTTAATAGACTCGAAATATCTGTCGAGGTGTTCGCTATACAGATCCAGCAGCGCATCCTGCTCCTGTGTAAGAACGCGCTGCTGGTCTTTATCTTTCCTGTCACTACTTCGCATTATTCTGTTTCAATCTGTTTCGATTTGCCAAAGGTGCCTATTATTTTGCTGTTGAGCTCCTCCTGCACCGCAGCCAGTTCTTTAACCGCCTCTGCTCTTTTCTTGCTGCCTTCCTCCGAAATTTTCATTACAGCGTCGAGCGTTTCTACCATATCGCGGTTTACTTTCTTCAGGGTTTCCACATCTACAATGCCACGCTCGTTTTCCTGGGCAGCCACCACTACATTGGTTTTAAGAAGCTGAGAGTTTTTTAGCAGCATCTCATTGGTAGTATCGGTTACCTTCTTCTGAATTTCCAGGGCTTTGCGCTGCTTTTCCAGGCCGAGGGCAATGGCCACCTGCTGTCGCCAAACCGGAATAACGGTTACAATAGAGTTTTGTATCTTCTGCGCCAGCACATCGTTGGTTGTCTGAATCATCCGGATCTGCGGCATAGACTGCGTGGCAATGGTATGCGACAGCGTAAAGTCATGCACCTTCTTCTCCAGCCGCTCCTTAAAAGCGATCATATCACTCAGTCGCTGTACCGCCAGTTCATCCTGACCGCTGCTTTCCACATCGGCCTGCAGCTTCGGAATGGTCACCGTTTCGATTTCTTCAATTTTCATTTTACCGGCAGCTATAACAGCACGAATCTCGTGGATGTATTCTACTGCCTGGTTAAACATTACCTCCAGACTGGTGGTGTCTTTCAGCACACTTTGCCTGGTCTTTTCCAGCTTTACCACCACATCGTCTACGTTTTCCGAAATAGTGTTGTACTGGCTGGCAATACGCTTCGATTTGTCTACGAACTTTTTCATAAACGGAATCCGCGACAGCATACCCGGCTTTTCGGCTTCGTCTATCTTCACCATGTTGATCTGGTTCAGCAATTCGTTTATGGCTGCCCCGGCATCGCCAGAATCTTTTACCTTTACCTTCGTCAGCAGCTCGTTGGAGTAATAGCCGAGCTTGCGCTGCGTCTCCACCCCAAAATTGCTCAGCGATTCGGGTTTGGTCGGATCAATGGTTTTAGAAATAGCCATCGCTTTCTGCTGAATCAGCTCTTTGTTCTCGGCAATCGAAATTTCGGTTTTCTCCATTTTATTTTGTATCTAAAGTAGGTTGTGGTGGGTAAGCGTAATTGAGTTGAGGTATTTTTTGATGTTCTCGTGACGCTCGGTGGTTTCGTACCATTCTATCTCGTTCAGCGGCAGGTACTCGCCCAGTAGTCCGTGCACTTCTTTGAGCAGCGCATCGCCTTTCTTGTTCCTGAAATCAGGGTTCTTATAAAATGCGCTCAGGTACTGCACCTTTACCTGGCCCTGTTGGGTTATGGCAAGTTCGCGCACCTCCACCACCAACTCCGACGACTTGTTGCTCTCAGTTACGATGGTGCGGTATACTCCTTTGTTTCCTTCTTCCAGGGCAGCAACGCATTTTTGCCTTACATCCTGTATTGCCTTGCGCAGCCGCTGATTTGGCCTGATGTGATGCCCATATATATAACCCAGCACCAACGCGATGACGAACGTGAAAAATATTGCCATAGGTGATCTTCTTTTACTTTTAAATGTAACCTTACTGTATATACGCGTAACGTTACCAGCCGGTCAGAGATTGTTTGTGGCTACAGAGCTTGTTTTTTAGTAGTCCAGACGGCAATTAAAAGCTTTTTGCTACCTTTTCTGGACCTGTACCTATTTTCTGCTGCCATCCCTGCATATGTTTCGGCTAATCTGATACAATATACTTGTTTTTCAGGATAATTCTGGTCCTAAACCCAAAATTCGTGATTACGCAGCTAGGTACAAAGGTGCTGCAGGCAAATATGCCTTTAGGACTGCTGGAGTTATTATTTGGCCTCATATTGTGTGGCAGTTAAAGTAATTTTGCGCTCCCTCCTTTTTATTTTTATTGTGATTCTGGAAGGATCTTGTGGGCGAGAGGCAATAGCATTTGCAGGCTGAATTCGCAGAGTACCTGTTTTAGCTGTGACAGCGGCCTAGAGTCTATGAATTGCTTGAGTTTTTGCTCTGTTTGCTTTGGTACCCTAACCGGGAGGCTGTGAACTCCAGCATTATCTTGCTGCTTTAATAATCTAGGTAGCGGTAGCAGGTGACCCGACCAATGCCTGAGGGGTCACCCGACCAATGCCTGAGGGGTCACCCGGCCAATGCCTGAGGCCTGTACGATCTGCTCCACTGTTCTTGTACCCGAGTCAAAGAGGATCTTAGCAGCCTGGCTTTCTCTGTAGCCGTCTTTGAAAGATCAGCAGGCCGCCCCCCTTCTCTATTCCGGGACCTGGCTGGGAGACAGAGACACCGAGGGGGCACAGGGGCTGTGGGAGCAGTTGCCCGAGCACTACAGTCGCAGGGAACCTTCCTCACCTATGACTGGGAGGCCTATAAGCAGGTTATACCGGCCGAGAGGCACCGCATCTCGGGCAGGAAGAATGATACCAAACATGCCGAAAGGTTCTTCTGCACCCTCAGGCAGAGATGCTCCAGGCTGGTGAGAAAGGTGCTCTCCTTCTAAAAAAGCTCGACAGGCACCTGATGGCTATTAGGTGCCTGTCGCTAAATAAAACTTATTGGAGTACCTAATTTTAAATAAATAGAGATTATTATTAGAGATATGGTACGTTTTTAAAATTCAATTTTATAGCTGATGTTAGGAATGATCAGCCTATCAAATTTTGCCTCAACAGTATTTGTTTTAAGGTTGTAAAAATCCCTAGAAAACTCTTCGGCACCGGTTAGGTTAAGTACTTGTAGCGACCATAAAGATGAGAATTTAGCCCTGTTCACCCTATAGGAAAGGGTCAGCGAAAGTACCGGTAAATCTCTATGTTTTTTCTCAAAGGCCACATTTTCTTCCGTTTCGCCATACACCACCTCTTGTCGGTGCAGGGAAGCATCCAAGTCAATAGGTTCTACACGATTACCTCCTAAATAATTTAACCGGATATTGGCACTGAAAATATTGTTATTGCGAACCTGCCATTCTTTCCCGGCAAGAAGGTTAAAAGTGTAATTTTTGTTAAACAGGGTATTTCTTGTAATGCCATCGGCCCCTGTATATTTGGAATCGAAAACACTTGCTGTTAACATATAATAGTAGCCTTCGCTCAGGTATTTTTCCAGCGTAAGATCAATACCAATATTTTTTCCCCTGCCTTCGCTTACTAGCGCTTTGTTGAAAAAAATATTATTGCTATTGTTCAGCGTTGAAATATACCCACTTGAAGCTACCGGTACATGATGCAGGTACTGATAATACGGCTCGATGCTCAGGTGCAGGTTATCAGTAATTTTGGCTTGATAAGAGATCACATGATGCGAAGATTTGGCAAATTTGAGCTCTGTATTGGGTGTTCTTCCATTTACAGATGCAAAATAAACAGATAACTGTTCCATTCTGCTGTGCCTACCATAGGCATAACCAAAACTCTGTTTATCGTTGAGGTGGTATTTAATTCCTGCCCGAGGCTCAACAGAAAGGGCTTTATTTAGCAGCAAGTATTGGGTATTGATACCTGCATGGAGCACCAGGCGTGGTGTTAAGCTAATCTTCGATTGCGAAAACATTTGCATAAACCCGGTATTCCCTGTTTGATTAATGATTGGAATAGGGCTCATATCATTTGCAGGTGACTGCTCCACATCCAGGTCAAAAAAATTGTGGGTATACCGAATCCCCGTTTTATTCGTGTGTTTATCGAGAAAGCTGGTGCTAACTTCACTTTGGATAGTAACACTACTGGTATTGTTTACTGCTTTCGATTGTGGGTGTGCTTTCAAAGTGTAATCCAGTCGCTCTTCAGAAAAATTTAATCCGCTACCGGTAAGCGAGAAGCTGGTTTTCAGAAATGCATCGCCAGGCAAGAGAATTCTATGGGATAGTGCCGTGGCATACATATACATGGCCGTTTTTGAATTATCCCGCTGGAAATCCGATTCCCATTTAGCACTGTCGTCTGCATAATTGTCCACACCATCGATAGTGCCAATCCCCCAAAGGGTAAACTTTCCGTACTTCTTTGTAGGGAAAGTGGTTTTGAAGGTAATATCCTGGTATTTTATAATACCAGCATCATTAGGCAAGAAGGGGGCAAGCAGCGCCATGGTTGAATTACGGTAATTTACAATATAAGTGGCCTCTGAGTTTTTATGAAAAGGTCCCTGGGCCAGTGCTTCAACGCCCAACACACCGGCTTTAAAAGAATATTGCCTTTTGTAGCGGTTCCCTTCGCGTAAATTTATATCAAACACGCCTGAAGAAGCGTTGCCATATTCGGCAGGAAATGCACCCGTAAAAAAATCGCTATTGCCCATCATCTGGCTGCTAATGGCTGATAATAAGCCTCCTCCTGCAACAGAAAGATTGGCAAAGTGGTTAGGGCTTGGTACCTCTACACCTTCAATCCGCCATAGGAGCCCATCAGGGTTATTGCCGCGAACCGAAATCCCATTGTCACTTATGGACGGGTTAGCCACACCTGCGAAAGATGTTGCCAATCGTGCCGGGTCGTCCATTCCACCTGCATATCGCTGTGTTTCCTCTACAGTAAACTGACGGCTGCTTAAAGTAGCCATACTATTTAAAGGTGTGGACTTACTCACGCGAACCACCACTTCATTCAGCTCTTTGTAGTTTGGCTGCAACCCTACATTTAAATGGATAACTGATCCAGAACTTACCAAAAATTCTTTGATCTCATAGGTGTCATACCCAATCATAGAGATTGAAATGGTGTGGCGGCCAACTTTTACATTTTCCAGAATAAAATTACCGTTTACATCTGATGTCGTTCCGGTAGGCGGATCAGTACTTTTTAAAACAATGGTGGCAAATGGTAAGGGCTCCTGGCTTATCTCATCATATACTTTTCCATTGATGTTTTGCACGATGTCCTGAGCTAGCAATTTCGTTGTAGCTCCCAGCGATAGCATGCTAAAAACAAAAAAAGCTATACAAACGCGAATATTTATAAGTCTAGGAAAAGCCCTGCTTTTTTGCCAATACACTTTTAGCTCTTTAGCAAAAAGGAGATCTTTATCATTGATGACTATATAGCAGGTATAAAGTACAAGGAGACAGGTTTGAATGACCTGGCTCACCGGGTGCGCAGCAAATATTTCATTGAAAAACCCGGCAGCTATATGAAAAGCAGTAGGAAGGATAATATTGCGGATAGTTTTATAATAGATCCAGTTGATGATCATTATAAAAGTGAAAAGGCTCACCCAAAAATTAGGAGAATAAATGCTGAGCGGCATTAATAAAAATGCCAGCACAATATATGAATAAGCCGCACCCTTAAAACTAGGAAAGCGGCCTTTTAAATCCCTAACTACTTCATTATTACTACTTGTAAGAAAAAAAACAATAAGCAACTGCGACAATAAACCCGTAAAAGCAATAATACTAACCAACGAATAGGATACCGTACCGGCAGGCTGCACCATGCTGACACAACTTGAGATAGTCCAAAAAGCCCATGAAATAAGGGTTGATAAGCCAAAGAAAAGGCCAGTTTTTCCATAACTGTTGATGTTCATGATTCCTGTGTTTTAAAATGTTTAGGATACAAATATTTCACAGAAATCACTGCGCTTCGCCCTTGCGTGAAGGACGGAGCCTTTTAGGAGTGTAGTCCTATAGGACTGCACTCCTAACTAGTTGACAACAAACTGATTGAACATTAAATTAGGTTAGCGAATTTTTACCCGCTAACTGTTAAATTTAGCCAGATATTGGGAAGGGGTTTCTGATTTAACCTTCTTAAAAACGGAATTGAAGGCAGATTTTGAATTAAAACCTGCGTCAAAGGCATGGGCAAGAAGGCTGAAATTAGTATTGGACTGCGCTCTTCGTATAAACTCTTCCACCCGATATCTATTAATAAAGTCATAAAAGTTAACCTGCTCGTACTGATTGATTAATTGTGACATATTGTTTGGCGACATCTCCAGCCGGAGCGAAAGCTCGGTTAAGGTAAGCTTCGGGTTCAAATAAGGTTTTTCATTCTCCATTACCCACAGCAGTTCCTGATGCTTGATTATGGCAGTATCTTCTTTTAGCCCTGATTTCTTATACCCACTTTCAGCATTCACCAGTACTTCTACACTTTTAGGAGTGTTAGAAAATAAATCTTGCTGGCGAATACCTGAATACCCAATAAAAACCACAAACCCAACAATGATGGAATAAAACAAAATGTCAGCATTGAAAGGAAAAGCAAATCCAAAGCCTTCACGAAAGACAGAAACAAGGGCTACAGTAACAAAGACAAAGCCTGTTGCTAAAATAGAATACTGGAGCCAGCTGAGGCTAATGCGGTTCTCGTATGAAAAATTATCTAGCACCAGATTCTTCCGCTTAAGCAGTTTACTGTAAGAGATAAGAGCATATGTTAAGCCGGAAACAATAAAGCCAATAAGCAAAACAGTCGAGAACACACTATAATCTTCAACAAGCCCTTTGTCCACCGCTGCCTTTTCTTCAGCTGAATAGGAAAAATAAAACGGCATCATATACAAATAAGCTAAAGCTGCGGGCGCAAAATGCAGATAATCGAGCGGTTTTAATTGGTTGCTGTTACGGATGGAGTAAACAAGATAAAGGTATAAAAATGGACCATACAGGAATGGCAGCGGGGTTGTTATTCCAATTAAATGAGGATATAATATCCAATACCCCTTGTAATACAGAAAGTATCCTGTTAGATGAACCCCAATGGTTAATAGCCAGATTGATAAAATGTTGTCGGTAAGCGCTTTACCTCTTTTAGAAAATAAAAGGATACCCAAAAAAAAAGATAATACAATTCCAATATTAAGAATGGTTGTCATTGCTACATATGAATTTTAGCAGTTCTCTATAAACTCCTGTTACTATTTAATATTCATAACTGGCCACTAAATTAAAGTGCAAATAAAACCTTTTTATCATTGAAGTAAATGTATCAAACGAAACAAAGTGTCTAGTCCTACTATAGATTTACAAATATTCATCTCAAATTTCGGCCGCGGCTGTTGCACAACTGCCTGAATACAACCGCAAGCCTATAGGTTAAACCTTTGTTGTTATGCTGGGGAAAAAGACTGTCAGGGATGAGAACGAGCTACATTTCTGTCTCTCGACGCACCTACAGGAGCACAACTTTTACTAGCGGCTCAAACAGCAGTTAACCCGGACTTTCTCTATGAGCTGACAGGGTCCCACTACGACAAGTGCGGACAGCACAGCATTGATCAGGTGGTGTAATTTTAAGCTGTGCCAAGTGGGTTACATGGAGAAAACTCCTTTGATCGCCGCCTTATCAAGCACTGCGGCCTAAGGCTGGATCTGCTCTACTTTACATGCTATCAGCCCGACGATCCGCTGCCTTGACACTCCACCCTCTCCCGCACCCGTTAGCTTTATCCAGAGGCTTTGATCAAGAGGCTCTTTATCAGGGTCTTCAACTTGTGCGTGGAGATAGTCAGGGTGTCGGGCAGCAGGGCGGGCGATAGACTCAGCCCCGGTCAAGGCCAATGCCTCCATGGACAGTCAAGCGAAACTTAAGTGCTCTCCCCTCCTTACTTCTGCGGAATGTGAATTATCTTGTGACCACCCTTAATGAACATAAATATTGTTTTAGGATAAACCACCCCCACAGCCTGGAACCGAGGGGGGGTTTGGTACTCTGGCGGGAGAAGGAACCACCTGCCGGCCAGCTTTATTCTCCGTTTGTTATATCTTTATAGCTTAGCTATTATAAAATAAAAACGATTACATACCGAATAGCAGAAAGCCTGGGAGATTTTCAAAAAAGCAAAGACGTTATCTCAGAATACCTTGTAACCCTGGGTATCGACCTTGCTTATATGGATTTGCCTTCAGAGTTTTCAACTATGGAACAAAAGTACGCTGTACCCGAAGGTGCGTTCATCCTTGCCTTGGACGGAGAAATGGCAGTTGGCTGTGTTGGCATAAGAAAATTAGAGCCTGAGATTGCCGAACTGAAAAGGCTTTATGTCAGTGATTCGTACAGAGGCTATAAAATCGGTGTAACCTTACTCCAGAAGGCATTAGAACAAGCCCGAATCCTTGGGTATACTAAGATCAAATTGGATGTGATACCTACATTGCTTAAGGCTAAAGAGCTGTACCTTTCCTTTGGCTTTTACGAAATACGACCATACTTCAAGAATCCGGTAGAGGGAACAGCCTATATGGAGAAAGTACTTCGGGGAGAATGATTTTTAAATTTTGGAATTTATATTACATTTGCCCTTATAGTAATTAATTTTTATGTACAAACTATACTCTTCAAATACTCCCCCCCCGGTAGCCTAAAGGCTGAATAACCGGATTTTGTCATTATTGCATTCTCACTCTTCAGTGAGGACATGTCTTTGTGCATTTTAATATAATCATTCAGGGTTATTTAGCCTCATCCACTGGTATTTGGTTAAATCTTAATTATTTCAATTAATAATCCTGAAGTGAAAAATCTTAAATATATAGTAATGGTTCTCATAGGTGGAGCCATGTATGGAACGATGTCTTCTTTCATCAAACTGTTCCATTTGCGAGGATACAACGCTGCCGAGCTTTCCTTTTCCCAGGCTCTTCTGGCGGCAATATTCCTTGGGATGTTTCTATTGTTGTCCCGAAAAAAAGAAAGCTTAAGGCTCTCACGCAATAAACTTGTGCCGCTCTTGACAACAGGCGGAGCGATAGGGCTTACTAACTTCCTGTATTACCAATCCGTCAGCCATATTTCCGCTTCACTGGCTATCGTGCTTCTAATGCAATTCACCTGGTTCAGCATTCTGCTGGAGTGGGCTGTATTCCGCAAGAGGCCAAGCGTGCTGGAACTCCTAACTGTTTTCTTCATCCTTATAGGTACTGTAATGGCAGGAAACCTTTTCAATGTGGAAATTTCATCTTTCTCCTGGACAGGAGTTATGTTAGCCCTTGGTTCATCTTTCACCTACGCTGTTTATATCGTGGCCAACAGCAGGGTTGGCAAAAATGTGAATTGGCTGCCTAAGAGTACGCTGATTATGATGGGTTCCGCTTTGGCCATTTTTACCGTAAATGCGGAACCCATTATCAACGATACCCATTTTGGTTATGAGTTCCTGCTCATAGCGGTGTTTCTCGCTGTAGTGGGCACCACCATTCCGACAGCACTTTTCGCAGCCGGTATACCAAAAATCGGTGCTGGCATCAGCTCCATATTAATGACCGTTGAGCTTCCGGTTGCCGTCTTATGTGCAAGCCTTGTCCTGAAGGAGCACACAAGCCCTGTGCAGCTGGCAGGCATCCTGATCATGCTGGCAGCGATAGCAGCGATGAACTACTACAAATCATTAAAAACCAGAAAAGCAAAACAAGTATGTTCTATATAAGCGAGGTAAAAAACACTGCTCCGGCTGAGTTTAAAACGAAACTGCAGGAAATGGCCTATGCCACCTTACAAAAACTTGAAATACCCTTTGAGCGCGTTGATACCGACGATGCGATTTCAATGGAAGACTGTGTTCTCATCAATGAAAAGCTTAATATGCAAATGGTGAAGACTCTTTTCCTTTGCAATCGGCAGCATACCGACTTTTATCTTTGGGTCACTACGGCTGATAAGCCTTTCAGGGCAAAGGAGCTAAGTGCCGCCTTGAATCTTCCGCGTTTATCGTTTGCTCCTGTGGAGTTACTCGAAAGGATGCTTGGAACAAAAGTCGGAGCGGCTACCATCTTCAGCGTCATGTTAGACACAAGCTACGCTGTGCAGGTACTGCTCGATAAAGACGTCGTATCAGCGGAGTATTATGGTTGCAGTGATGGCACGACAAAGAGCTACATGAAAAACAAAACGGAGTATATAACGAATAATTTTCTCCAGTTTGCCAAGCACGAACCGATAATTATTGAGATATAATTTAACTTTTTAATAGGCACTAACAGAAAGTTAGTTGTACTTTCTGTTAGTGTTTTTATAACAGTGAAGGCGATGAAGCTTGTCAAAAACAAGAAACAATTTTCAACTAAAATGATACTCTTGCTTAACATAACTGATCTTATAAGGTCTCCCATAAGCACCTTTACATTAAACGAAACATCTATTCATTATTTGTTAAACATACTGCATAGGGCCTCACTTTATTCCACCTTTACCTCAGCCTCCCTTTCTGGTCTATAGCAATTAGCGTTCAGGGACCTATCAGATATCCTGCACCTCGCTTCCAGCCCCGGTAATTTTGTTTCTTGCTCCGTAATGATGCAAAGGAGAGAAAGCGATCAGCACAGATAGAAACCTGCTATTCTCTTTTTGCTTCACGCTCTCCAGCCACTGCACCGCTACAGCAACCTTATCATGCCACTACCAAATCAATAACACCTTTGATGTAATTCTTCTAATGAATTTGGCCTTCCGGAGGTATTTTCATGGATTATTGGTAAAGGGCTGAAATATTGCCATAATATAAAAATACTTCGCTCCAAACAAATAACATATCTATAAATCGTTTTGATACTTATCGAATTATCGTATATTTGTAGCAGAAACTCAGCTATGCAGCACGACATTAAGAAACTGACACGGATTATGAAGGCCCTTGCCAACGACAACAGGCTGGAGCTATACCTGCAGATTCGGCATCTGGAGCAGTTAGCGGTACCTCAGAGCGAATGCTTTGTAAGCGATATTGCCGCTAAAATGAAGATTGGCGCTCCCACTATTTCTCATCACATTAAAGAACTGGAATCAGCCGGGCTGATAAGAGTGCAGAAGTTGGGGAAACAAATTACTGCCTCTGTAAACGAAGAAACCAAGAATTACGTGAGAGAAGTCTTCAGCATCTAAAATTTTTTGCGTCATAATTCGATACTTATCAAAATATAAAATTTAAACTATTTTAAAATGCCTCGAACAATAGGCTTTTATTTCCTTTTTAAAACAGCCGGCTTTAGAATTCTTGCCTGCGGTTTATGATCACAAACAACTTATGCAACAACAAAAAAAGACTTTGAAAATGATAGGAATAATAATCGGGAGTTTGTTTGGGGCGATACTGCTTGGTGGAGCCATTTTTATGAATGTAAGTCCTCAGTTTGGCGGCAAGCCAACCAAAGAAAAAGAAGCGGCCTATGAACAGCTGAGTTATTACCAGGACGGCAAATTCCAGAACCTGATCCCAACCTCTATGGACATGAAATTTGGCGACATGTTAAGCACCATGGGCGACATGATAAAAGGCGACCCAAACCGGCAACCAGGTCACCTGCTGCCGGTGCAAACCATCGATTCGCTGGACATAGCCAATCGTCCGGAAGGTGTGGAGCGCTTAACCTGGTTCGGCCACTCTGCCTTCCTGCTCGAAATTGGCGGCAAAAACATTCTGCTCGACCCCATGCTGGGCGAATCGCCTTCGCCCCTTCCGATGTTCGGCTCCAAGCGCTACGCCGAAAAGTTACCCATAGAAGTGGCCAAACTACCACACATCGATGCGGTTATTATCTCGCATGACCACTACGACCACCTCGATTACAGCTCCATACAACAGTTAAAAGACAAAGTAGACGCGTTATATACACCACTGGGGGTAGGCGCGCACCTGGCTGCCTGGGGAGTAGACGAAGCCAAAATTCATGAACTCAAATGGGGAGATGAGGTAACGCACAAAGGATTGACATTTATCTGCACGCCAGCCCGCCATTTCTCAGGAAGAGGTTTGTTCGATCGCTTCTCCACCCTCTGGGCCTCCTGGGTTATCAAATCAGGCCAAAAAAGCCTGTACTTTAGCGGAGACAGTGGCTACGGTCCGCATTTTAAAGAGATAGGTGATAAATACGGCCCGTTTGATGTGGCTATGATGGAATGCGGCCAGTACAATGAGCGCTGGGGAAATATCCATATGTTTCCGGAACAAACTGTGCAGGCTTTTCAGGATGTGCAGGGCAAGCTGCTGCTGCCTATCCATTGGGGAGCATTTTCTCTGGCGCTTCACACCTGGACCGATCCGATAGAACGTGTAAGTGCCAAAGCAAAAGAACTGAACGTGCACATGGCTACCCCCCGCATTGGAGAGTCAATTGATCTAAACCAAACCGCCTCCTATACGAAGAGGTGGTGGGAGCAGAATTAAACGGCCATCTATAAACTTGCCTCCACTGGGCCCTTGCCAACAGCAATTATGCTAATTAAAAGGGCCTTCCAGAGCTATTTTGCGGAAAAAGCGCCAAGGCCTGAGTTAGAAAAATTTTTCTCACTCAGGCCTTGGCGCTTCAAGAATATTACCTCCAATAGAACCATTGCTTTTGATGAAAGAGCCTCAGCCAATTGCGTAAACAAGAAGGTTTATACTAGCTGCTCCCAGTGCTCAAACCAAAATTATGGGCCAAGGTTTGGAAAGAATTCCGGCTATTTACTTACCTTAGGCTTATAAAACCGCATTGAGTTTATGTTTAAAAGTTGTTTAGCTGCCTTTATTCTTACTACAGGCTACGTTGTAACTGCCCCTCAGAAAGATACACTTTCCGAAAGCATGAAGCGTGGAGAACAAGTCTATACAGCCAACTGCCAGAGCTGCCACATGGCGGCAGGCGAAGGCATAGCAGGCACCTTCCCTCCTCTTGCAAAATCAGATTACCTGCTCAAAGATCAGAAACGGGCAATCAATGTGGTGGTGCATGGGTTGAACGGCGAAATAACAGTTAATGGCGAAGCCTACAACATGGATATGCCTGGCTTCACTTACCTTTCTGACCAGGAGGTGGCCGATGTGCTAAACTTTGTTCAGAATAGCTGGGGCAACAAAGCCAAGGCTGTTACCCCGGGCCAGGTAAAGGCTGTGAAGCAACAGAAAAAATAGTATAGGCTGGCTCTCTGCCAGTTATTATCGGTGTTGCTCGTAAGTTTTTGCCTCAATTGCCGCCGTCAGCTCCTCTACTTCTGACAAAGTAAGGGCCGGAGCAGCAGCCACCTGTAATGCCTCATTTAACTGCGCTTCGTTTCTTATACCGATAACCGCCGTCGTTACCGCCGGGTGATGCAGAGAAAAACGGCCCGCCACTTCGGCAGCACAGCTTCTTTTTGAGGCTATACTCGCCACCGTACGGGAAGCTCTAGCCACCTCAGCCTCAGAGTAGCCCAGGTAAGCCTTCGGCGTCTTACCCAGCAAAAGCCCCTGAGCATAGCTGCCCCTGGCCAGCACACTGATTTCCTGCTGTTGTAGCAGCGTCAGGCTTTCTTCCTCCGGTCGGCGGTCCAGCAGGCTGTACTGCATCATTACACTCACAATCCGCGATTTTTTCACATATTCCCGAATCACGTTTGGCCTGATGGAGGAAATTCCGTAGTGCCGTATTTTGCCTTGTTGCTTTAGTATCTCAAAAGCCTCAATCGTCTCTTCTATAGGATCGTCTAGCGTGCCACCGTGCAGCTGGTACAGGTCTATGTAATCTGTCTGCAGCCGCTTCAGGCTCTTATCAACGGCTTCTAAAATATAGGCTTTAGAAGGATTCCAGTCCCAACCGCTACCGTCGGGGCGCATTTGGTTGCCCACTTTTGTTGCCAGCAGCACCTTATCCCGCACCGCTTTAAAAGCTTTTCCAACGGTTACTTCATTCTGCCCTTGCTGGTACAGATCGGCCGTATCGAAATAATTTATACCCTTGTCGAAGGCCTTGTGCAGCAAAGTTTTATTTGCCGCATCATCCTCTCCTAACGACATGCAGCCAAACCCTATCTCGCTAACCTCTAAATCAGAATTACCAAGTTTTTTATAGTTCATGCCAATCAGTAAATTTATTCAGTTGTAACAGCTGTTTGCTGTTATAGCTGCTCAACCATTTAGAAAAAGCTACTCAACTCTTTCTTTCTAACACCTCGGCTTCCCTGGTTAAAACACGGGCAGCGAAGTGCAAGAGTAGCAGGTGGTACAGCATTAGTTTTGAAAAGCAATGTTATTTTCCACCTTTTCCTGTTGCTCATTTACAACAAACAGAGTGCGGGTTGGGTATGCAAAGTCGATTCCCAGCTTTGTAAACTCCTCGTAAATACTCAGGTTAATTGCTTGCTGCACATCCATGTACGTGTTGTAATCTGAGCTTAACACAAAATAAACCACTTCAAAATCGAGGCTGGAATCGCCGTAGGCTGCAAAATGCGCACGATCAAATTCTACGGGATTTTGCGCAAGCACTATCGATTTTAGCAAACCCGGAATCATCTTCAGCTTTTCGTGAGGTGTCTGGTAAGTTACGTTTATCTTAAAAACAATCCTCCGGCGCTGCATTCTCTTGTAGTTGTGAATGCGTGAGTTGGTAAGGTCGCTGTTCGAAAATACCAATTGCTCTCCCGACAAACTCTTAATGCGGGTGGTCTTGATGCCAATGTTCTCCACCACTCCCAGCTTATCGTCTATAATAATGAAATCGCCTATTTCGAAAGGTCTGTCCAGAAATATAACGAAGTAGTTAAAAAGGTCACCAAGGATATTCTGCGCTGCCAATGCCACGGCTATACCACCAATTCCAAGGCCTGCTACCACCGTGGTAACATCGTAACCCATGTTGTCGAACAGGAAAATAAAGCCGATAAACCAGATCACAATATTGATGATGATCATAATGCCCCCTAATTGCTTCACCTTTTCATCGCTGTGTGTCTGGCTCTTTAAAAACGACTGCAGGAGCAACAAAATGGTAGTAGAGATAAACCGGATAGCCAAAATAGTAATGGCAATGGTCAGGCCTACTTCCAGCGCCCGCAGCAACTTTGGTGGCAGTACCAGCGAGGTTAATGAAACATAAGCTACGCTAATAAAGAGCGCCGGAACACCAAAACGCTCCAGGCTTTCCACCACAAAATTGTCGAGCTGGGTTTTTGTTTTGGAGGTCAGGCGTTTTACCCTGATCAGAAAAACATTCTTAAATGTTCTAACCAGCACCATGCCTATAACTAGAATAGCCAGTGCAATCAGGTAATCCTGCACTGAGTTTTTAAAATATGATTGCTCTAAAACATTATTTAAATTATTAAACAAGTCCCGCATAAAAATCCAATTTTGTTAATGATAAACTTAAAATTACCCATTATTGGCAAATATAACCAGCGTTAGCCTGATAAAACGGCAGGGCACCAGGTGCAGAGGCTAAACATAAACAGGTGTAGGAAGCGAAGGGCGAGCTGAAAGGAGCTGCAGGTGCAGCAGTGATTTACGCAGCAAAGACGAGTAAAAACAATAGGATTTCGACTACCGGCACTAGCACTCTTTGCTGGCGCCAGGCAGTCGAAATCCTTAGAACAGACCTTATAGCTAAGTTATAGCTAAGAATCCGGGTTATATTTTTTGAAAAAGTCACGGGCACTTTGGTCACCTTTCCTGACAAACGGCCTGATGATAAGACGCGTTCCTCGCTCAAAAGTGAAGAAGCGGTACATCCAGTTACTGATTACCACCAACTTGTTACGGAAGCCCACCAGGTACATGATGTGCACAAAAAGCCAGATAATCCAGGCGAAGAACCCGCTCAGGTGTATTTTTCCCGGCAAGTCTGCCACGGCCCGGTTACGGCCTATTATTGCCAACGAACCTTTATCCAAGTACTCAAACGGCTCCAACTTCTCTCCTCTTATAAGCCTTTTCAGGTTTTTACCTAACAACTTGCCTTGTTGCATGGCTGGTTGCGCTACACCCGGATGCCCTCTGGGGTACTTCTCCGTTTTCATGAAGGCAATATCACCAATGGCAAAAATGTTATTAAAGCCAAGAACCTGGTTAAAAGGGTTTACCAGTATTCTACCGCGTTCAACAGATTCAGGCGGCAAGCCATCTACCAATGCGCCTGCCACACCAGCTGCCCAAATAAGGGTATGCGCCTTTATTTGCTCCCCTCCTTTCAAGGATACAGTGAGCCCGTCATAGGATTCTACTAGGGTACTCAACTTTATATTGATGCCTAGCTTTTCCAGATACCTATGCGTTACTTCACTCGACTTAGGATCCATGGGCGGCAGCACACGGTCCAAGCCTTCAATCAGGTAAATGTTCATTTTACTGAAATCAAGGCCCGGGTAGTCGGTTGGCAAAATGTGCGTGCGCATTTCAGCTAAGGCACCTGCCAGTTCCACGCCGGTAGGCCCACCACCTACAATCACAAAGTTCAGCAAACTGTGTCGAATTTCTTCGTCTTTGGTCATGCTGGCCTGCTCAAAACACTGCAGCAGCTGGCTACGCAGGTTTAGTGCATCGGGTATATGCTTCAGCGGAAAAGAGTAGCGTTTTATTTGCTCGTTGCCAAAAAAGTTTGGCTTGGTTCCGGTGGCAATAACCAGGTAATCATACTGCAAATCGCCTATTAGGGTCGCTACCGTGTTGGTGGCATGGTAAATGCCGGTAACGCGAACAAGCCGGAAATGAAAATCCTCGTAATCGTCGGAGCCGAATATTTTGCGCAATGGTTCTGCAATGGC
Organism: Pontibacter sp. 13R65; assembly: GCF_047525655.1. NCBI lineage: Bacteria > Pseudomonadati > Bacteroidota > Cytophagia > Cytophagales > Hymenobacteraceae > Pontibacter > Pontibacter sp. 13R65. Next base: position 478,839 of record NZ_JBLIQL010000002.1, read on the forward strand.
ATCTGGTTCGAGTCCGGCCGTAGCCACCTGGTAGAGTAGCGGCCAAAAGCCATGGTAATTCTGTTTATCAAACATAACTACCTGAAAATGCTTCCCAGAAAGTTTTTTGGCAAGGTTAATTCCACCAAATCCACCACCAATAATAACAACTCTTGGCTTGGTTGTGTCCGGTATATTTAAGGAGAGCTTGTCGAAATTAAGCATAGGTCGAATGGTTGTTTTAGGCTGAAAACAGCTGCAAGATATACTGGTCTCACAACTTTTCAGGTGTTTACGGTAAATGTTAACAAAGATTTATATTCAAATGCCAAATATTTATTTTTTCTGCTATTTCAGCACCTTTGCTTTCCCTTTTAGCCACTGCACCGCCACCATGCTGGCATTACCAGATTCATTAAAAGGTGATTTTCCGGGCAAAGTCCCCTCTCATTAAGTAGCAATTCTGCAAATGATTTAGCCCTTCCGGAGCATTTTTAAGGTTGTGTGGCATCTGACTTCCACATTAGCCAAGAGTACTACGCTAGGCATTAACTACAATTTCTTCTGAACAAAAAGACTACAGTTTACTCTAAAGTTTTAGATTCTGCTAATGAAAAAGGGCTTCAGGAGGCAAAACAACTAATTATTTGCTTTAGCCTTGCTTTGCCTCCCGAAACTTCATTTTACTTTGCTTTACCTTGGTTTGGCGCGCTCGTATTGCAGTGGCCAGTCCAGATTAGCTTTTAACTCGTGGGCAGCATGCAGCGGAAAGTACGGATCACGCAGAAATTCCCGGGCCAGCAGAACAAGGTCGGCTTTTCCTTCAGCTATAATTGCCTCAGCTTGTTGGGCATCGGTAATAAGGCCGACCGCGCCTGTTAAAAGGCTGGTTTCCTTTTTAATACGATCTGCGAAAGGCACCTGGTAACCTGGCTCCACCGGAATTTTAGCTGCCGGCACGTTACCACCGGTAGAACAATCTATTAAGTCAACTCCGTTTTCCTGCAGCACCCGGGCCAGCTTCACAGATTCTTCCAAGGTCCAGCCACCTTCGGTCCAGTCGGTAGCAGATACCCTGACAATTAAGGGAAGCTCTTCTGGCCATACACTTCGTACCGCCTGGGTAACTTCTGTTACCAGCCTAATGCGGTTTTCGAAAGTGCCGCCATAGTGGTCGGTGCGGGTGTTGCTCAGAGGTGAGAAGAATTCGTGTAGCAGATAGCCATGTGCCGCATGTATCTCTACTACCTGAAAGCCTGCTTCGAGGGCACGGACGGCAGCCGCTTTAAAGTCGGCTATAACCTGCTGTATTTCTTCTGTCGTTAAAGCATGTGGGGCTGGCTCCTTCTCAGAGAAGGCAAGTGCGCTGGGCGCTACTGTTTGCCAGCCGCCGTTTTCTGCTGCCGGTATGGCTGCTCCACCTTTCCAGGGGCTCTGGTGACTAGCTTTCCGGCCGGCATGTGCCAGCTGAATGCCCGCTACTGCTCCATGCTGTTGCATAAAGGCGGTAATCTTCCGCAAATCGCTTATATGCTCCTCTTTCCAGATACCGAGGTCGTCGGGGGTAATTCTACCTTCTGGTGCCACAGCCGTAGCCTCCACAATAATTAAACCGGCACCACCTACTGCTCTGCTACCGTAGTGCACAAAATGCCAATCGTTCGCATAGCCATCTTCGCTGCTGTACATGCACATTGGCGACATCGCAATTCTATTCTTAAGGGTTATTTCTCTTATCTTGAGGGGACTGAATAATGCAGACATATTTATTTTATTAATTTCCAATTGCTACCAAAACACCTGTTCCTGCAGCTCCATGGTTAGCATATGGCAAAACTACAAAAGTATTTAATGTATATACATTATTTGTATAGAAAAAGTTTTATTTAATGAATTATGATGATGAAAAATGAAGCTGTAGTACAGTAGAGGAAAATGAGCAACACTGCCGCCCGCGTCACAGGTTCTCTATTCGTACAAATCATTGCAAGCAGGTGCACGCTAAAAAGAAGGTGCTTGGCAAGTCTTAATTATTCTAATGATTTTGCCCTTCCTGAGCCCAAAGCGATTAAAAGTGGCTTAGGCTTTTGCACGGAAAGGGCAAAAGAAAAAGGCTTCGCAGTTAATACCGCGAAGCCTTTTCAACATGAAGTCTCTAAAATTATATGTATCGGTTTATCAGGTTCTCCAGGTACTCCTGCTTGCCGCTACGAGTCTCCGGTTCTCCGTGCTCTATGGCGTAGGCCCGCAGGTCTTCCAGCGTCAGTTTACCTTCTTCAAATTCTTTGCCTTTCCCACTGTCGAAAGAGGCGTAGCGCTCCTCCCGAATTTTCTTGAAGTCAGACTTCTGAAGAATGTTATCAGCAGTTACCAGGGCTCTGGCAAAGGCGTCGGCACCACCAATGTGCGCATAGAATAAATCAGCCGGGTCGGTTGAGTTTCTCCTGATCTTGGCATCGAAGTTAATACCACCTCCCTTAAAGCCACCTGCCTGCAGAATAATCAGCATGGCCTCGGTCAGCTCGTTTATGTTTACCGGGAACTGGTCGGTATCCCAGCCATTCTGGTAATCGCCACGGTTGGCATCTATAGAACCCAGTAATCCGGCATCTACTGCCACCTGTAGTTCGTGCTCAAAAGTGTGGCCAGCCAGGGTGGCGTGGTTCACTTCCAGGTTCAGGCTGAAATCGTTAAGCAAGTCGTGCTGGCGCAGGAAGCCAATAACCGTTTCGGCATCAAAGTCGTACTGGTGCTTCGTTGGCTCCGCAGGCTTCGGTTCGATAAAGAACTTTCCTTTAAAGCCTTGCTTATGTGCATAATCTTTGGCTGCGTGCAGGAACTGCGCAAAATGCTCTTTTTCGCGCTTCATGTTGGTGTTGAGCAGGCTCATGTAGCCTTCTCTTCCGCCCCAGAACACATAGTTTTCGCCATTCAGGGCAATAGTGGCATCGAGAGCGGCTTTTACCTGGGCCGCTCCATGCGTCAGTACATGAAAATCTGGGTTGGTAGAGGCTCCATTCATGTAGCGCTTGTGCGAGAACAGGTTGGCTGTGCCCCACAAAAGTTTGGTACCGCTTTCTTTCTGCTTCTGCTGGGCATACTCCACCAGCGTCTGCAGCCTGCGCTCATTTTCTACAATATCATCACCATAATCCACCATGTCCACGTCATGAAAACAGTAGTAAGGCATGTTTATCTTGCTGATGAATTCGAAAGCAGCATCCATTTTATCTTTGGCTCTCTCTACAGCATCTGCTTTTTCGTCCCAGGGGAAAATGTGGGTAGCACCGCCAAAAGGATCGGAACCGTTACCGGTAAAGGAGTGCCAGTAAGCTACTGCAAAGCGCAGGTGCTCTTTCATGGTTTTGCCGGCCACTACGCGGTTCTCGTCGTACCAGCGGTAAGCAAGCGGGTTATCCGATTCCAGACCTTCAAACTGAATCTGGCCTATTCCTTTAAAAAATTCTTTGTCACCTAATACTACGTTTGCCATGTTGTGTTGCGTTTTCTGTTGATGAGGTTCGTATTATTTTCTGTTCAATTTATCTTGTAAGAGTGCTTTCCACTCCTGGTACACCGGCTCGTACTGGGCTGCCGCTTGGGGTTCTATTAACTGCAAAGGCTGTGTGTTGCTGAAGGCCTCGTCGCCGGAGGCAAATGTTTTCACCCCGATACCAGCGCCCAGGGCTGCTCCTACGCTGCCATCGCTGGGATAAAGCTCCACCGGCACGTTAGTGGCATTCACAAAAGCTTCTGTAAACAGAGGGCTTAAAAACATGTTCGCGCGGCCTGCCCTGATGACAGTAGGATTCATACCATTCTCGCGCATAATGTCGAGGCCATACCGGAACGCAAAGGCAATACCCTCCTGCACCGCCCTGAAAATGTGCGGCTGCGTGTGCTTGTACAGGTCAATGTTCTCGAAATGCGCGCCTACTAGTTTATTGTTTAGCATACGTTCTGCGCCGTTACCAAAGGGCAGCACCCGCAGGCCATCACTCCCGATAGCCACTTCACTGCCCAGCTTGTTCATGTCGGCGTAGCTAAAGCCAGCACCAACCATGTCTTTTGTCCAGCGGTTCAGAATACCGGTACCGTTTATGCAAAGCAGCACCCCTACCCGCTTCTCCTCGCTGGCATAGTTTACGTGCGCGAATGTGTTTACCCGCGACTGTGGATCATAGACCAGCTTATCACTAACACCATAAATGACGCCTGAAGTACCTGCCGTGGCAGCTACCTCACCTGGCTTCAGCACATTTAAGGAAAGGGCATTGTTTGGTTGGTCTCCCGATTTATAGGCAACTGGTATTCCTGCTGTTAATCCTAATTCGGCTGCTATCTCCCGCTTAAGGTGCCCATGCTCTGAGAACACTGGTTTTATTTCCGGAATCAACTCTTTGTCAAAGCCAAAGTACCCGAGCACATCCTCTGAGAGCTGGTCCTCCTGAAAATCCCAGAAAACGCCTTCCGAAAGGGCCGAAATACTGGTGGTAATTTCACCGGTTAACTTCATAGAAATAAAGTCACCTGGCAGCATGGCTTTATAGATTTGAGCGAATTTCTCAGGCTCATTTTGCTTTACCCAAGCCAGTTTGGAGGCGGTAAAATTGCCGGGGGAGTTAAGCAGGTGCGCCAGGCTCCGCTCCTCACCAATAGCCTGCAGGGCACCCACTCCGATGGCCACTGCCCGGCTATCGCACCAAATGATGGAGTCGCGGATCACGCGCTGCTCCTGGTCCACCACCACCAGCCCGTGCATCTGATAGGCAATACCAATGGAGCCGATTTCTCTGGGATCGAACATAGAAGTGGCATTCACCTTTTTAATGGCAGCCTGCACATGCTCCCACCACATATCAGGCGACTGTTCTGCCCACCCCAACTGGTGTGATATAATGCCTGACTCTACCTCAGGGTGTTGTGCCGAAGCCACGCACTGCTGCGTAGCAGCATCTACAACCGACACTTTAATGGATGAAGTGCCAACATCTATTCCTAGTAGGAGCATATTTCACATCTTTTTAAGAGCATAAACCTTTCCTGCTGCCACGGGTTACAGATAATTGCCGACAGCTAACAGGCATAAGTTTATGCCAACGTTGGCATAAACTTATAAGAAAGTTTTGAAATCCAAAAATTTATCTGCAATTATGTTTAAAATTATTTTCCTTTAACGTTTAAACTGGCTTTGTAAATGCAGACTTCGCTTTTACAGAATTAGGGCCGAGGCATAACCAAACAGACAGAAAGTGCAGAAAGTAACGATACACGACATTGCCCAAGAGTTAAACATAACCTTTTCTACGGTAGCACGGGCTCTTAACGACCACCCAGCCATTAGCGTGACTACAAAAGAAGCCGTACGCGAAACAGCGAAACGTTTAGGGTACCGGCAGAACAAAGTGGCTTCTTCCTTACGCTCCGGTCGCACCAATATTATCGGCGTAGTAGTTCCGAGCCTCGATGTTTCCTTCTTCAGCTCGGTGGTGCACGGCATTGAGCGGGTGATGCACGAGAACGGCTACAGTATTTTGCTCTATCAGTCTAATGAGTCGCTAAAGCAGGAAACTAAAGGTATTGCCACTTTTCTGGCGTCTAGGGTAGATGGCATTATTGCCTCTGTTACTGCCGAAACCTTTCAGTATGAGCACTACACCGAAATAAAAAAGCGCAACGTGCCACTCCTCTTTTTTGACCGTACGATCTCTGAGCTCAATGTGCCTTCTGTAACGATAAACGATTACAAAGGTGGTTTTATGGCTACCGAACACCTTATCCGCAAAGGCTACAAACGCATCGTACACATATCGTCGGAGCGGGATCTGCCTATATTTAAAGAACGCCTGAGAGGTTATACCGATGCCTTAGCCTATTACGACCTGCCTTTTGATGGGAGCCTGGTTTTCAGAGGAAATATTTCGATGGAATATGGCAAAGCCTGCGTCGATAAGCTAGTGGCCAGGCAAGTACAGTTCGACGCCATTTTTGCCCTGGAAGACTATATGGCCATGGGTGCTATTCATCAGTTGCTGGCACATGGCATTACCGTACCTGACCAGGTGGGCGTTATCGGTTTTGCCAACGAAGCTTTTGGAGCCTATATTACCCCTACCCTCTCCACTATAGATCAGCAAACTGTAAAAATGGGCGAGGAAGTGGCCAACCTGTACCTGAAACTTTCGAAGAATAAAAAATTTTATGAAGCAGAGCCGGAACGGGTGGTATTAGAACCTTTGCTCATGATGCGGCAGTCTTCGGCCAGATAAGTGGCAGCCAGGAGAGTCCTTATCTCTGCTGCCTCAGAGAGGATATCTTGCAAATTATTCTAATGAAAATGGACTTCTGGATGTATTAGATCAATTTTTGGCATAAGGGATGACTGCACTATAAAGTCGTCTTACTACTGCCAGCAAAGTATTAAGAGGTGAATACTTTTGATATTTAAGCAAATCTATATTGGCTAACACCTTAATTTTAGGCTCAGTTTTAACAAACAGCTATAATAACGGCAACTTGCGCCCACAACGTAGCCAGAAGCGCTAGGCAATAGCTGCCTTTAAACTGAGCTAGCCACTCCAGTGCAGCCTGCTTATCGGTAAACATGCGGGAAGGATTTTTAGGCTTGTTAACTGATATGAAAAAGTTGGCCATCATACGAAGCACAGGAGAGGTTACTAATATGGCACTAGCTGTCACCAGCTCATTCCCTTGGTCAGCCATGAAGTCTCGGGCTTCTTTCGTAGATTTCTTCACCTTAGTGATATCGAATAAGCTGGGATACGATTTATTTTGAATAAATTCCAGACGATCCTGTACACAAACTTTAGCGGCAGGCAAATCTAGTAGCTCTATTTCCTTTACATAACATTCAAGAATACCATCTGCAAATCGGAAATAAACATATTTCGAATCTTTAGTTTGAAGATCATTTTTTCTGCCGAGATTTGTCATGTAATTTGAATTTATTCCAGCCTGGATTGTTTAGCTAGAAATCCAGGCAAATATAACAAAAATGGCTAAAATAAGACACAACAACCTTCTCGATACAGTTGATTCTGTACTGTCCATGTCAAGAAAAAAAGGGATCATTCATCTCCATGCAGAAGATGAATTGCTTGATGGAAGATCACTTACACTTAATGGTCGGAAAGTCCTCCATTTTGGAACTTGCGGTTACCTGGGCCTAGAGCACCACCCTAAAATTAAGCGAGCAGCTATCGATGCTATTGAACGGTTTGGCACACAATTTCCTATGTCGAGAACATATATTTCGAATCCGCTTTATCGTGAGCTCGAAACCATGATTCAGGAAATGTATCAGGCTCAAGTAGTTATATCCAAAAACTGCACATTATCGCACCTCACTACTATTCCTAGCCTGATCAGACAAACCGACTTAGTAATTCTGGACCACCAAGTACATGCCAGCGTGCAGGAGGCGGTAAAGAAGATGCTTACTCAAGGAGTAACAGTTGAGATGATCCGCCACAACAACTTAGAGATGTTGGAAGACCGGATCAAAAAGCAGCGAAGCAATTTCGACCGCATCTGGTATATGGCCGATGGAGTTTATTCTATGTACGGAGATTTTGCACCTATCAAAGAAATGATAGCCTTGGCCGAGAAATATGACCAGCTGCATTTGTATGTTGATGATGCTCATGGCATGAGCTGGGCTGGCAAGCATGGCACAGGTTATGTTATGAGCCAGATGGATAATAAACTCTACCGCAAGATGGTTCTGACTGCAAATCTTGGAAAAGCGTTTGGTGCCTGCGGTGGCTTGTCGCTGTTCCCGAACGAGGAGTGGTACAATAAAGTCAACAACTTCGGAGGCCCGCTTACCTTTTCGGTACAGATAGAACCTGCCACGCTGGGTGCTGCGCTGGCATCGGCCAGGATTCACAGAAGCGATGAAATTTATAAGTATCAAGAGGAGTTGCAAAAGAAGATTGCCTACTTTAACGCTTTGCTCAAAAACACCAACCTGCCCCTGGTGCACGAAAGCCAGAGCCCGATCTTCTTTATCGGCACCGGCACCATGGACATGGGAAACCACTTGGTGCAGGAGTTGCTGCAGGATAGTGTGTATGTAAACTTGGCTACCTTCCCGGCAGTGCCTGCCAAAAACATAGGCATTCGGATTACCATATCCCTCAGCAATACATATGAGGACATAGAACTACTGGTCGATAAGCTGTGCCTGCATTTTGACAAGGCGCTGAGCGCAACCAACCAGACCCTCGAGAAAATAAGGAAGGCATTTAAAATGGCTCCTCCCGCTGTGGCTGCTCTCCCTCCCTTGCCGGTTGCAGATAACGCACTGAAATTGCAATGCTTTAACACCATTACAGACCTTGATGCCTCCACCTGGAACGAGCACCTGGGCAACAGAGGCATTTTTGACTGGGAAGGACTTCGTTTTCTGGAAGAGACATTTAAAGATAATGAAGGTAAAGAAAACAACTGGGCTTTCAGGTATTATGCAGTAGAAGATCCGGAAGGCAAAATCGTACTGATGACATTTGCCGTAGTTGCCCTGCAGAAAGACGACATGTTTTCAGAAGTGTCTATATCTAAAGTGCTGGAGAAGGAGCGTGAGCTTAACCCCTACTACCTAACCTCTGTCGGGCTTACGATGGGTACTTTATTCACAGAGGGTAACCACTTGTTCCTCGACCGCAAAAGTTCACACTGGAAAAATGCCCTAAAGACTTTTTTGGCAGAATTGTACAAAGAGCAGGAAAAGGAAAATGCCGCTAACATTCTTTTACGTGACTTGGACGCAGGAGACAAGGAGATGGATGACTTTATGTTGGAACATGACTTTGTGAAAATAGACCTGCCGGAATCGGGTGTTGTCGAAAACTTGAATTGGACAACAGAAGAGGAATATAGAAAAACACTTAGCCGGAAAAGCAGGGAACAGTTCGCAGCCAAGGTAAAGCGAAATGAACAACTTTTTGACGTGGTAGTAAAACAGCAGCTCGCTGCTGATGAATTAGAATATGCCATACAGCTATTTTCAAATGTTAAAAAGAATAACTATGGCATCAACAACTTTTTGTTTCCTAATAAGCTTTTCTATCTCATGAATGATAACAACTCCTGGGAGTTTGTTGTTTTATATTTAAAGGATGATGCTGCTCCTATTAGAAAACCTGTTTCGGTCTGCTTCTGTCACATAAACAGTGACAATATTTACAGTCCGGCCCTAATTGGCATGAACTATGATTACCTTAAAGAGTATGGCGTTTACAGGCAAACTCTATATCAGGTTATCCGAAGAGCAAATGCTCTTAAATGTAAAAAGGTTAACTTTGGTATATCAGCTTCAATAGAAAAGAAAAAGCTGGGCGCTACACTTTATCCTAAAGTAGGATATTATCAGGCCAAAGACAACTATACCATGGAGATGCTGCAGGCTACCATTTCGCTAGACCAAGAGTGACAGCATTACAAGAACATATTTATACTATCTAGTGAAAGTTCTGAAAGAAAGAATAGAGGAAATAATAACCTTAATTGCTGAGGTAGCCAATGGCAACTTTGAATATGAGATCGAAGCTTCTGAAACAGGAGATGAGTTAGATGCCATTATTGCCGGAGTTAGTATGCTTGGTCAGGAACTGAAAAGTTCCACTGTCTCCCGCGATTTTATGCAAAGCATTTACCAGGGGGTAGTCGATATGCTGGTCATTCTGAACCCTGACATGACCGTACGGACCGTAAATGAGGCGTTTGAGGAACTTCTTGAGCTAAAAGAAGAAGACATTGTTGGTCACCGCATTTCTGAATTGGTTCACCCCAGCGACGCTATTCGGTTAAACGCAGCTCTGACTAAATTCAGAAGAGAAGGAAAATGCCTGAACGCAGAACTCTTGCTACAGCCTAAGGTAAGCCACCACATTTTACCAGCATCCTGTTCTTTCTCTTACCTAATGAACAGCCGTAGAGAGATCGATGGTATTCTAATCATCGCCAAAGATATTTCCGAAATAAAAAGAACAGAACGTGAACTAAAGGAGGCAAAGAACAAGGCAGAGGCTGCTAACGAGGCAAAGAGCAATTTTTTGTCTAGCATGAGTCACGAGATCAGAACTCCCCTTAATGGTATTATGGGTTTTACAGAACTGCTCATGCAAACTGAGTTGAACAAATCGCAGCGGCAGTACCTGAACCTGATAAAAACCTCTGGCTCCACCCTTACAAAATTGCTCAGCGATATACTGGATCTGCACCGCATTGAGCAGGATAAAATTTTCCTTGAACTGATCCCTTTCGATCTTAGGAGCATTGCTTCTGCCAACCTGGAACCTTATAAACACCTTGCCCTTGGCAAAAACATATCATTTACCTATTATTTTGATGAAGCCATTCCGGAAATCGTGATCGGCGATCCGAACAGGATTAACCAGGTGCTTATAAACTTGGTAAGCAATGCAATTAAATTCACAGAAACAGGTGAAATCACCGTTCATCACAGGGTTGATAAACTCGAGGACGAACATCTGGTGCTGACCTGCACGGTAACAGACACTGGTGTCGGTATTCCTTCGTCGAAACAGGCCATTATCTTCGATTCGTTTACGCAATCCGACCAGTCCACCTCGCGCAGGTATGGAGGCTTTGGACTTGGATTAGCTATTAGTAAAAAGCTGGTAAATATTTTGGATGGCGAAATGGGAGTAATTAGTCCACTGCCAGGCCAGTCAAAGGGGTCGTCTTTCTGGTTTACGGTAAAATTGAAAGCAGCTGAAATTCAAACGGAAGATGCCGCAGACGATCAACCAGACATTGATTTTAAGCTAAAAGAAGAAAAGCAGATCTTAGTTGTTGACGACAACGAAATTAACATGTTCCTGATGCAAGACATCCTGGAGAACTTTGGTGCCAGGGTGAGCACGGCGCAGAGCGGCGAAGAAGCTATTAAGCTTGCACAGGAAACACCATTTGATATTGTGTTTATGGACATCCAGATGCCGGATATAGACGGTCTGGAAGCAACAGCACTTCTTCGCAAGGCAGGTTTTAAAGGAACTATAATTGCTTTCTCTGCTAATGCGTATAAAGACGATATTCATAAAAGCCTGGCTGCCGGCATGAATGACCACCTATGCAAACCGTTTACCCAAGAGGACCTGATTGCCCTGCTAACTAAATGGACTTGACTTTATTTTAGCTTGATATCTACAACAGCAGAGGCCGGCCCTTATAAAGATCGGCCTCTGCTGTTGTAGGGGGTTGAAAGCCAGATAATTTACACCAGGTTTCTCAACCTTTCCGCACTGGTTTCAGGTGTAATGTCGCGTTGCGGATTGCCCAGCATTTCGTAACCAACCATAAATTTTTTAACGGAGGCAGAGCGCAACAGTGGCGGATAAAAGTGCATATGGAAATGCCAGCTGCCGTGCTCCTGTCCATCGGTTGGGCTTTGGTGAATACCTGCCGAGTATGGGAAAGATACATTAAATACTTTGTCGTAGGCCATGGTCAGCTGCTTAATGGCATCGGCAAAAGCATTTTTCTCCGCATCGTTCATTTGCGCAATGTGCTGAAAATGACGCTTGCTGATAATAATGGTTTCGAAGGGCCACACCGCCCAAAACGGCACCAATACAGCAAAATGATCGTTCTGATATACAATGCGTTTTTGCTCCTCAAGTTCTAGTTGCAAGTAATCGAACAGCAAGCTGCGGCCGTGCTCCTGAAAATAGGCTTCCTGCTGCACTGTTTCTTTTGCTGGCTCGCCAGGCACTGCACTTTGAGCCCAGATCTGCCCATGTGGGTGCGGATTGCTGCAGCCCATTACCTGCCCTTTATTCTCAAAAATCTGCACGTAATTGATGAAGTCGAGCTTGCCAAGTTCTATATACTGCTGCTCCCACAGATCAACCACTTTTCGGATATCGGCAACTTCCATATCAGGTAAGGTAAGGTCGTGGCGTGGTGAGAAGCAAATAACCTTGCTAATGCCTCGTTCACTTTCAGCCTGTAGTAATCCACCTTTAGTAAAGGAACCTGCTGGCGTGTCGGCTTGTAGGGCGCCAAAGTCATTCTGAAAGATAAACGTAGACTCGTACGCCGGATTTTGCTCGCCATTTACGCGCGTGTTCCCGGGGCAGAGATAGCAGGCAGGGTCATACTCCGGCCGTGCCTCTTTCTCTACAGCTTCCTGCTGGCCCTGCCACGGGCGTTTAGCCCGGTGAGGCGATACCAGTACCCACTCCCCTGACAAAGGGTTGTAACGACGATGCGGGTGCTCTTCTAAATCAAATGCACTCATAGGTTTTATCAGTTGCTGCCGCCTTGTAGCGGCATAGGTTCAGAAAATAAATTATGCCAATGAATATGACTTTCCTCAGGCAATCTGGCTGCTCCCATCCACTATCTGGGCGATGTATACCTTTGGCTCTCTGCCGAACTGCTGCTCATAGGCCTGGCTTACCTGCCGCGTGTACTCCTCCAGCCGCTCTACGTGCACCAGGTTGATGGTGCAGCCGCCAAAGCCCCCGCCCATCATGCGGGCCCCCAG